>CAZVLY010000271.1:2861-6349 GCA_964628175.1 uncultured Piscinibacter sp. | reverse complement strand
CGCTGTTGAAGCCCTTGGCGATGTTCTCGGCGCCCAGGCTCGGGCCGATGGTGCGTTCTTCGATGATCTCCATCGGCGCGGCCAGCGAGCCCGAGCGCAGCAGCAGCGCAGTGTCGTTGGCTTCCATCGTGGTCATGCGCCCGGAAATCTGCACCCGGCCGCCGCCGATCTCGCTGCGGATCACCGGCGCGGTGACGACCTCGCCCTTGCCCTTCTCGAACAGCAGGATGGCCATGCGCTTGCCCACGCTCTCGCGCGTCACGTCGCGGAAGATGCGCGCGCCCTTGGCATCCAGCGTCAGGTTGACGGTCGGCTCCTGCGTCTGGCTGTCGAAGCCGGCCTGCGCGTCGACCAGGTTCTCGCCGGTCAGGATGACCTGGCGCTTGAGGATCAGGCCCGAGCCGCCGCGCTCGACGTAGCGCTCGGTGCCGAAGGGCACCGGGCCGCTGCCCACCGCGGCCGCGGCGGCCTCGGCGCTGTCTTCCACCATGCGCACTTCCAGCGTGGCAGTGCGGCCGATGATGTCCTTCGCCTTGGCGGTGTCCTGCACGCCGGGCAACTGCACGACCACGCGGTCCAGCCCCTGCTGCTGGATCACCGGCTCGGCCACGCCGAGTTCGTTGACGCGGTTGTGCAGCGTGGTGATGTTCTGCTTGACCGCCGTTTCCTGGACGCGCCGCGCGGCCTCCGGCTTGAGCACGCCGGACAGCTTGAAGTCACTGCCGTCCGGTGCATCGGTCCACTGCAGGTCGGGCAGCTGTTCGGCCAGCAGGTTGCGGGCCGCCGTCAGCGTGTCGCGATCGCGGAAGCGGATGTCGACGTCGTTGCCGTTGCGCGTGATGCCGGCATGGCGCAGGTTCTTGTCGCGCAGCAGCGTGCGGATGTCGCCGGTCAGTGCCTCGGCCTTCTTGGTCAGCGCCGACTTCATGTCGACCTGCATCAGGAAGTGCACGCCGCCACGCAGGTCCAGGCCCAGGTACATGGGCAACGCGTGCAGCGAGCTCAGCCAGCGCGGCGAGCGCGACAGCAGGTTCAGCGCCACGATGTAGCTCGGGTCGTTGGCGTCGGGGTTGAGCGCCTTGACGATGGCGTCCTTGCCCTTGATCTGGTTGTCGGTGGTGTCGAAGCGCGCCTTCACCGAGTTGCCGTCGAACTGCACGAAGTCGGCCTTGACGCCCGCGGCACTGAGCGCCTGCTCGACGCGCGGCACGAAGGCGGCATCGATCTTCAGGGTCGCCTTGGCGCTGCTGACCTGCACGGCAGGCGCTTCGCCGAAGAAGTTCGGCAGCGTGTAGACCAGTCCGACGATCAGCGCGACCACGAGGATCACGTACTTCCACAACGGGTAGCGGTTCATGACGACTTCCTTGACGGCCCGGCCCGGCTGCTCGTGGCAGACGTGCCGCACGGGGCGGGCCGCGTTCTCACGCGGTCGCCCGGCACTCGCTTACTTGAACGTGCCCTTCGGCAGGACCTGCACGATCGCCGTGCGCTGTACCTGCAGCTCGACGCCGTTGGCCACCTCGACGTGCAGGTAGCTCTCGCCGATCTTCGACACGCGGCCGATCAGCCCGCCGCCGGTGACGACTTCGTCGCCCTTGGCCAGCGCGTCGATCATGGCCTTGTGCTCCTTCTGCCGCTTCATCTGGGGCCGGATCATCACGAAATACAGCACCACGAACATCAGCAGCAGCGGCAGCATGCTGCCCAGGCTGCCGAGGAAGGAGTCGGGTGCGGCGGCAGGCGCCGGAGCGGCCTGCGCGTAGGCTTGGGAAATGAACACGGGTGGCATCCTCGCAAGTGCGCCCCCGGCTCGGCCAGGGGCAAAACCTGTGGATTGTACGGGGCAGGCTCAGCCGGCCTGCATGGCCTTGCCGACCTCGTTGGTTCCCTGCGCGCTGCCGCTGTCGGGCACGGTCTCGCCGTCGCGGTCCGAGATGTCCTCGAAACGCGCAGCCACCCGCTCCGCCGCGTCGGGCCCCGAGCCGATGTGGACACCCTGGGTCATGGTGACGAACGCGCGCTCGAAGGTGCCGGCCCCGGCACACAGGATGGCCCGCGTGGGCGCGTCCTGCGACACGAGGTGGAGCAGGCCCGGCGTCACCGACTCCGGCGTCAGCCGCTCCAGCACCGCCGCCGGCAGCAGGCCTTCGGTCATGCGCGTCGCAGCCGTCGGCGCCAGGCAGTTCACGCGGATGCCGTCCTTCGCGCCTTCGAGCGAGAGCGTCTGCATCAATCCGACCAGCGCCATCTTCGCCGCGCCGTAGTTCGACTGGCCGAAATTGCCGTACAGGCCCGACGACGAGGTCGTCATCACCACGCGGCCGTATTTCTGCGCCCGCATGATGGGCCACACCGCGTGGGTGCAGATCACCGCGCCCATCAGGTGCACGTCCAGCACGAGCCGGAAGTCGGCCAGATCCATCTTGGCGAAGCTCTTGTCGCGCAGGATGCCGGCGTTGTTGACGAGGATGTCGATGCGCCCCCAGCGCTGCATCGTGTCGGCCACCATCGCGGCCACGCCCGCCTCGTCGGTGACGGAGGCGCCGTGGGCGACCGCCGTGCCGCCAGCCGCCTCGATCTCGCGCACCACCGCCTCGGCGGCCGTCAGCGCCTGCCCCTCGGCGGCCCGGCCGAAGTCGTTGACCACCACCTTGGCGCCGCGCGCGGCCAGCGCCAGCGCGTGCTGGCGCCCCAGGCCGCCGCCAGCGCCGGTGACGATGGCCACCTGGCCGTCGAATCGAATGCTCATTCCCGTGTTCCCGTCATTTGGCCGCCAGGCCGAGGCGCTCGATCAGCGCCTTGTCCCTGGCGAAGGTTTCGACGGCCCATTTTGCATAGTCCTCGCCGCTGCGGTACCAGAGGTCCTGGTTGAGCTGCTCGATGAGCTCCAGATGCTTGGGGTCGTCCATCGCCTTCTTGAACGCGTCGTGCAGGGTCTTCAGCACGGCCGGGTCCATGCCCTTGGGGCCGACCAGCCCATAGGGCGAGCTCGACACCACGCCGTAGCCCAGGTCCTTCGCGGTGGGCACGTTCGGCCAGCGCTTGGTGCGGCTCTCGCCGAAGGTGACGAGCAGGCGCATCTGCCCGCCGTCGACGAACTTGTCCCAGCCGGTCGCGTCGCTGGCCGCCATCACGTGGCCACCGAGCAGCGACTGCATCAGGTCGGCATTGCCCTTGTACGGCACGTGCGTGAGCTGCACCTTCGCCGCCGCGGCCACCTCCTCCATCAGCAGGTGCGGCGAGGTGCCGTTGCCGGTCGAGCCGTAGTTGACCTGGGCGGGCGCCTTGCGCGCCGCCTCGACGTAGTCGTTGAAGCTCTTGTGCGGCGAGTCGGCCTTGACGACGAAGCCGAAGGTGTAGCCCGACACGCCCAGGATGAAGCTGAAGTCGTTGATCGGATGCCACTGCTGCTTGCTCATGTGCGGAATGCGCAGCATGCCCATCGGGAACTGGGCGATCGTGTAGCCATCGGGCTTGGCGTTGAG
>CAZVLY010000271.1:0-2761 GCA_964628175.1 uncultured Piscinibacter sp. | reverse complement strand
ATCTGCGCCAAGTCAGAAGATCTGTATATTCTTACTTGCTTATATACAGATTCTCAGCCTGACTCTCCTTCCTGGAGCCCCCGTGGATCGGAACCCCTCAGACCCCGGCCGCCTGCAGCGTGCCCCGGAAAGCTTCATCGACCGCGATGGCGTGCGCACGGTGTTCACGCAGGCGCGCCACGGCCGACGCGACTTCATCCGCAGCGCCTTCGCAGCGGCCGCCGCCGGCGCCGCGGCACCGCTTGCCTTCGGCCAGTCCAACCCCGTGCCCGCAGCCGGCGGCGACCCGAACATCCTCGAACTGCCCGAGCACAGCAAGGGCCTGGGGCAGCCGGTGGCCACCGACGGCTACGGCAAGCCCTCGAAGTACGAGGCCAACGTGCAGCGCCGGCCCAGCCCGGGCCTGACACAGACCTCGCAGTCCTCGGTGTCGTTCGCGCCGCTGCAGTCGCTGTTCGGCATCGTCACGCCGGCCGGGCTGCATTTCGAGCGCCACCACCAGGGCTGGTGGGACATCGACCCCTCCAAGCACCGCCTGATGCTCAACGGCTCCGACCCGTCGCTGCTGAAGAAGTCCATGGTCTTCGCGATGGACGAGCTGATGCGGCTGCCCAGCGTGTCGCGCTTCCACTTCATCGAGTGCGGCGCCAACACCGGCATGGAGTGGGGCAACGTCGCCGTGCCCACGGTGCAGTACACGCACGGCATGCTGTCGTGCAGCGAGTTCACCGGCGTGCCGCTGCGGGTGCTGTTCGACCTGGCCGGCGTGGACTACAAGCGCGCCCGCTACGTGCTCGCCGAAGGCGCCGACGGTTCGTCGATGACGCGCACCATCCCGATGGAACTGGTCGAGTCCGGCGAGGTGCTGGTCGCCTACGGTCAGAACGGCGAGATGCTGCGCCCGGAGAACGGCTATCCGCTGCGTCTGGTGGTCCCCGGCGTGCAGGGCGTCAGCTGGGTGAAGTACCTGCGCCGCATCGAGGTGGGCGACAAGCCCTACGGCACCAAGGACGAGACCATCCACTACGTCGACCTGCTGCCCAGTGGCCAGCACCGCCAGTACTCGAGCACGCAGGAGGTGAAGAGCGTGATCACCACCCCGTCAGGCGGCCAGGTGCTGCTCGACAAGGGCTTCTACAACATCTCGGGCCTGGCCTGGTCGGGCCGCGGCCGCATCAGGAAGGTCGACGTCTCGGTCGACGGCGGGCGCAACTGGCGCCCGGCGCGGCTCGAGGGGCCGGTGATGGCCAAGTGCCTGACGCGATTCAACATCGACTGGGTCTGGGACGGCAAGCCCGCCATCGTGCAGAGCCGCGCCACCGACGACAGCGGCCACGTGCAGCCCAGCTACCGGCAGAACCGCGCCGTGCGCGGCACGCGCTCGATCTATCACAACAACTCGATCCAGTCGTGGCTGGTCCAGGAAAGCGGCGAGGTGAAGAATGTCCAGCTGTCGTAGCCTCGTCGCCGCAGCGCTGTTCGCGGCCGCCGGCGCGGCACTCGCGCAGACGGCCTACCCCGGCATCGGCCGCGCCGCCACCGCGCCAGAGATCGCCGCCTGGGACATCGACGTGCGCCCCGACTTCAAGGGCCTGCCCAAGGGCAAGGGCTCGGTGTCGCAGGGCCAGGACGTGTGGGAAGCCAAGTGCGCGTCCTGCCACGGCATCTTCGGCGAGGCCAACTCGACCTTCACGCCGCTGGTGGGCGGGACCACGAAGGAGGACGTGAAGACCGGCCGCGTGGCACGCCTGACCGACCCGGCCTACCCGGGCCGCACCACGCTGATGAAGGCGTCGACCGTCTCGACGCTGTGGGACTACATCAACCGCGCCATGCCCTGGACGGCGCCGAAGTCGCTCACGACCGACGAGGTCTACGCCGTCACCGCCTTCCTGCTCAACCTCGGCGGCGTGCTGCCCGACGACTTCGTGCTCAGCGACGCCACCATGGCGCAGGCCCAGTCGCTGCTGCCCAACCGCAACGGCATGACCACCGATCACGCCATGTGGCCCGGCGGCAAGCCGCGCAAGCCCGACGTGCAGGGGTCGGCGTGCATGAAGGACTGCCCGGTCGATGCCGAGCACGCCTCGCTGCTGCCCGACCATGCCCGCAACGCCCACGGCAACCTGGCCGAGCAGAACCGCCTGGTCGGCGCACAGCATGGCGCCGACACCACGCGGCCTGCCGGCGCGGCAGCCCCCGCGGCGGCAGCGGCAGCGAAGCCGGAAGCGCCCGCGGCGCTGGCCCTGCTGAACAAGAACGGCTGCAACGCCTGCCACACCGTCGATGCCAAGCTGGTCGGCCCGGCGTTGCGCGACATCGCGAAGAAGTACGCCGGCCAGGCCGACGCTGCGGGCTACCTGGGCGGCAAGATCCGCGCCGGCGGCAGCGGTGTCTGGGGTGCCATCCCCATGCCCGCGCAGACATTGCCGGAGGCCGAAGCCCGGGCCATCGCGCAATGGCTCGCCGAAGGGGCAAAGAAGTGAGCAGCGAAGCCATCCGCCTCGCTGTGCTACACCAGCGCCCTGCGCGACAAGGGTAGTCACGGCTGTGACGGCCCCGAGCTCTTCCATAACATCCCTTTATTCCGTAGGAGTGGACATGCAAACCCGTCGAGAAATGCTGACGCGCAGTGCGTCCGTGGCTGCCGCGCTGGCAGGGCTGGGGCTGCTGCCCCAGGCGGCGCAGGCGGCCTGGTCGCAGGCTGCGTTCGATGCCAAGACCATGGGCGACCTGATGAAGGCGCTGGGCACCTCGGGCC
>CAZVLY010000270.1:0-6393 GCA_964628175.1 uncultured Piscinibacter sp. | reverse complement strand
CCAGCCGGCCAGTGCCGCCGGGGCCAGGTAGTCGCTGGCGCCGGTGTGTGTCGAGTTGATCGACAGCCACACCACGCCCTTGGCCGTGGCTGACTTCTGCGTGGACTGCATGTTGGCGCTGTCGTAGTGCTTGCGCACGAAGGGGCAGCCGGGGTTGACCCATTCGAGCACCACGGTGCGGCCCTTGAAGTCGGCCAGCGACACGGTCTTGCCCGAGGTGTCGGTGGCGCTGAAGGCCGGCGCGCCCTGGCCCACCGCTGCGACGGCGAAGGCGGGCAGCGGTGCCGCCAGGGCGGTGCCGAGCGTGGCAGCGAGCGAGGCGAGGCGAATGGCAGTGTGCATCGTGTACTCCTTGTGCACGGGGTCAGAGCCGAGCCAGCGCGTCACGCACCTCGCGCACGCTGAGGATCTCGGCAAGGATCTGCGGCGGTCGGGCCGGGTCGGCGCCGTACAGCGCGTAGACCGGCACGCCGTTGCGGCCAAAGCCGGCGAGCGCCGCGGTGATCGCAGGGTCGCGCCGCGTCCAGTCGGCGCGCAGCAGCACCACGCCGCGCGCGGCGAAATCGGCCATCACCTCGGCGTCGGCCAGCGTGCTGCGCTTGTTGTACTGGCAGGTCACGCACCAGGCGGCGGTGAAGTCGACGAACACCGGCTTGCCCGCGGCGCGCAACTCGGCCACGCGCTGCTCGCTCCAAGGCTGCCAGTGCGCAGCGGCCTCGCCGGTACGCGGGGCCGGTGAGGCCGCCGCCTGGAAAGCCGGCAGCATCCAGGACAGTGCCAGCACCAGGCTCGCGACGCCGAGCATGCCGAAGGCGGCCCGGGCGAGCTGCCCGATGCCCGGCGTGCCCAGCGCCCAGGCGATGAAGGCCAGCGCCAGCAGCGTGGCCAGCAACGCCGCTGCGCCGTCGATGCCGGTCTGCTGCCCGATCACCCAGACCAGCCAGACGACGGTGGCGAACATCGGGAAAGCCATCAGCACCTTGAAGCGTGCCATCCAGGCGCCGGGCCGCGGCAGCGCGCGGGCCAGGCCCGGCCACAGGCTCGCGGCCAGGTAGGGCAGCGCCATGCCCAGGCCGAGCGCGCCGAAGATCGCCAGCGCCTGCGCCGCCGGCAGCGTGGCCGCCAGGCCGAGCGAGGCGCCCATGAAAGGCGCGGTGCAGGGCGAGGCCACCGCCACCGCGAGCACGCCCGTGAGCAGCGAGTCGACCAGCGGATGGCGTGCGCGCAGCGAGGCCAGGCCGCTGGGCAGCACCGAGCCGAACTCGAACACGCCGGCCAGGTTCAGGCCGATCAGCGTGAACAGCGCGGCCAGCACCGCGATGACGGCGGGCGACTGCAGCTGGAAGCCCCAGCCCAGCTGTTCGCCGCCGGCGCGCAGCACCAGCAGCAGCGCCGCCAGACCGATGAAGGAGAGCACCACGCCGGCCGTGTAGGCCAGTCCGCCGAGCATTAGTGCGCGGCGGTCGTGCGCGTGACTGGCAAAGCCCAGCACCTTCAGCGACAGCACCGGGAACACGCAGGGCATCAGGTTGAGGATCGCGCCACCGATCAGCGCGAACAGCAGCGCGGCGGCCAGGCCCAGCGGCGGCGCCGTGCTCGCCGCGGGCAAGGGCGCCGCAGCGGGCGCGGCGCCCGGCGCCGCCACGGGGGCCAGCTTCGGCCAGCTCCCGGTGATCTCGAAGCCGACCCGTGAGCCGACGGCACTGCCTGCCGGCAGCAACACGGCGTCCATGCGCTGCGGGCTCTCGAAGCGCTGGTCCGACAGCGGCACCGTCACCGTCCATCGATTGCTGTTCCAGGCGGCCGGGCGCGGCGCGGCGTTGTCGAGCACGCCGGCGATCTCCGGGAACAACTCGATCGTCTTGCCGGCCCACGCGGCGGGCAGGCCGCTGACCTCGATCTGCAGCCCGGCACCGGTCAGCGACGCCGAGGCCACGGCGCCGGTGAGCGCGCGAGGCGCCGCCGCGAGGGCGGCATCGAAGGCTGCGGCCTGCGCCGACCAGGCCGCACGGGCCGGCAGATCGAGCACGAAGTCGCCCGACTCGGGAATGCACACGTCCTTGCACACCAGCCACTCGGCGTGCAGCTTGATCGGCAGCGTGTCGGCGGCGAACCCGGCGGGCACCTCGACGCGCACCGGCAGCAGCACCTGGCCGTCGTAGCCATGGTTGACCAGCGGGCCGATCGGCAGGCGCTTGGGCGTCGGCCATTCGATCTCGCCGGCCTTCACGCCCTCGGGCAGCGACCACTGCAGCGTGGTCGGCAGGCCGGAGTCTCCCGGATTCTTCCAGTAGGTGTGCCAGTGCGGCTGGTGGGCGATCGCCAGGCCGAGCCAGATGGGCTGGCCGGCCACGACGCCCTGTGGCGCGTGCGCGACGAGTTCGGCGCGCACCTGATCGGTCGTGACCACGGCGCTCGGCGCGGCCAGCGTCGGCAGCGCCCAGGTCAGGCTGAGGATCGAGAGGAACGTGCGCAGCAGCCGCATGGCGAGGTCGTGTGGCGGAACAGGTGAGGATTGTCGTTGCTGCCGGCAGCGGTCTGTCGCCAGGCGCAACGAAGCCTTGAAGCGACTCGGTGGCGGCGCCGAAGGTTCCCCGGCCCGCCGGCAAAAGCGTGATGTAAGGCAAGCCCCCGAACATCCGCGCGGCGACGCCACAAGACCCGACGGAACAGGGGGTCGGTCGAACAGGCCGGGTTACCCCGTATAATTCCGAGGCTTTGCTGCAAGCAGACGTAACCCGCGCACCATGACCGACACGATCGACCACGGAGCGCGGATCGCCAGCGAGACAGATGAGGCGACGGATCCGCCTTTCAAGACACTGTCCCGCGAAGAGGCGCAGGCTTTGAGAGCGTCCATCCCGCAGGTTTCGCCCTGGCGGGTCGTCGCGGCCCAGGCCGCGGCGGGTTTGGTGTGCGGGGCCGTCACCTGGCTCGTCACCGAGCGCAGCGGGGCAGCCTGGTCGGCGCTTTACGGCGCGGCCGCTGTGGTGGTGCCGGGTGCCTTGCTGGCGCGCGGGATGACCAGGGGGTCCAGTTCCAATCCGGGCGCTGCCGTGTTCGGGTTCATGTTCTGGGAACTGGTGAAGATTGGGGTGGCGGTCGGCATGCTGCTGGCCGCTCCGAGGGTGGTACCCGGCCTGAGCTGGCCAGCGTTGCTGGTGGCGATGGTCGTGTGCGTGAAGGTGAACTGGTGGGCCCTGCTGTGGCGGCGCCGACCGGTAGCGACGAAGACAACATAACGAGTCCGATTCGACATGGCTGCCGACGCTCAACATGGACCCACTGCCGGTGAATACATCGGCCATCACCTTCAGCACCTGCGCTCGAAAGAGCAGCTGAACATCGTCGACTTCACGGTCTTCAACGTCGACACGCTGGTCTGGTCGATCCTGATGGGCGTGCTCGGCCTGTGGGTGCTGCGCGGCGTCGCCAAGCGCGTCACGTCCGGCGTGCCGGGCCGTCTGCAGGCCGCCGTCGAACTGGTGCTCGAGATGGTCGACAACCAGGCCAAGTCGATCGTGCACAACGCGCAGTCGCGCAAGTTCGTCGGCCCGCTGGCGCTGACCGTGTTCATCTGGATCTTCCTGATGAACTCGATGGACTTCCTGCCCGTCGACCTGATCCCGCGCATCTGGGAGTGGATCTACGGCGCCGCCGGCCACGACCCGCACCACGCCTACATGCGCGTCGTGCCCACCGCCGATCTCTCGGCCACGCTGGGCATGTCGATCGGCGTGCTGCTGGTGTGCCTGTACTACAACGTCAAGATCAAGGGCCTGGGCGGCTGGATCCACGAGCTGTTCTCGGCCCCGTTCGGCGCGCACCCGCTGCTGTGGCCGTTCAACTTCCTGATGCAGATGATCGAGTTCCTGGCCAAGACCGTTTCGCACGGCATGCGGCTGTTCGGCAACATGTACGCCGGCGAACTGGTCTTCATGCTGATCGCCCTGATGGGCGCTGCCGGCTTCGGTTCGGCCACGGGCATCTTCCTGTGGATCGGCCACATCATCGCCGGCACCGGCTGGGCGATCTTCCACATCCTGATCGTGGCGCTGCAGGCGTTCATCTTCATGATGCTCACGCTCGTGTATGTCGGCCAGGCGCACGACGCTCACTGAGTTCCCGCTTTCCTTCCACCAACCACAACTTTTCTTTCCTCCTAGGAGTCAACATGGAACACGTTCTCGGTTTTGTCGCTCTGGCCGCTGGTCTGATCATTGGTCTGGGTGCCATCGGCGCCTGCATCGGCATCGGCATCATGGGCAGCAAGTACCTCGAGTCCGCCGCCCGTCAGCCCGAGCTGATGAACGAACTGCAGACCAAGATGTTCCTGCTGGCCGGTCTGATCGACGCCGCCTTCCTGATCGGTGTCGGTATCGCGATGATGTTCGCGTTCGCCAACCCGTTCGTGCTGAAGTAATCCGCCGGCGCCCCGATCAACCTGCCCCAAGAAAGGTGTTGCCGTGAGTCTCAACGCAACCCTGTTTGCGCAGCTCGTGGTGTTCTTCATCCTCGCGTGGTTCACGATGAAATTCGTGTGGCCGCCGATCGTGAAGGCGCTCGATGAGCGTGCGCAGAAGATCGCCGACGGCCTGTCGGCCGCCGACAAGGCGAAGGCCGACCTCGCCAGCGCCAACAAGCGCGTCGAGGAGCAGCTGACCGCCGCCCGCACCGACGCCGCACAGCGCCTGGCCGATGCCGAGCGCCTGGCGCAGCAGATGATCGAAGAGGCCAAGGGCCGCGCGTCCGAAGAAGGCGCCAAGATCATCGCCGCCGCCAAGGCCGAGGCCGAGCAGGAGTCCGTGAAGGCCCGCGAAGCGCTGCGCGAGCAGGTGGCCGCGTTGGCTGTCAAGGGCGCCGAGCAGATCCTCCGCAAGGAGGTCAATGCCGGTGTGCACGCCGACCTGCTGTCGCGCCTGAAGACGGAGCTGTGATCCATGGCTGAGCTCGCAACCATCGCGCGCCCCTACGCCGAGGCCTTGTTCAAGGCCGTCGGCGCAGCTGACGCCCTGGCCGTGGCGGAGCAGGTCGCCGAGATCGCCAAGGTGGCGGGCGACAGCCAGCTGCGCCAGTTCGCCGACAGCCCGAAGACCCAGCCCGAACAGGTGTTCACGCTGGTGACCTCGGTCGTCAAGGTGGCCCTGGGCGACGCCGCGAAGAACCTGCTGCGCACGGTGATCGACAACGGCCGCCTCGCGGCGATGCCGGAGATCGCAGCGCAGTTCCATTCGCTGGTGAACGCACGCTCCGGCGTGTCCGACGCCACGGTGTACAGCGCCTTCCCGATCGACGCGGCGTTACTCCCCGGGGTGGTGGCCTCGCTGGAGAAGCGTTTCGGCCGCAAGCTCAATGCGAGCGTGGTGGTCGATGCGTCGCTGATCGGCGGCATCCGCGTGGTGGTCGGCGACGAGGTGCTCGACACCTCGGTGGCGGCCCGGCTCGAACAAATGAAAGTGGCGTTGACTGCTTAAGCACCGCTTCGCGTTGCGCGCGTGAGCTGGTCCCCGTCGTCACGGAGAAAGACATGAACCTGAATCCCGCAGAGATTTCCGAACTGATCAAGAGCCGCATCGAGGGCCTCGGCGCCTCGGCGGACATCCGCAACCAGGGCACCGTGGTGTCGGTGACGGACGGCATCGTGCGCGTGCACGGCCTGTCGGACGTGATGGCCGGCGAAATGCTCGAGTTCCCCGCCACCAAGGACGGCCAGCCGACCTACGGCCTGGCGCTGAACCTGGAGCGCGACTCGGTCGGCTCGGTGATCCTGGGCGCATACGAACACATCTCCGAAGGCGACACGGTCAAGTGCACCGGCCGCATCCTGGAAGTGCCGGTCGGCCCCGAGCTGATCGGCCGCGTCGTCAACGCGCTGGGCCAGCCGATCGACGGCAAGGGCCCGATCAACGCCAAGATGACCGACGTGATCGAGAAGGTCGCTCCGGGCGTGATCGCGCGCAAGTCGGTGGACCAGCCAGTGCAGACCGGCCTGAAGTCGATCGACTCGATGGTGCCGATCGGCCGCGGCCAGCGCGAGCTGATCATCGGCGACCGCCAGACCGGCAAGACCGCGGTGGCGATCGACACGATCATCAACCAGAAGGGTCAGAACATGACCTGCGTCTACGTCGCCATCGGCCAGAAGGCGTCGTCGATCAAGAACGTGGTGCGCGCGCTCGAGCAGCACGGCGCGATGGAGTACACCATCGTCGTCGCCGCCTCGGCCTCCGAGTCCGCCGCGATGCAGTACGTCTCGGCCTATTCCGGCTGCACGATGGGCGAGTACTTCCGCGACCGCGGCCAAGACGCCCTGATCATCTACGACGACCTGTCCAAGCAGGCCGTCGCCTACCGCCAGGTCTCGCTGCTGCTGCGCCGCCCGCCGGGCCGCGA
>CAZVLY010000269.1:0-6424 GCA_964628175.1 uncultured Piscinibacter sp. | reverse complement strand
GGAGCAGAACGACATCACGGTGATCGACACCAACCCGCAGCGCCTGCGCGAACTGCAGGATCGCCTCGATCTGCGCGGCGTCACCGGCAACGGCATCCAGCCCTCCGTGCTGCAGGCCGCCGGCGCGGCGGATGCCGACATGCTGATCGCCTGTGCGCCGCTGGACGAGACCAACCTGGTCGTCTGCAAGGTGGCGCACGACGTGTTCAACGTGCCGACCACCATCGCGCGGCTGCGCTCGCCGGAGTTCGTGCACGGCAGCGAGCTGATGGCCAAGACCGGCTTCGCCGTCGATCAGGTGATCTGCCCCGAGGAGTCGCTCACCACCTACATCCGCAAGCTGATCGAGTACCCCGAGGCCCTGCAGGTGCTGGAGTTCGCGGACGGCGCCGTCAGCCTGATCGCGGTGCGCGCCGTCAGCGGCGGGCCGATGGTGCGGCACGTGATCAGCGAGCTGCCCCAGCTCGTGCCCCATGTCGAGATGCGTTTCGTCGCCATCTACCGCAGCGACGAAGTCGGCGTCGACCGACAGGTGGTCTGCGACGGCACCACGCGCATCGAGCCCGGCGACGAGGTGTTCGTGCTGGCGGCCACGCGCGACATCCGCCGCGTGCTCGACGCCCTGCGCCGGCGCGACGAACCGGTGCGCCGCGTGATGATCGCCGGCGGCGGCCGCGTCGGCTTGCGCCTGGCGCGCGAGATCGAGTCGGACTGCCGGGTGAAGATCGTCGAGTCCAACGCGATCCGCTGCGAGTACCTGAGCACGCAGCTGAACAGCGAGACGCTGGTGCTGCTGGGCGACAGCACCGACGAGGAACTGCTCGAGGACGAGAACGTGCAGGACACCGACCTGTTCCTCGCCCTGACCAGCGACGACGAGGACAACATCATGGCCTGCCTGCTGGCCAAGCGCATGGGCGCGCGGCGCGTGCTCTCGCTGATCAACCGCCGCGCCTACGCCGACCTGGTGCAGGGCACGCAGATCGACATCGCGCTGTCGCCCGCGCAGACCGTCATCGGCGAACTGCTCGCGCACGTGCGGCGCGGCGACGTCGAGGCCGTGTACAGCCTGCGCCGCGGCTCCGCCGAGGCGCTGGAGGCGGTGGCGCACGGAGACCGTCGTTCCTCCAAGGTGGTCGGTCGGCGCATCGACGAACTCCCGCTGCCTCCAGGCACGCAGATCGGCGCCATCGTGCGCAGTGAAGGCGCCGACAAGGGTGCGCGCCAGGTCATCATCCCGCACCACGACACGGTGATCGAGAGCGGCGACCACGTCATCGTGTTCGTGCCGCGCAAGCGCATGGTCCGCGACATCGAGAAGCTGTTCCAGGTCGGCGCGACCTTCATGTTCTGAGCCATGGCGAGTCTGCTGCGCGTCCTGCCGGTGCTGGCGGTGGTGCTGATGGTCTTCGGCGCCACGATGGCCGTGCCGATGGCCTTCGCGTTGTTCGGCCACGATGGCGCGCTGGCCGACCACGCCCAGGCCATGGCCATCACTTTCGGCGCCGGACTCGCGCTGTTCTCCACCACGAGGAGGCGGCGCCGCGAGCTGCAGCCGCGCGACGGCTTCCTGCTGGTGACCCTGGTGTGGTCGGTGCTGCCGGCCTTCGGCACGCTGCCCCTGATGCTGCACCTGCCCGACCTGAGTTTCACCGACGCCTACTTCGAGGCGGTCAGCGGCCTGACGACCACCGGCGCGACCGTGCTCACCGGGCTGGAGAAGCTGCCGACCTCGATCAATGTGTGGCGCTGCTTCATGGTGCTGATCGGCGGCATGGGCATCATCGTGCTGGTCGTCGCCATCCTGCCGCTGCTCGGCGTGGGCGGCGCGCAGTTGTTCAAGGCGGAGTCGGCCGGGCCCATGAAGGACCAGAAGCTCACGCCGCGCATCGCCGAGACGGCGCGCGGCTTGTGGACGGTCTACTTCGTGCTGGCCTTCGTCTGCTTCATTGCGTTTCATCTCGCCGGCATGGGCTGGGCGGATGCCTTCATGCACATGTGCAGCACCATGGGCCTGGGCGGCTTCTCGTCCTACGACGCCAGTTTCGGCGCGTTCGACTCGCCGGCCATCGAGGCGGTGGCGATCTTCTTCATGCTGCTGTCGGGCGTGAACTTCGCGCTGTACTTCGTGGTGTGGCGCCGGCGTTCACTGGCGCCGCTGTGGAGCGACATCGAGGCGCGCTCCTTCCTGGGGTTGATGGTCGGTGCGGTGCTGCTGGTGACGCTGTTCCTGCTCGCCCATGGTGTCTACCCGGATTTCGCCGTGGCCTTTCGCCACGCCGCCTTCAGTGTCGTGTCGGTGGCCACGACCACCGGCTTCTCCACCGTGGACTACGGGCAGTGGCCGCTGTTCGCACCGGTGCTGATGCTGTTCCTGTGCGGTTTCGCCACCTGTGCCGGCTCGACCGGCGGCGGCATCAAGCTGATCCGCTCGCTGGTCATGCTCAAGGCGGCCAAGCGCGAACTCACGCGCATCGTGCACCCGCGCGCCGTCGTGCCGGTGACGCTGGGTGGCGCGCTGGTGTCCAACCAGGTGATCTTCTCGGTGCTGGCCTTCATGCTCATCTACGGCGGCGTGATGGTCGCTGCGACGCTGTTGTTGTTGTTCACCGGGCTGGACATCGTCAGCGCCTTCACCGCGGTGGTGGCCTGCATCAACAACACCGGGCCGGGCCTGGGGCAGGTCGGGCCAGCGGGCAACTACCAGGGCCTGAGCGACGTGCAGACCTGGGTGTGCAGTGTCGTGATGCTGCTCGGCCGGCTGGAACTGCTGTCGGTGCTGGTGCTGTTCACGCCGCAGTTCTGGCGGGGGTGAGCCTCAGTCCTTCGGCAGGTAGCGCGCATCCGACCAGGTCGCCAGCCATTCGGGCTTGAAGGCCACGAAGATCGCCACCAGCATGCCGGTGGAGAAGGCCTCGCCCCAGGCCATCAGCCAGTGGCCCAGCAGCACCGAGCTCAGTTCGGTGCTCTCGGGCGGCGGCTGCACGAAGGTCGCGATCGTGCCGGCGGCCATCATCGCCAGTGCGGTGGTGAAGAAGCCGCGCCCGAGGATGAACACGAAAGGGTGCTTGGGCAGCCAGCGGCGCGTGGCCAGGCCGATCGCCAGCGCGAAAGTGGCGGCCACCATGCCGTTCCAGGCCAGGTGGTCGAGCGCCTGCGGCCAGTCGATCCCGCCCAGCCAGGCGCCGAGCGCGGCGATCGGCAACAGGCTCAGCACCGCCAGCGGCCAGCCGACCATCAGCACCAGCAGGCAGGCGCCGGACAGCTGCACTGCCACGCCGCCGGGCATGACACGCTGCGCTGCCCACAGCCAGGGCAAGAGCACCAGGCAGGCCAGCCACGGCTGCAGCACGCCGTCGGCGCGCAAGGCGCGCCAGGGCCGCAGCGCCAGCGCCACGGCCAGCGCGACGACCACGAGCGCGAGCGACAAACCCATTGCGTCCATGCTAGCGGCGCCGCCGGCCGTCGGCATGATGCGGCGCAAGCATCTCGGCACGGGCGCCGGGTGAGGGAAAGCGACCAATCCGCCGTCATCGGCAGGCGCTACGCTGTCACCCATGACGCCACTGCCGCGACCGATCGACTTCTACTTCGACTTCTCGTCGCCCTACTCCTACATCGCATCGGAGTGGATCGACGCGCTGGCGGCGCGCCACGGCCGCACGGTGAACTGGAAGGCCATCCTGCTGGGCGCCACCTTCCAGGCCGCCGAGCTGAAGAGCCCGGTGTCGTACCCGATCAAGCGCGAGTACTCGCTGCACGACTTCGAGCGCTCGGCGCGGTTCGCCGGCGTGCCGCTGAAGAACCCGGACAAGTTCCCGATCCCGACGCAGAACGCGGCCCGCGTGTTCTGGTGGCTGGCCGACCAGGGCGGCGACCGCGCCACCCAATGGGCGCGCACCTGCCTGCGCGCTTATTTCGCGCGCGGTGTCGACCTGAGCGACCCGCAGCAGCTGCGCCGTCTCGCCGAGGACTTCGGCATCGGCGCCGATGCCGCCGAGGCGGTGTGGAACGACACCGCCTGGAAGTTGCGCCTGAAGCAGGAGAACGAAGCGGCCATCGCGGCCGGCGTGTTCGGCGCGCCCTTCTTCATGGTCGACGGCGAGCCTTTCTGGGGCAACGACCGGCGGCCGCAGATCGAGCGCTGGCTCGAGAAAGGACCTTTCTGACATGAAGAAGACTGCCGCTGCCCTGGTCGAGGAGGCGATGGCACAGGTCACCACCTACACGGTGGAGCAGGCGCGTGCGCTGCACGGCCACCCGGGCGTCGTGTTCGTCGACATCCGCGACGTGCGCGAGCTCGAGCGCGAGGGCGTAATTCCCGGCTCGGTGCATGCGCCGCGAGGCATGCTGGAGTTCTGGGTCGATCCGGCCTCGCCCTACCACCGCGACGTGTTCGCGCAGGACAAGGAGTACGTGCTGTTCTGCGCCGCCGGCTGGCGCTCGGCGCTGGCGACGAAGACGCTGATGGACATGGGCATGGAGCGTGTCGCCCATGTCGAGGGGGGCTTCGGTGCCTGGAAGAGCGCTGGCGCGCCCACCGAGGCGAAGCCCGTCCACGCGCCGAAGAAGGCCTGAGCCGTGGCGCTGACGCTGGCGGGCCAGCTGCGCATCCAGGCGCATGCCAATCGCCTGGCCAACCATCGCCTGCACCGCGCCATGGCGGCGCTGGGCGAAGCCGAGTTCCAGGCCCCGCGCACGAGCTTCTTCGGCAGCCTGGCGGCCACGCTCAACCACATCCTGGCGGTCGACCAGTACTACATCGGCGCATTGCACGGCGATCCAGGGCTGCCGCAGCAGTACGCCGCCTTCGTGCCGGCCGCCACGCTCGCCGAACTGGCGCCGCGCCAGCGCGCCAGCGACGAGCGGCTGATCACCTGGTGCGAGCGCCTCGACGATGCCGGCTGCGCGACCATCGTCGACATGGACCGCGGCCGCGAGGTGCAGCGCGACCGCGCCGCCCATGTGCTGGCGCACCTGTTCATGCACCAGACCCACCACCGCGGCCAGGTGCACGCGATGCTGTCGACGATCGGCCTGGCCCCGCCGCAGCTCGACGAATTCCTGATGCCCAGCGATGCGTCGCTGCGCAGCGCCGACATGGCCGAGCTCGGCTGGCGCGAGCCCGACATCTACGGGTAAGCCGCAGGGGCCGGCGCGGCCCGGACCCCCGATAGAATCCGGAGTTGACGTTTACGTAAACGTCAACTGTCGATCCGGTGCCACAGTCGGCCGATCCGTGGAGACTCCATGCCCGTTCTTGCCTCGAATCTCAGCCCCCGTTCGGAGGACTTCAAGGCCAACGCCGCCGCGATGCGCGCGCTGGTCGAGGACCTGAACGCCAGGCTCGCGCAGATCGCCCAGGGCGGCGGCGATGCGGCGCGCGCCAAGCACACCGCGCGCGGCAAGCTGCTGCCGCGCGAGCGCGTCGAGATGCTGCTCGACCCGGACACGCCCTTCCTCGAAGTGGCGCCGCTGGCCGCGCTCGACATGTACAAGGAAAAGGGCGGCAACGACGCCGCGCCGGGCGCCGGGCTGATCGCCGGCATCGGCCGCGTCAGCGGCGTCGAATGCATGATCGTCTGCAACGACGCCACGGTGAAGGGCGGCACCTACTTCCCGATGACGGTGAAGAAGCACCTGCGCGCCCAGGAGATCGCCATCCAGAACCGGCTGCCCTGCATCTACCTGGTGGATTCCGGCGGCGCCAACCTGCCCAATCAGGACGACGTGTTCCCCGACCGCGACCACTTCGGTCGCATCTTCTTCAACCAGGCGAACATGAGCGCCCAGGGCATCCCGCAGATCGCGGTGGTGATGGGCTCGTGCACCGCCGGCGGCGCCTATATGCCGGCGATGAGCGACGAGTCGATCATCGTGAAGAACCAGGGCACCATCTTCCTCGGTGGCCCGCCGCTGGTGAAGGCGGCGATCGGCGAGATTGTCAGTGCCGAGGATCTGGGCGGCGGCGATGTGCACACCCGGCTGTCGGGCGTGGCCGACCACCTGGCGAACAACGACACGCATGCGCTGGCGATCGCACGCGCCGCGGTGTCCAACCTCAACTGGCGCAAGGCGCACGAGCAGCGCCTGGCCGCGCCGCGCGCGCCGCTGTTCGATGCCGCCGAACTGCACGGCATCATCCCCACCGATGCGCGCAAGCCCTACGACGTGCGCGAGATCATCGCGCGCATCGTCGACGGCAGCGAGTTCGACGAGTTCAAGGCGCGTTACGGCACCACCCTGGTCACCGGCTTCGCGCACATCGAGGGCATGCCGGTGGGCATCGTCGCGAACAACGGGGTGCTGTTCTCCGAGTCGGCGATGAAGGGGGCGCACTTCATCGAGCTGTGCGGGCAGCGCAAGATTCCGCTGGTGTTCCTGCAGAACATCACCGGCTTCATGGTCGGCAAGAAGTACGAGG
>CAZVLY010000268.1:0-6462 GCA_964628175.1 uncultured Piscinibacter sp. | reverse complement strand
TCGGCAGCGTGATCGATGCGCGATCGCGCCAGCCCACCGCCACCCAGGGGTTGGATGGCGTGAACTGGAAGTAGTCAGTGGCGTTCACCACCGTGATCTGGTGCTCCTTGGGAAGGAGCGAGCGCAGCTCGTAGGCCGCGGGCATGCCGCCGATGCCCGCGCCCATGACGACGACATGTGCCATGACTTGTCTCCTTGGCGTCCGATGCGCGACGCGAGTCAGTTCAGAACTTGTGACTCCAGGCCAGGCCGATCGCGGTCTGCCGCATGCGTACGGTCTCGTTGCCGCCGGCGCCAGCGCCCAGCACCGCATTGAACAGCGACGCGCCGGTGACGGACTGACGTGGCGCAAGCATCAGCGATCCGGTGAACTCGTCGGCGGCGTTCATCGCCCAGCTGAAGCCGGCGGTGTAGTGCTGCTTCATGACGCCGGGGGCGAGGATGTTGAAGGTGACGTCTTCGCTGCGCACCGGGTTGTCGCCGCGGTTGTAGCCGGCACGCAGCGTCCAGGCGCTCGTCGCGCGCCACTGCACGCCGAGCTTGACGACGTTGATGTCCTTCCAGCCGAAGCCGGGGCCCCCCGGCGCGCCCAGCGGCGCCTGCACCGAACTCGGGTTGCCCACCGAACCGACCCCGCTGTAGTTGATGCGCTGGTAGTCCAGCGCCACGGTGACGGCCGGCGCGGGCGTGAAGGCCAAGCCGATCGCGTAGTGCGAGGGGATGTCGAAGTCGCCGTTGTCGGCGAACAGGCCCTTGTACTCCTCGAAGCGGCTCATGTTCATCTTCGGCGCGAAGGCCGCGCCGACCGTCAGCGAGTCGCTCAGGCGGCCGAGGTAGCCCAGGCGGATGCCCACGCCGTTCGAGTGCGCGTAGCCGTTGTTGGTGACGCTGCCCGGCGCGCCGGTGAAGGGCGGGAAGCCGGGGGCGTTGTCGAAGGCCTGCAGGCCGTAGGCCTTGAACTGCTGGAAGCCCAGCAGCAGCGAGGCGCCGACCGAGTGCTGGCTGTTGAGCTTGTAGGCGATCGTCGGGGCCACGACCAGCTGCATCAGGTCGACGCCCAGGTTGCCGCTGCCGCACAGCATGTTGGCCGGGCCGCCGCCGCAGTTGAAGTCGCCCTGCGGGTAGTTGGTGTTCATGCCGCCGTTGCCGTAGACGGTGACGCCGAGCGACATGTCGCTGCCGAGCATGCGGTTGTAGCCGAACTCCGGCACCAGGAAGTTCTTGCTCTGGCTGTCGACGCTGCCGTTGAGCGTCGGGAAGCCGGCACCGCTGCGCGTCGCATCGCGGCGCGGCGAGAACAGGTCCATGCCGACATCGAGGCGCGAGCCGACCCACACCATGCCGGCGGGGTTGTTCGCGCCGCCCATGCTGTCTTCGGTCATGGCCACCGAGGCGCCGCCCATGCCCTTGGCGCGGATGCCGTAGCCGTGCGGGAAATAGCCGTTGGTGGCGAAGGCGGACGAGGCCAGCAGCAGCGCGGCCAGCGGGGTGAGTTTGAAGGTGCGGTTCCAGCGGGTCATGGTGTGTCTCCTGTCGTCATGTGATCGGTGATCTGTGTTCTCGTCGGGGAAGGCCTACCAGCGGGCCATCACGCGCCCCTGTTCGAGCTTGCTCGGCCAGCGCCGCAGCGGGCTGTTGCCCTTCGCGGTGCACTCGCCGCTGCGGATGTCGAAGGCCCACTGGTGCTTCGGGCAGGTCAGCGTGTGGCCTTCCAGCGCCAGGTGCGGGATGTCGGTGGTCTGGTGCGGGCAGCGGCTGTCGTAGACATGCCAGTCGTCGCCGGCGCGATGCACGAACAGCGCGCGGCCGTCGCATTCGACGCGCTTCGTTTCGCCGCTGGCGAGCTCGCCGCTGCCGATGAGGTCGTGCCAGGCGGTCTCGCCGTGCAGCGCCTCGGGGCTGAAGCCCGGCAGGTTCATCTCGAGGATGATGTCCACCGCCCAGACGATCTTCGCCAGCCCCAGTGCCGGGAAGGCCATCAGCAGCGCGTCCAGCACCTCAATCGGCGTGCAGCCGTCGCGCAGTGCGCGGTTGAGGTACTGGCGAAAGCCCCGCTCGGTCTGCGCATGCACCTTGGTGATCACGGAGATCAGGTCGCGCGTCTTCGGGTCGAGGTGCTTGCCGCATTCCTTGAGGAACTGGAAGTAGTGACCCACCGCATCGGGGCGGGCCTTGACGAGGTAGGCGAGCGCGTCGCTCATGCAGGGGCTCCTGGAGGAGAGAGGGAAGTCACCGCGACGAGCACCGGCTCCTCGGCCAGGCCGATCACCTTCTGTGCCACGCCGCCCAGCCAGGCGCGCGACAGGCTGTCGCCGCCGTGGCGGCCGATGACGATCAGGTCGGCGCCGAGCTGCTGCGCGGCGGCGACGATCTGCTCGTGCGGGCGGCCGACGCGCGTGACCGCGTCGACGGCGACGCCGAAAGCGCGGCCGGTCGACCAGGCTTTCTGCAGTGCCCGCTCGGCGACCTGCATCGCCTCGGCGGCCGGCTCGGTGACGCACAGCACCGACAGGGGCAGGCCGCACTCGGCGGCGATGGCGGCCGCCGTGGCCACCGGCGTCATGTCGGCGGTGGCCGGGTCCAGCGCCACCAGCACGCGGCGCGTCCACATCCGCGAGGCGCGCGGCACCACCAGCACGCTGCACGGCGAGTGCGTCACCACGTTGCGCACCATGTCGCCCACCAGCAGGTTGGCGAGCAGGCCGCGCTTGCCGCGCCGGCGGATCACCAGCAGGTCGGCATGGCGGGCCGAGGCCTCGTCCACGATCTCGCGGTAGGGCTCCGGCCCTCGCCGCGCCTGCAGCTCGAGCACTATGCCGCCGCGCTGCGCGTCGGCAAGCAGTGCCTGGATGCGTTGCCCGGCCTGCGCCTCGGTGTGCGCGGCCAGCTGCGGCGCGAGCGCCTCGTACTCCGGGTTGCTGACGATCGGCAGCACGGCGGCCAGCGGCAGGGCGCAGCGCAGCGCCATCGCGAAGGCGAGCGCCTCGGCGCCGGCGTCCTGCTCCGAATGCTCGGTGGCCAGCAGCAGCTGCGAGAAGGCGTGCGTCATCGCTGTCGATCCTTCAGTGGCCCGCCGTCAGCACGCCGGAGGCGGCCAGCAGCAGCACGGCGATCTGCGCCAGCCCGAGGCCGACGAAGAGGCGGTCGCCGCGGCGTGCGTACAGCGGCAGCATGGCCAGCAGCGCGAGCAGCGAGCTGCCGGTGAGCAGCCCGATGCCGATCAGGTTGGCGATGTCGCCGCGGTGCGCGTGCGCGAGCCAGCCCCAGCCGGTGGGCAGACCGGTGGCGACGAGGAACTCGCTCACCGGCAGGTTCCACACCTCGGCCAGGCGGGAATGCGGCACGTGCGGCGTGGTCAGCCCCACGCCGTAGGCGAGGAACACCAGCACCAGCACGGTCAGCCCGACACGGGTGCCCCAGTCGAGCCACAGCGCGTAGCGCAACTGCTCGGCCGGCTGCGTGATCACGCGCGGGTCGTAGCCGGTCACGCCGAGCTCGACCGGCTTCATGCCCACACCCCCGTGCCCTTGAGCAGCGCGCGCAGCCCGGCGAACAGCAGCACGGTGATGACCATGCGCCGGATCACCACGCCCTTGAGCACGTTGAGCAGCCGGGCGCCGATCTTCGCGCCCAGCATCATGCCCACCACCGAGGGCACGGCGATCATCGGCAGCACCGCGCCCTTGTTGACGTAGACCCAGGCGGCCGACGAATCGACCAGCGAGAGCACCAGCCCCGAGGTGCCCGCGGACACCTTCAGCGGTGCGCCCATCAGCAGGTTCAGTGCCGGCACGTTGGCCCAGCCGGCGCCGATGCCGAACATGCCGGCCAGCACGCCGATGCCCAGCAACACGGCCAGCCCGGCCGGCGTGTGATGGACCTGCCAGTCGACGCGCCGGCCGCTGGCGCCGTCGACGAACACGCCGTTGAGCGCCAGCGCGCTCGACAGGCGATCGGGCGCCATCACCAGCGGGAACTCCGACTTCTTCGACACCGCCATCAGCGCGACGATGGACAGCACCGTCACGCCCAGCGCCGTCTGCACCGCCGCCACCGGCAGCGCCAGGCCGAGCAGCGCGCCGCCGATCGAGCTGGCCGAGGCGAGCAGCGCCAGCGGCAGCGCCAGGCGCAGGCTGGCCAGGCCGCTGCGCAGCAGCATCGGCGCCGCGGCCAGTGCGCTGGCCAGTGCGACCAGCAAGCCCGCGCCGCGAACGAAATCGAGGTGGAAGGGAAAGAAGCCTCCGACGATGGGCACGAACAGCGTGCCGCCGCCGATGCCGGCCGGCACCGCGACGATGCCCATCAGGAAGCAGGCGCCGAACAGCGCCATCGGCCAGAACCACCAGGGCATGGCTGACGTGTCGGCGCCCGCGGCGTGCGCCGGCGCGGCCAGGCACAGCAGCACGACCAGGCCGAGCAGCCGGGCGGGGGCGGGCAGGGGCAGGCCGGCCATCAGGAGATCGCCTGGTAGTACAGGTTCTGCGGGTGATTCGCCTGCGCGAAGAAGAACCAGCGCTCGGCGAGCAGGCCGGCGAGCTGGACCGCCACGGCGGCCAGCAGCACCGCGCCCGAGGGCGGCAGCACCAGCAGCATCACCGCCGGCAGCACGAAGCCCGCGGCGAGGAAGAACCACTTCACCGCGCGCAGTGCGGCGGCGCTGCGGCCATGGAAGAACTCGCGCGTGTTGAACGAGCCGCCCATGAAGCCCTGCGCGCGCTGCACGATGCCCGGGTGCTTGATGCCGATGGCCGTCTGCAGCGTCGAGCGCGGCCGCAGCGCCGCGTTGCGCAGCAGCGAGACGGCGCGGCCGATGAGTGCCGCCAGCGTGAGCAGCAGCGCGGCCAGGGCCAGCGGCGTCACCAGCGAGGGCGCCGCGAAGGCCGCCAGCGCGGTGGCCAGCGTGCTGCCGCTGGCGCAGCCGATCAGCAGGTAGTTCACCAGCGTCAGCGGGCTGGCCCATTCCTGCAGGAAGCGCACCGAGGCATAGACCATCGCGGTGCACAGGTACAGCGCCAGGCACAGCACGGCCGCCAGCGCGCCGAGCCAGCGCGAGCCGGGAGCGCCGAGCGCATGTGTCAGGCCCCAGGCGAACAGGCCGGCCATGAACAGCGGCAGCGCGATCACCTCGCGCGACAGCCACGACGTGCGCCACATCGCCGCGGCACGCCAGGCGCGCTCCGGATGGCCGAGGTGGAAGAACGAGGCGAGAAGGCCGAGCGCGCTGAACACCAGTGCGACGGCGGCGCCGCCGGCCAGCAGCGTGCGCTCGCCGGCCGCCGCGCCGAAGCCGGCCAGCTCGCAGGCATACAGCGCCAGGAACAGGCCCTGGCCGGCGCCGATCAGCACCGTGAGGAAGATGACGGAATAGGCAGGTTGCATGGCAGCGTTCAGGTCGCGAAGTCTTCGCGACCGGGCTCGAGGTGCGCGGGCTCGGGCTGTTTGCCGTCGAGCTTCAGGGGGTTGGCCTGGCGTTGCAGGTCTTCGGCGTGCAGCGTGATCTGCGTGCGCCGGCGCGGCAGGTAGTGGTTGGCCGGCCGCGTGCCCCACTCGGGCATCAGCGGGTAGCCGCCGCGCTCGGTGATCGCCACCGAGACGTTGGACTGCGGGTCGTGGATGTCGCCGAACAGCCGCGCGCCGCTCGGGCAGGCGAGCACGCAGGCCGGCTTGCGCTGTGCCTCGGGCAGCGCCTTGTCGGTGATGCGGTCCACGCACAGCGTGCACTTGGTCATCACCTTGCGGTCCTCGTCGAACTCGCGCGCGCCGTAGGGGCAGGCCCAGCTGCAGTACTTGCAGCCGATGCACTTGTCGTAGTCGACCAGCACGATGCCGTCCTCTGCGCGCTTGTAGCTGGCGCCCGTGGGGCACACCGGCACGCAGGGCGGGTCTTCGCAGTGCAGGCAGCTCTTCGGGAAGTGCACCGTCTGCGTGGCCGGGTACTGGCCGACCTCGAAGGTCTGCACGCGGTTGAAGAAGGTCCCGTTCGGATCGGCGGCGTAGGGGTTGTCGTCGGTCAGCGGGCCGGCCGAGCCGGAAGTGTTCCACTGCTTGCAGCTCGTCACGCAGGCATGGCAGCCGACGCAGACGTTCAGGTCGATCACGAGCGCCAGTTGCGTCATGGCTTGCTCCGCACGCGGCCGGCCATCCAGCCCTGGCGCCGCTTCGGCGTGGCGCCCATGCCGGGCAAGGCACGCAGGGTGTCGAACTGCGGCCAGCTCTCCTCGGGCTCGCCGGCCTGTGCCGGGTAGATGCGCACGCGCACGTCGTACCAGGCGGCCTGGCCGGTGATCGGATCGCTGTTTGACAGCGCCGTGCCGCCCGGCGCGGCCGGCAGCTCCTCGCTGATCAGGTGATTGAGCAGGAAGCCCTTGCGCGATTCGTTGGCGCCGGGCTCCAGGTGCCAGGCGCCCGACTGCTTGCCGATGGCGTTCCAGGTCCACACCGTGCCGGGCTCGACGGCCTCGG
>CAZVLY010000267.1:0-6486 GCA_964628175.1 uncultured Piscinibacter sp. | reverse complement strand
AGCAGGCCAATGCGCAGCTGGTGTCGGCGCTGAACGCGCAGTCGGTGAGCACCGGGCTGATCCGCGGCGTGGTGATGGTGGTGGTGATCCTGGGCATCGCCAGCGTGCTGGTGGTGTCGGTGGTTCAGAAGCGCCGCGAGATCGGCATCCTGCGCGCCATGGGCGCCACGCGCGGGCAGATCCTGCGCGTCTTCCTGCTGCAGGGCGCGATCGTCGGCGCGCTGGGCTCGGCGCTGGGCGTGCTGCTCGCGGTGGCGCTGATCTGGGCCTTCACCAGCTTCGTGCGCGGCTCCGACGGGCTGCCGCTGTTCTCGATCACGCTGGCCCCCGCGCTGGCGCTGCGCATCGCCGCCATCGCCACGCTGTGCGGCGTGCTCGCCGCGGTGGCGCCGGCGCGGCGCGCCGCGGCGCTCGACCCGGCGCAAGCCATCCGCATGTGAGCCGCCCGTGAACGCGCCTTCCACGCCGCTGATCGAGCTCGATGGCGTCCGCAAGAGCTACAACCTCGGCCGCCCCAACGAGGCCGAGGTGCTGCACGGCGTCTCGTTCACGCTGGGCACCGGCGAGTTCGCGGCGCTGATCGGGCCCTCGGGCTCGGGCAAGAGCACGCTGCTGAACATCATCGGCCTGCTCGAGCCGATGACCGCGGGCAGCTACCGCATCCAGGGCGAGCCGGTCGCCGGACTGGACGACGCCGGCCTGACGCTGCGCCGCCGCGCCGCGCTGGGCTTCGTCTTCCAGTTCCACCACCTGCTGCCGGCCTTCACCGCGCTGGAGAACGTGACCCTGCCGGCGCTGATGCGCGACGGCAGCGTCAGTGCGGCGCAGCGCGAGCATGCGCGCGCGATCCTGGCCGCGATGGGGCTGGGCGCGGCGATGGCCAAGCGGCCCGGCGAGCTCTCCGGCGGCATGCAGCAGCGCGTCGCGATCGCACGCGCGCTGGTCATGCAGCCGCCGCTGGTGCTCGCCGACGAGCCCACCGGCAACCTCGACCGGGCCTCGTCCGACGAGGTGTTCGCGCTGATGCGCCGCATGCACGCCGAGCTGAACACCTCCTTCCTCGTCGTCACCCACGACCCGCGGCTGGCCGAGCGCTGCGACCGCATCATCGAGCTGGTGGACGGCCGCGTCGAGAGCGACGAGCGGCGGGCCCGGACGCCCGCGTAGGACACCGCCTACACGACGCGCCGGCTTCCCGCCGCTGGCGCCGCGCCGCAAAGGGCGCACACTCGCGATGTATCCCAGCCCCTCAGGCCGAGCCGTATCACCCATGCAGCCGCTCAAGACGTACATCGTCGAAGACAGTCCGGTCATCCGCGAGAACCTGATCGCCACGCTCGAGGAGCTGCTGCCGGTCGAGGTGGTGGGCAGCGCCGAGGACGAGTCCGCCGCCGTGCAATGGCTCGGTCGCGACGACCACCTCGCCGACCTGGTGATCGTCGACATCTTTCTCAAGGGGGGCTCCGGCCTGGGCGTGCTGCGCGCCGCGCATGCCATGCCGCAGCGGCGCAAGCTGGTCGTGCTGAGCAACTACGCCACGCCGGACATGCGCCGCAAGTGCCTGGAGCTCGGCGCCGACCGCGTGTTCGACAAGTCCAACGAGATCGACGCGCTGATCCAGTACTGCAGCCGCCTGGCCAGCGACGAGCCCACCGACAGCAGCCTCGGCGCGCTGTCCTGAGCCGCGCCCGATGAGCCGCGTCTATTGAATCAGGCCCGCCTTCAGCGCGTAATAGGTGAGGTCGCTGTTCGAGGCCAGCTTCATCTTCTCCATCACCCGCGTCCGGTAGGTGCTCACCGTCTTCACGCTCAGCGACATGCTCTCGGCCATGTGGCCGATGGTCTCGCCCTTGGCCAGGCGCAGGAACACCTGCAGCTCGCGCTCGGAGAGCGTCTCGTGAAGCGGCCGCTCGCCGCCGTCGCCGAGCGTGTCGGCCAGCTGCTCGGCCACCGCCGCGGTGATGTACTTGCGGCCGCGGCACACCGTGCGGATCGCCTTGACGATGTCTTCGGGGTCGCAGTCCTTGTTCAGGTAGCCGCTGGCGCCCAGGCGCAGCAGCGTGGTGGCGTAGTGCGACTCGGCGAAGCCCGACAGGATCAGCACCGGCAGATCGGGCGCCCGCGCCTTGATGGCCGCCAGCGCGTCGACGCCGCTCTGGTCGGGCATCGAGATGTCGAGCACGATCACGTCGACCTCGGCATTGCGCACGATGTCCACCGCCTCGCGGCCGCTGGCGGCCTCGGCCACGACGGCGAAGTCGGGCTGGTCGGCGAAGAACTGGCGCAGCCCGGCGCGGACCATGGCGTGGTCGTCGACGATGGCGATTCGGATCATGTCGTTTGGCATCGAGTGGCACTCGATCGTCTCACGCTTTCGGTCCCGCTTGTGGCCCTGGATTAGAGATGGTCTTTCTCTCCGTCCTGCGGCGGACCCCCCTTGTCTTCGCACTCGCCTGCGCGGTGGTGGGCGCCCTCCTGTTCGTCAGCGAAGGCTCCTACCGGCGATCGGTGGGCGCGCTCGACGAACTCGGCGGCATGGGCGCCGCGCGCACGCAGATCCAGAACCTGCAGCGCCGGCTGACCGGGCCGCCCGGCAAGCCGGTCGACGCGGTCGTGCGTGCCGAGATCGACGCTTCGCTGCGCTTTCTGGCCGAGCACTACCGTGGCGATGCCCTGGCGGCCGGGCAGGTGGCGCGGCTGCAGGCGCTGGTGGCCGAACGCGCCGGCGAGCGCGACACCGCGCCGCTGATCAACACGCTGCTCGCCCACCAGCTCCAGGAGGTGACGACGCGCCGCGAGGAGCTCTACCGCACGCTGATGCTCGGCCGCCTCGGCGTGGCGCTGCTCAGCGGCTTCGGTCTGTTCGCCCTGTACATGATGCTGCGCCAGGCCTCGGCGCTGCAGACACAGCAGAAGGAGCGCCAGCGCCTCGTGCAGGGCGAGCGCGACCGGCTCGAGGCCGAGGTGGCGCAGCGCACCGCGCAGCTCACCGAGCTCACGCAGCACCTGCAGACGGCGCGCGAGGACGAGCGCAACCGCCTGGCGCGCGACCTGCACGACGAGCTCGGCGCGTTGCTCACCTCGGCCAAGCTGGACGCCGCGCGCATGAAATCGCGGCTGGCCGGTGCCGCGCCCGAGACGCTGGAGCGCCTGGCGCACCTGGTCACGACGCTGGACAGCGTGATCGCGCTGAAGCGCCGCATCACCGAAGACCTGCGCCCCTCGGCGCTGAGCAACCTCGGACTGGTGGTCACGCTCGAGATCGCGGCGCGCGAGTTCGCCGAACGCTCCGGCATCGCGGTGCATTGCGATCTCGAAGCGGTACGGCTGGGCGAGAGCGCGGAACTGGTGGTCTACCGCCTCGTGCAGGAAGCCATCACCAACATCACCAAGTACGCGCAGGCGCGCAACGTCTGGCTCACGCTGGCCGACCGGGGCGAGCACGTCGAGGTGAGCGTGCGCGACGACGGCGTGGGCTTCGATCCGCAGGCCCACCGGCCGACCGCCCATGGGCTGATGGGCATGCGCTACCGCGCCGAGGCCGAGCACGGCACCCTGACGGTGCTGTCGGCGCCGGGGCAGGGCACGCAGATCCGCGTCAGCCTGCCGCAGGTGCCGGCGTCCTGAGCTGTCGGCGCCGTCCTACGGCACCGGGATGAACACGCCGACAGGACGGCGGGCTGCAAGCCGATGCCGCGCCCGGGCCGGTCGCAGCACACTGGCTCCATCGCTGCGGCGCCGCTCCAGACCGACATCCGTCGGACGGGCGCCGAAGCGTGTTGCAGGAGCTCCCACATGCTGCATTACGCCGTCGTCTTCCTCGTCATCGCGCTGATTGCGGCCGTGTTCGGCTTCGGCGGCATCGCCGCCAGCGCGGTGGGCATCGCCAAGATCCTGTTCATGGTCTTCCTCGTGCTCGCCGTGGTGACCTTCCTGTTCGGGCTGCTCAAGCGCTGACGCCCATCCCACTTCATTTCTCCGACTACCAAGGATTCATCATGCTCGACACCAAGATCGCCGAAGAAGGCAACTCCCTGGCCGCGCAGGCCGGCCCGCTGATCGACCGTGCGGCCAACAAGGCCAGCGCGATGGCGCACCGCGGCCTCGATGCCGTGCTCGACGGTTCCGACCAGCTGCGCGCCAAGGCGCAGCACGCCGGCGACAGCACGGTGGAGTACATCCGCCAGGAGCCGGTGAAGGCGATGCTGATGGCTGCGGCCGCCGGCGCCGCACTGACGGCGCTGATCGCCCTGCTCAGCCGTTCGCGCGCGTGATGCAAGCGATCCTGCGCCTGATCGCCAGCCAGCCCGAGCTGCTCGTCGAGCATGCACGGGCCTATGGGGAGCTGGTGTCGGCGCAGACCGGCCAGGCCGTCTCGGCCTGGCGGCGTCAGGCGGTGCTCGGTGCGCTCGGCCTGTGCCTGCTCGGCATGGCCGGCGTGCTCGGCGGGGTGGCGCTGATGTTGTGGGCCATGCTGCCCGCAGCGCCGGGCCAGGCCGTCTGGGCCTTGCTGGCCGTGCCCCTGCCACCGCTGCTCGCCGCAGTGATGTGCCTGGCCGCCGCGCGCCGCGGGTCCGACGGCGATGCCTTCGCGCTGGTGCGCGAGCAGGTGCTGGCCGACCTGAACATGCTCAAGCAGGCGGGGGCGTCTTGAGCCCCGCCCTCGATGTGCTGCAACGGCTCGCGCTCTCGCGGCAGCGGCTGCGCCTGGCCCTGGCGGTACAGCGCGGCGGCAGCGATCGCCCGGCGGCGCCCGCCGCGGGCGCTTCCGACGCCTGGAGTGCGATCCCCGGCATCGGCGGGCTGTTCGACACGGCCCGCGGATGGTGGGCGGGATTTCCGCTGCGCCCGGCGCTCACGCTGGCCGCGCAGGCCGTGCAGATGGCCGTCGCGCCGCTCGCCCAGCGCCATCCGCTCGCGCTGGTCTCGGCGGCGCTGGTGGCGGGCAGCCTGTTCGCCTGGAGCCGCCCGTGGCGCTGGTTGCTCAGCCCCGCGCTGCTCGCCGGGCTGATGCCTCAACTTCTGACGACGGCGATGGCGCGTGTGCCGGGTCCGGCATGGCTGGCCGTGCTCGCCTCGCTGGTCAAGGAGCGGCCGCCCCCTGCAGCGCCCTGATCCGCATCGGGGTGTCGGCGCGCGCCTCGAAGATGGCGTGGCCCAGGCGCAGTCGCTTGGCGCGGTACATCGCGGCATCGGCACATTCGAGCAGTGCCGAGGCCGTGTCGGCGTGGCTCGGGCACATCGCGATGCCGATGCTCGGGCGGACGGCCAGGCGCAGCGGGCCGATGCTCAGCGGCGCGGCCACCGTCTCGTAGAGCTTGCGCGCGAGCTGCTCGAGCGCGGCCGGGCCGGGCATGTCGGCGATCAGGCAGGCGAACTCGTCGCCGCCCAGCCGGCCGACCAGGTCCTCGGCGCGCAGCGCCCGAGCCAGCCGCGCCGCGACGATGCGCAGCAACTCGTCGCCGGCGGCATGGCCGTGGGTGTCGTTGACGGCCTTGAAAGCGTCCAGGTCGATGTAGAACACCGCCAGCGGGGGCCGCGTCGCTGCGTCCGGCGCCAGCGATTCGTGCAGCCGGCCGAGGAAGTGCGTGCGGTTGGGCAGCGAGGTCAGCCCGTCGTGCAGTGCGAGGTGGCGGGCGCGGCGCTCGCCGTCGAGGGTGCCGGCCAGAGCACTGCGCGCCTTGGCCAGCGCCATGCGCGCGTCGAACAGCTCCAGCTCGAGCTGCCGATGCCGGCCGAGCTCGTGCTCCAGGGTCTCGTGCAGCTGATCGAGCGCCGTGGCGCACTCCAGCACGCCCGAGGGCGCATCGGCATCGTGCAGGCGTATCGCGTCGGCGAGTTGCCGCATGCGCGCCTTCACGGCCTGCAGCAGGTCGTTCAAGTCGGCCAGCGCGACGTCGCGCGACAGATCCACTGCTGTGGCCGGGGCCGCGTGGCCGTTGCCGGCATGGCCGTTCCCGTGGCCCTGCGCGTGGCTGTGCTCCACCTGCCTGCCATGCGGGGAAGGTGCGGCGGCGCTGCCAGCCGATGTGCCTGACATGTCGAATCGTTCCATCCGCCCCTTGTAGGCAGTGGAGGGATCGGCGTCTGTTCGGGAACGTACGTTGCAGCGCAGCCGGGCCTGCCGCGCGTGACGGGCGTCTCAGGCCGCGGCGAATCGGGCCATCGCCCAGCGCCCGGCCCCGGCCGAGAGCGCAGTGGCCAGGCTGCCCCAGGCGACGTCGATCAGCGACAGCCACACCGGCCAGCCCTTCAGCGTGGCCAGGTTGCTCAGGTCGTAGGTGGCGTAGGCGAAGAATCCGAACAGCGCGCCGGCCAGCAGCGTCGCCTGCCAGGCCCCGGCCGGCCTGGCGGCCACCGCGAAGATCACGATGCCCAGCGGGTAGAGCAGGTAGAAGATCGCGGCCACGCCGAAGCGCGGCGGCTGTGCCATCAGGTGGCCGATGCCCTGCTGGTACAGCGGCGCGGCGATCAGGCCGAGCCAGA
>CAZVLY010000266.1:0-6523 GCA_964628175.1 uncultured Piscinibacter sp. | reverse complement strand
TTCGCACCTCGCTGCTCGCCGCCGGCCTCGCCGCCGCGAGCCTGGCCACGCTGGCCAAGGACGTCACCCTGCTGAACGTCTCGTACGATCCGACGCGCGAGCTCTACGTCGACTTCAACAAGGCCTTCGCCGCCTACTGGAAAGGCAAGACCGGCGACGTGGTCACCGTCAAGCAGAGCCACGGCGGCTCGGGCAAGCAGGCCCGCTCGGTGATCGACGGGCTGGAGGCCGACGTGGTGACGCTGGCACTCGCCTACGACGTCGACGAACTCGCCGCCAAGGCCCAGCTGATCCCGGCCGACTGGCAGAAGCGCCTGAAGCACAACAGCGCGCCCTACACCTCGACCATCGTGTTCCTGGTGCGCAAGGGCAACCCGAAAGGCATCAAGGACTGGGACGACCTCGTCAAGCCCGGCATCGGCGTGATCACGCCGAACCCGAAGACCTCCGGCGGCGCGCGCTGGAACTACCTCGCCGCCTGGGGCTATGCGCTGAAGAAGTTCGGCAACGACGACAAGAAGGCGCAGCAGTTCGTCGGCCAGATCCTGGCCAACGTGCCGGTGCTCGACACCGGCGCGCGCGGCTCGACCACCACCTTCGTCGAGCGCGGCATCGGCGACGTGCTGCTGGCCTGGGAGAACGAAGCGCTGCTGGCGCTGAAGGAACTCGGGCCGGACAAGTTCGACATCGTCGCGCCCTCGCTGTCCATCCTCGCCGAGCCGCCCGTCACGGTGGTCGACAAGGTGGTCGACAAGCGGGGCACGCGCGCGGTGGCGCAGGCCTACCTCGAGTACCTGTACTCGGCCGAGGGCCAGGACATCGCGGGCCAGAACTACTACCGCCCGATAGATCCGGCGGCCGCGGCCCGGTACGCGAAGCAGTTCCCGAAACTGAACCTGTTCAGCATCGACGAGGTCTTCGGCGGCTGGGCCAAGGCGCAGAAGACCCACTTCGCCGACGGCGGAAGCTTCGATCAGGTCTACACGCGCAAGTAGGCGCGACAGCGATGTTCACGCGCCTGCTCCGCACGCGGCACAGCGTGCTGCCGGGTTTCGACCTGGCGCTCGGCTTCACGCTGCTGTACCTGGGCTTCATCGTGCTGATCCCGCTGAGCGCGGCGTTCCTGAAGACCTTCACGATGACCTGGCCGGCCTTCTGGGACGCGGTGAGTTCGCCGCGCGTGCTGGCCTCGTACCGCCTCACCTTCGGCGCCTCGCTGGCCGCCGCGCTGGTCAACGCCTTCTTCGGCCTGATCGTCGCCTGGGTGCTGGTGCGCTACGAGTTCCCGGCCCGCCGCCTGATCGACGCGCTGGTCGACCTGCCCTTCGCGCTGCCCACGGCGGTGGCCGGCATCGCGCTCACCGCGCTGTACGCCGGCAACGGCTGGATCGGCCAAGTCCTGCCCTTCAAGGTGAGCTTCACGCCGATCGGCGTGTTCGTGGCACTCACCTTCATCGGCCTGCCCTTCGTCGTGCGCACCGTGCAGCCGGTGCTGGAGGACCTGCAGAAGGAGATCGAGGAAGCCGCCGCCACGCTGGGCGCGAACCGCTGGCAGACCTTCAGCAAGGTGATCTTCCCGGTGCTCACGCCGGCGCTGCTCACCGGATTCGCGCTCGCCTTCGCGCGCGCGCTCGGTGAGTACGGCTCGGTGATCTTCATCGCCGGCAACATGCCGATGGTCAGCGAGATCACGCCGCTGCTCATCATCACCAAGCTCGAGCAGTACGACTACCAGGGCGCCACGGCGATCGCGGTGGTGATGCTGGTGGCGGCCTTCGTGCTGCTGCTGGCGATCAATGCGCTGCAGGCCTGGACGCGCGCGAGGCAGGGCCGATGAGCACGCCGGCTTCCGCCTTGCCGCTGCCGCCGTCGGCGGGCGTGTCGCCGCGCCCGATCCGCGCCGCGACCACCGAAGCGCCGTGGGTGAAGTGGACGCTGATCGGCGTGGCGCTGGCCTTCCTCGGCTTCTTCCTGTTCGTGCCGCTGGCGATCGTCTTCGTCGAGGCGCTGAAGAAGGGCTGGGACGTCTACCTCGCCGCCATCGTCGAGCCCGACGCGCTGTCGGCCGTCAAGCTCACGCTGATTGCCGCGGCCATCAGCGTGCCGATGAACCTCGTGTTCGGCATTGCCGCGGCCTGGTGCATCGCCAAGTTCGAGTTCCGCGGCAAGAACGTGCTGCTCACGCTGATCGACCTGCCGTTCTCGGTGAGCCCCGTCATCGCCGGCCTGATCTACGTGCTCGTGTTCGGCCTGCAGGGCTGGTTCGGCGAGTGGCTGCGCGACAACGACCTGAAGGTGATCTTCGCCGTGCCCGGCATCGTGCTGGCCACCGTGTTCGTGACCTTCCCCTTCGTGGCGCGCGAGCTGATCCCGCTGATGCAGGCGCAGGGCACCGAGCAGGAAGAAGCGGCGCGCGTGCTCGGCGCGGGCGGCTGGCCGATCTTCTGGCGCGTCACGCTGCCCAACGTGAAATGGGCGCTGCTGTACGGCGTGATCCTGTGCAATGCGCGGGCGATGGGCGAGTTCGGCGCGGTCAGCGTGGTCTCGGGCCACATCCGCGGCCAGACCAACACCATGCCGCTGCACATCGAGATCCTCTACAACGAATACCAGTTCGCCGCGGCCTTCGCCGTGGCCTCGCTGCTGGCCCTGCTGGCACTGGTGACCCTGGTGCTGAAGTACGCGGTCGAGCAGCGTGTGAAAGCGAGCAAGCGTGTCGCGGGCGACCGCGCGGAGTGAAGCCATGAGCATCGAAGTCAGAAACCTCAGCAAGCGCTTCGGCAAGACCGTCGTCTGCGACAAGCTCAACCTCGACATCCCGGCCGGCGAGCTGGTGGCGCTGCTCGGGCCCTCGGGCTCGGGCAAGACGACGCTGCTGCGCATCATCGCGGGGCTGGAGGTGCCGGATTCGGGCACCGTGCTCTTCCACGGCGCCGATGCGACGAACACCGACGTGCGTGAGCGCCAGGTGGGCTTCGTGTTCCAGCACTACGCGCTGTTCGCGCACATGACGATCTTCGAGAACGTGGCATTCGGCCTGCGCGTGCGGCCCAAGGCCACGCGGCCCTCGGAGAAGGAGATCACCTCGAAGGTGACCGAGCTGCTCAAGCTCGTGCAGCTCGACTGGATCGCCGATCGCTACCCACACCAGCTCAGCGGCGGCCAGCGCCAGCGCATCGCGCTGGCCCGCGCCCTGGCGGTGGAGCCCAAGGTGCTGCTGCTCGACGAACCGTTCGGCGCGCTCGATGCCAAGGTGCGCAAGGAGCTGCGCCGCTGGCTGCGCCGGCTGCACGACGAGGTGCATGTCACCAGCGTGTTCGTCACCCACGACCAGGAAGAGGCGATGGAAGTCGCCGACCGCATCGTCGTGATGAACGAGGGCCGCATCGAGCAGCAGGGCACGCCCGACCAGGTCTACGACAACCCGGCCACGCCCTTCGTGCTGCAGTTCCTCGGTGACGTGAACCTGTTCCACGGTCGCTTCGGCCACGGGCCGGGCAGCAAGGACGGTGAGGTGAGCTACGTGCGCCCGCACGAGCTGCAGATCGTCGAGGCGGCGGAGGAGGGCTCGCTGGCGGTGACGCTGGCGCAGGCGCTGACCGTCGGCCCGAACACGCGGCTGGAGTTCAAGCGCGGCGACGAATCGGGCTACGTCGACGTGGAGCTGCCGCGCGCCGAGTACCTGGCGCTGCGCGACCGCCTCGGCCTCAAGCCCGGCTCGGCGGTGCACCTGCGGCCGCGGCGCATCACGCGCTTCGCCGAGGACCAGTTGCACGACCCGGCTGCGATGATCTGAGGCCGAGCCTCTGGCGAGGCCAAGGCCCGAAGGGATGAGGCCGGCGCCGCCCCCAGCCCAGGGGGGCGGGGCGGATCCGCAGCTTCCGCGGCCGACCACCGATGCGAGAATCCGTCCGCCCACGCCCGGTGCGGGACGTGCGGACAACAACAAACATCGGTGATGAGGGAGAGGACTCGATGCGATCGGTCGGCGCGGCGCTGTGGGCGATATGTCTTGCTTTGGCTTTGACCGCGTGCGGCGGTGGCGGGGGAGGAGACGGCGGCACGGCCTTGCTGAGCTTCACGCCGTCCACGGTCACCGCGAACGTGGCCTCCGGCACCTCGGCGACCCTCACGGTGCGCGCCACCACCGGCAACCCGTCGCTGTTCTCCGGCCCGGTCTACGTCTACGTCGTCGACAGCGCGCAGGTGCTGCTGCCGAGCATCGAGCTGGCCCAGGTCGACAGCCGGACGATCTCGGCCACGCTGCACACCTCGCCGGCCCTCGCGGCGGGGCGCCATCAAGGCAGCTTCCAGATCCAGCTGTGCAACGACGCGGCGTGCGCGAGCCAGATCGCCGGCTCGCCGGTGCCGCTGCCCTATGACCTGACGATCACGCCGGCCCCCTTGCAGGCGGTCGCGGCGAGTTCGACGGCGGCCAGCGTCCACCGGGGCGGAACGCTCGCGAGCACGGTCGCGGTGTCGGTGAGCGGGCCGGCGCTGGGCTGGACCGCGACCACAGCGGCGGACTGGCTGCAGATCACCTCCGGCAGCGGCACGGGGCCGGGAAGCTTCAGCGTGGCCTACCGGACGCCGACGCTGGCCGAGGGCAGCTACGCGAGCGTCGTGACGGTGCGCGCCAGCGACGGCCAGACGGTCACGCTGCCCTTCACGCTCGAGGTGCTGCCGGCCGGCTTTGCGGTGCAGGGCGGCGTGCCGAGTTTTGCCGCGATCAACGGCGCGCCGATTGCGGCGCAGACGCTGGACTTCGCGCTCGACAACGGCGTCGCCTCGGCCTGGACGGCGACGACCTCCGCCGCCTGGCTGCAGGCCAGCCCGCTCGCAGGCACCACGCCGGCCGTGGTCACGCTGCAGCCCGACCCGAGCCGCGGCGCGCTGGCCAGCGGCGAACACAGCGCGGACCTGGTGCTGTCCGCGGCGGGTGTGGCGGACAAGCGCGTGACGACCCGGCTGACCCTGAGCCCGCCGACGCTCTCGGCGCCCGCGACGACGCTGACCTTCGGCGGACCCCGGGGCCGCGAGCTGGCGGCGCAGTCCGTGTCGGTGAGCCTGAACACCGGGGCGAACGCCTGGCCGTATGCGCTGTCGGCCCTGCCGGGCTGGCTGTCGACGACGACGCCCTCCGGTACGGTCGGCCAGGCTGGCACTTCGATCGCGCTGGCGCCGAATCCGGCCGGCGTCGTGCCGGGTTCGAGCACCGCCGTCGTCTCGGTGAGCGCGATGGTCAACGGCGACAGCGTGCAATTGCCGCTGACGGTGAACCTCAATGCCGACCAGCGGCGCCTGCTGCCGTCCGCCTGGGGCGTGGCGCTGGCCAGCACGCCCACCGGCACCGTGCTCGACCGCACGCTGACGATCAGCGACAACTTTGCCGGCACGCTGGCCTGGACGGCGACCTCGGATGCCGCCTGGCTCGCCGTGACGGCCGCCGGCAGCACGGCGGGCAGCAGCAGCCTCGTGCTCAGTGCCGACCCGGCCTCGCTGCCCGCGGACACGCTGAGTTACGCCAACGTGACGGTGCGCACCGCCACCCCGGGTGTCGAGCCGGCGGTCGTGCGCGTGGCGCTGTGGAAGAGCGCGAGCGGCCTGGCGGCGACCACCACGCTGGCGCAGAACTTCAGCCAGCTCGTCGCCGACCGCATCCGCCCCTACGTCTACGCGCACAACGGCGGCACGACGATCGACGTCTTCAACGCCTACACCGCGCAGAAGGTCACCACGATCACCGGCGTCGGGGCCGCCCTCGGGCAGATGAGCGTGACACCGGACGGGCGCCGCCTCTACGCGCTGGACACCGCGGCGCGGTCGATGGCGGTGGTCGATCTGTCCACCATGGCGAGGAGCGCCACCTGGCCGCTGGTCAATGCGGTCGACTCGGGCACGGCCGTGCTGGCGATCCGTCCGAACGGGGTCGAGATCGTGATGCTCGGTGACGGCAGCGCCTACGTCGACGGGCGCTCCCTGGGCGGATCGCAGGCGACGGGCGTCGGCGGTCCGCTGGTGGCCACCGCCGACAGCCGCAACGTCTACAACCTGGGCGCGCGCTTTGCCGTCGACTACTCGGCGATGTCCGGCGGTGCGCTGTTCGCCAGCCTGAGCAACGGCCTGAACAGCAACTCCGGGGGCAACGAGACCGACGTGGCGGTGAGCCCGGACGGCAGCCGTGTCTATGTCGCATCGGGCGGCGGTGTCAACGTGCCGGGCCGCTACTTCTGCGCGTCGATGGACGCCGGCGGCGCCTTCGTCGGCGCACTGCCGGGGGGCGAGGCGTACCCGAACAACGTCGAGGTCACCGTCGACGGCCGCGCCATCTGCGGCGTCTTCGGGTGGTACGCCAGCGCCGACTTCTGGGTGCATTCGCCGAACGGCGCGCTGCTGCAGGGCTACAAGGTGGCCGGCTACGCGCAGGCCATGAAGAATCGCCAGATGGTCGTGACGCCGGACGGCGTCGTCGTCGTCGCGCTGACCGACGACCCGCGCATCGCTTTCGTGCCGATCGGCCGCT
>CAZVLY010000265.1:0-6543 GCA_964628175.1 uncultured Piscinibacter sp. | reverse complement strand
GGGGGCCGGGAGGGGTTCGACGCGAGGTCGTCGAACCCAGTGTGCCGCCGTTCTCCAGCCCTGACAAGCGGCCGACACCAACGCTCACAGGGCCTGCGCGATTCCTGGCGTTCCCCAGGAGGCCGCGGCCTCGGCCAGCCCCGGATCCGGTTGCGAGAGATCCGGTGGCCGCGTGACGGGCAGCACGAAAGTCGGGTCGCTCGGGTTTGCGTCAAATGCTAAGAATGATTAAAGTGCAATCACGGAGCCGCCAAAATGCACGCAACACTATCGGAATTGCTGGAAAATCTGCAACCAGGAATGCTGTGGGTCTCTCGAGACGGTCTCGTGAGGTTCTCCAACACGCAGGCCGCCGCCAAGATGCGGCTGAACTCCGGCGCGCGGCTGCAGGAGCCCACGTTGATCAACGCCGTCAACGGCACCGTGATCGAGCAGACGCCGCGCACGGTGACCATCTGCGGCCAGCCGGCCGGCCCCGGCGAGCCCGTGCCGGAGCTGCGCTGCAAGGTGCTGCCCGGCCTGTCCCGCGACGACGCGATGGTGCTGGTGACCGACAGCGCCGACGAACATGCGGCGGTCGGCTTCGACAACCTGATGATGGTGATCCGCTCGGACCTGCGCGATCCGCTGAGCGCGCTGACCCAGTCGCTCGTGATGGCGCGCAACGACCGCGACGGGCACGCGCTGGACGCGCTGTGCGACCAGGTCGACGAAATCACGCAGGTGCTCAGCAAGCTGATCGACCTGGCTTCGGTGTGGGGCAGCGAGTCGCTGGTCGGCACCGACCGCATCGAACTGTGGCCGCTGCTGCAGCAGGCCTGGGCGAAGGTCGAGCCGCTGGCGCGCGCACGCAACCTGAAGGCACGCTTCACGGCGCAGGGCCCGAAGACCCAGCTCGCCGCGATCTACGGCAGCGAGCACTGGCTGAAGCGCGTGTTCGTCGAGTGCCTCGAGGCGGCCGTGCGGGCGGCGCGCCCGGGCGGTTCACTGGAGATCGAGCACCGCCAGATGGGCCCGCGCGCCCTGATCGTGCTGCGCGACAGCGGCGCCTTCGTCGCGGCTCGCGAGGAATCCACGCCGATGGAGACGGTCTCGCCCGGCAAGGCGCGGGGCACGCCCGAGGTGGGTGCCAAGCTCGCCTCGCGTGACCTGATCGGCCTGAAGATGTGCCAGCAGATCGTCGCCCAGCACGGCGGGCAACTGCGCGAGGAACACGACGACGGCGAGCGCAACTTCCTCATTGACCTGCCCACCGGCGCGCCGTTCCGCAACGAGGCGGCCGACCTGGACATCGCCCAGGCGCAGGTCTATGCCCGAGACCTGGCCGCCCTGATGGCACGCCGCCGCGACAACCGCCCGGCCAAACCCTGAATCCAACCCAGAGGCACGCACCATGAAGAAGATCCTGATCGTCGAAGACCAGCCCGACATCCGCAAGCTGATCCGCATGACGCTGGAGTTCGAGGACTACGAGATCCACGAGGCTGCCGATGGCGCCTTCGGCCTGCGCATGGCCTCGGCCGTCGCCCCTGACCTGGTGCTGCTGGATGTGATGATGCCCGGCGAACTCGACGGTCTGCAGGTCTGCCAGCGCATCAAGTCGGACCCCAGGCTCGCCGGCCTGAAGGTCGTGCTGCTGACGGCGCGCGGCCAGGCCCGCGACCGCGAGGCTGGCCAGCTGGCCGGTGCAGACGACTACCTGGTCAAGCCGTTCAGCCCGCTGCAGCTGATCGAGACGATCGACCGCCTCGTCGCCGCCGCGTGAGCGCCGAAGCGAGCGCCGGCGAGACCTCGATGGATACGACACTGGCCGAGCTGCAGTCCGACGCCGCAGGGGCGCCGCTCGGCCTGGCCGATGCGGCCATGGCACAGGCGCAGCTCGAGCGCGTGGTCGCCGACCTCGGGCGCATGTACCGCGAGCGCAACGACGCGCTGCGTGCCCTGGCGCGGGCGCACCACGAGGCGCTGCTGCGTTTGTCGATCGCCGCGGAGTTCCGCGACGACGACACCGGCGTGCACATCGTGCGCATGGGCTTTCTCGCCGAAGCGCTTGCGCTGGCGCTCGGCGAGAACGCAGCGTGGGCGAAGCTGCTGCGCATGGCCGCGCCGATGCACGACATCGGCAAGATCGGCGTGCCCGACAACGTGCTGAAGAAGCCCGGACCGCTGACGCGCGAGGAGCGCGATGTGATGAACCGGCACGCGCAGATGGGCGCCGACATCCTGGGCGCCTCGGAGGTGCCCCTGTTCAAGCTGGCCAGCGAGGTGGCGCTGTCGCACCACGAGCGCTTCGACGGCGGTGGTTACCCGCGTGGCCTGGCGGGCGCCGCCATCCCGCTGTCCGGGCGCATCGTCGCCGCGGTCGACTACTTCGACGCCCTGACGATGGACCGCTGCTACCGGCCCGCGCTGCCGGACGCGCAGGCGCTGGCGATGATGGCCGGCGAACGCGGCCGCCTCTTCGACCCGCTGGTGGTGGACACCTTCCTGGACCGCGCCGACGACATGGTCGCCCTGCGCGAACGCATCAACAGCCACCGCCCCCAGTTCTCGGCCCTGCTCGACGACGAGCCCCTGAGCGCCCTGGTGCCCTGAACGACGCCACACCCGCGGAGCCCTCGACATGACCTTCTCCCTCAGCCGCACACCCCTGGCCGCCCTGTGGCCACGCCGACTGCGGCACCAGATGCTGGTGCTGCTGGTTGCCGTGATGCTGGTGGCGATGGGTTCCCTGTACGTGGTGTCGAGCCAGCGGGCGGCGGACGCCGCCTTCCAGGCGTCGTCGCAGTGGGCCGGTGCGCTGGCACGCACCGCCGCCGGCGCAGCCGCCCCCTCGCTGGTGAAGGCGGATGAACCGGGGCTCGAGAAGGCGCTGCGCGACATCGCCCGCCTGCCGGGCGTGCTGCGCATCGACGTGCGCGACAGTGGTGGCGTGGCCCTGCTGAGCCTGCGCGCGCTGGCCGACGGCAGCCTCATCGCCCGCAGCCTGGCGCCCGACATGCCCCGGCCGCCGGCCGGTGCCAGCGGCAGCGTGCAGGCCGTCCAGGTGGCGGGCATCGACGCATTGCAGGTCTGGGCGCCGGTCGACCCGATCATGCCGCTGGGCCACATCGGCGTGCTGTTCAGCCAGCACGGCGAGCGCGAGCAGCTCATGAAGATGCAGCGCGAGCTCGTCGGGGCGATCGCCCTGGTGGGCCTGCTGACGATCGCCGCGGTGTACACCTTCCTGCTGCGCTCGCTGGCGCCCTTGCAGCGTGTGGTGCGCTTCTCGCGCAGCCTCGGCGAACGGGTGGGGCAGACGCTGCAGCAGCACGGCAGCAGCCGCGAGGTGGCCGAACTCACCGATGCGCTCAACCACGCTTCGCTGACGCTGCAGCAGCAGCTCGTCTCGATCCGCGACAACGAAGCCCGCGTGCACTCGCTGCTCGATGCCACGCCCGACGCCATCCTCGGCCTGGATGCGCAGGCGCGCATCGTCATGCTCAACCCGGCGGCCAGCAGCATCTTCGGCGTCGAGCCCGAACAGGTGGTCGGCCAGCCGCTCGAGCGCCTGCTGCCCGCGCTCGCCTTCGGGGAGGTCGATCGCATCACCCGCGAGGGCATGCTGATCCGCGCCAGCCGCATGGCCAGGCTCGACTCGAACGCGCTGCGCCGCGACGGCACCGAGTTCCCGGTCGAGGTGGCCATCTCGCGCGTCGAAGACGAGCACGGCACGCGCTTCACCTGCGTCGTGCGCGACGTCACCGACCAGCGCTGGGTCGATTCGATGCTGCGCCTGTACAACCGCGCGCTCGAGTGCGCGACCAACGGTGTGGTGATCAGCGACGTGCGCGTGCCGGGCCAGCCGATCTTCTACGCCAACCCGGCCTTCGAGAAGATCACCGGCTACAGCGTGGGCGAGGCGATCGGCCGCAACTGCGGCTTCCTGCAGGGCGAGGACCGCGAGCAGCCCGAGATCGCCGTGCTGCGCGAGGCCGTCAGGCGAGGCGAGCCTGCCACCGTGGTGCTGCGCAACTACCGCAAGGACGGCACGCTGTTCTTCAACGAGCTGTCGATCGCCCCGGTGGCCGCACCCGACGGGGAAGTCACGCACTACGTCGGCGTGCAGTCGGACGTGACCGAGCGCGAGCGCGCCCGCTTCGCGCTGGCCGAACGCAGCGCACGCCTGAACGCGGTGTTCGACCTCAGCCCGGACGGCTTCGTGGTGTTCGACAGCGAGGGCCAGATGGTCTACTGCAACCAGGCCTTCGTGCAGATGACCGGCTGGGACGCGAGCCAGGGCTGCGACATCGCCGGCTTCGACCGCCAGTTCGTCGCGCTGTGCAATCCGGCGCAGGCCTATGTGCCGGTGGCCGCCTCGGTGGGCGTGGCCGGCACGCATGCCGACACGCTGGAGTTGCTGCGCCCCGAGCGGCGCACGCTGGCGCGGCTGGCGCGCCTCAACCTGGGCGGCCACGGCGAGTCCATCCTCTACTTCCGCGACGTGACGCACGAGACCGAGGTCGACCGCATGAAGAGCGAGTTCCTGACCACCGCGGCGCACGAGCTGCGCACGCCGATGGCCAGCATCTTCGGCTTCGCCGAGCTGATGCTCAAGCGCCCGGTGCCGCCGGACCGCCAGCGCGACGTGATGGAGACCATCCACCGCCAGGCCTCGCTGCTGATCAACATGGTCAACGAACTGCTCGACCTGGCGCGCATCGAGGCCCGCCAGGGCAAGGACTTCCGCATCACCGAGCATCCGCTCGGCCCGCTGATCGAGGAGACCGTCGGCGCGCTGATGATCCAGGGCGACCCGCGCAAGGTCGAGGTGCGCGCGGAGCACGGCGAGGTGCGCCTGATGGTCGACCACGACAAGACGCGCCAGGCCATCACCAACGTGCTGTCCAACGCCTACAAGTACTCGCCGGGCGGCGGCTCGATCCGCCTGCACACGTTGCTGCGCGAGGCCGAGGGCCGACGGCAGGTGGGCGTGTCGGTCACCGACTCCGGCATCGGCATGACGCCGGGGCAGAAGGCGCGGCTGTTCGAGCGCTTCTACCGGGCCGATCCGTCGGGCAACATCCCCGGCACCGGCCTGGGCATGTGCCTGGTGCAGGAAATCATGGAACTGCAGGGCGGGCAGATCGAGGTCGACAGCGAGCCGGGCATCGGCACCCGCGTCACCCTGTGGTTCCCGGTCGTGCCGCAGCCTGCCTGCGTGCCGGCCTGATGCCATAATTTCGCATCGCATCATTGCGGAGTTCGACTTGGACGTCCCCCCTTCTCGGTGACCGTCCGCTCCATGCCCGCCCGGCGCTGACCGCCGGGCCGAGACCCGGGGCGAGGCGGTCGCGAGTTCACCGTTGACGCTTCACCCAGGCCCCGGCCACGCCACGCACGCGGCCGCCACGCTGGAGCCCCCATGCTGAATGTCTTCACGCTGGCCAACGGCCGGCTGTTCCAGGAAGAGATCGAGAGCCTCGACGCGCTGGCCCACGTCAAGCCGGTGTGGGTCGACCTCGACGCGCCCACGCCCGAGGAGAAGGGCTGGATCGCGCAGCATTTCGGCCTGACGATCCCGCAGGACGCCGTCGACGACGATCTCGAGGAATCGGCCCGCTTCTACGAGGAAGACAACGGCGAGCTGCACATCCGCTCCGACTTCCTGATCGACGACGACCAGCAGGCGCGCAACGTGCGCGTGGCCTTCATCCTCTACAAGAACGTGCTGTTCTCGGTGCACGGCGAGGACCTGCCGGTGTTCCGCCTGCTGCGCCTGCGCGCCCGGCGCATCCCGGCGCTGATCGAGGACGCCAAGGACGTGCTGCTCAAGCTCTACGACGCCGACGCCGAGTACAGCGCCGATGCGCTGGAAGGCATCTACGACAGCCTCGAGGCGGTGAGCGCGCGCGTGCTCAAGGAGAACGTCAACGACCAGGCCGCCGGCGAAGCGCTGGCCGCCATCGCCAAGGAAGAGGACTTGAACGGCCGCATCCGCCGCAACGTGATGGACACGCGCCGCGCGGTCAGCTTCATGATGCGCAGCCGGCTGCTCAATGCCGAGCAGTTCGAGGAGGCGCGGCAGATCCTGCGCGACATCGACTCGCTCGACAGCCACACCACCTTCCTGTTCGACAAGATCAACTTCCTGATGAACGCCACGGTCGGCTTCATCAACATCAACCAGAACAAGATCATCAAGATCTTCTCGGTGGCCAGCGTGGCGCTGCTGCCGCCGACGCTGATCGCCAGCATCTACGGCATGAACTTCAAGGCCATGCCCGAGCTCGACTGGGCGCTGGGCTACCCCTATGCGATCGGCCTGATGGTGGCCTCGGTGGCGGCGCCGTTCATCTACTTCCGGCGCAAGGGCTGGCTGCGCTGAACGAGCGCGTCAGCTGTTGGCGCGGCGCTTCAGGAAGCGCATGAAGGCGCCGATGCCCGGCAGCTTCTCGTAGAGCTCCTCGGCGGCGTCCCAGTAGTCGCGGTGCAGCGCCACGCGACCCTGCGCGTCGAAGCGCAGGTGCGAGCCGCCATGCACGATCTGCTCATCGCGCGAGA
>CAZVLY010000264.1:0-6581 GCA_964628175.1 uncultured Piscinibacter sp. | reverse complement strand
GACGCGCCAGCAGGATGTGCTCGCGGGTCTGGGGCATCGGGCCGTCGGCGGCCGACACGACCAGGATCGCGCCGTCCATCTGCGCCGCACCGGTGATCATGTTCTTGACGTAGTCGGCGTGCCCGGGGCAGTCGACGTGCGCGTAGTGCCGGTTGGCCGTCTCGTACTCGACGTGCGCGGTGTTGATGGTGATGCCGCGCGCCTTCTCTTCGGGCGCCGCGTCGATCTGGTCGTACGCCTTGGCTTCGCCGCCAAACTTGGCCGACAGCACCGTCGTGATCGCCGCCGTCAGCGTCGTCTTGCCATGGTCCACGTGACCAATCGTCCCCACGTTCACGTGCGGCTTGGTCCGCTCGAATTTGCCTTTTGCCATCTCGAAATCTCCGTTATCAAAGAGCGTTGTCCAGTGTGCGGTTTAAGGTCTCCGGCGGCTCGCTGTGTCGCCTGCCACTGGCAGCAGACGGCGGCGCGCCGAAGACCGGCTTCGTTCTTACTTGGTGCGCGAGGTGATGATCGCGTCGGCCACGTTCTTCGGAGCTTCGCTGTAGTGCTTGAACTCCATCGTGTACGTGGCACGGCCCTGCGACATCGACCGCAGCGTGGTCGAGTAGCCGAACATCTCCGAGAGCGGCACCTCGGCCTTGATGACCTTGCCGCCACCGGGCATGTCGTCCATGCCCTGCACCATGCCGCGACGGGACGACAGGTCGCCCATCACGTTGCCGGCATAGTCTTCCGGCGTCTCGACTTCCACGGCCATCATCGGTTCGAGGATCACCGGGCTGGCCTTGCGGCAGCCGTCCTTGAAGCCCAGCGAGGCGGCCATCTTGAACGCGTTTTCGTTCGAGTCGACCTCGTGGTACGAACCGAAGGTCAGCGTGACCTTCACGTCCACCACCGGGAAGCCGGCCAGCACGCCGTTGGGCAGCGAGTCTTCGACGCCCTTCTTGACGGCAGGGATGAACTCGCGCGGCACCACGCCGCCCTTGATGGCGTCGACGAACTCGAAGCCCTTGCCCGGCTCCTGCGCCTCGATGGTCAGCACGACGTGGCCGTACTGGCCCTTGCCGCCGGACTGGCGCACGAACTTGCCTTCGATGTCGGACACGTTCTTGCGGATCGTCTCGCGGTAGGCCACCTGCGGCTTGCCGACGTTGGCTTCCACGCCGAACTCGCGCTTCATGCGGTCGACGATGATTTCCAGGTGCAGCTCACCCATGCCGGAGATGATGGTCTGGCCGGACTCTTCGTCGGTGCGCACGCGGAACGACGGGTCTTCCTGCGCCAGACGGCCCAGGGCGACGCCCATCTTCTCCTGGTCGGCCTTGGTCTTGGGCTCGACGGCCTGCGAGATCACCGGCTCCGGGAACACCATCTTCTCGAGCGTGATCACCGATTCCGGATCGCACAGGGTCTCGCCCGTGGTCACGTCCTTCAGGCCCACGCAGGCGGCGATGTCGCCGGCCAGGATTTCCTTGATCTCTTCACGCTGGTTGGCGTGCATCTGCAGGATCCGGCCGATGCGCTCCTTCTTGCCGCGGATCGGGTTGTAGACCGAGTCGCCCGACTTCAGAACGCCGGAGTACACGCGCACGAAGGTCAGCTGGCCGACGTACGGGTCGGTCATCAGCTTGAACGCCAGCGCAGCGAACTTCTCGCTGTCATCGGCCTTGCGCGAGGTTTCCTTGTCGTCCTCGTCGGTGCCCGGCACCGGCGGAATGTCGATCGGCGACGGCATGTACTCGATCACCGCGTCGAGCATGCGCTGCACGCCCTTGTTCTTGAAGGCGGTGCCGCACAGCATCGGCTGGATCTCGGTGGCGATCGTGCGCGTGCGCAGGCCGAGCTTGATCTCGGCCTCGGTCAGCTCGCCCGATTCCAGGTACTTGTTCATCAGCGTCTCGCTGGCTTCGGCCGCAGCCTCGACCATGTTCTCGCGCCACTTCTGCGCTTCCGGCACCAGCTCGGCGGGAATGTCGCGGAACTCGAACTTCATGCCCTGCGAAGCCTCGTCCCAGATGATCGCCTTCATCAGGATGAGGTCGATCACGCCGGTGAAGTTCTCTTCCGAGCCGATGGGGATCACCACCGGCACCGGGTTGGCCTTCAGTCGCGCCTTCATCTGGTCGTAGACCTTGTAGAAGTTCGCGCCGGTGCGGTCCATCTTGTTGACGAAGGCCAGACGCGGCACCTTGTACTTGTTGGCCTGGCGCCAGACGGTTTCCGACTGCGGCTGCACGCCACCCACGGCGCAGTACACCATGCACGCGCCGTCGAGCACGCGCATCGAGCGCTCCACCTCGATGGTGAAGTCCACGTGGCCCGGGGTGTCGATGATGTTGATGCGGTGCTCGGGGTAGGACATGTCCATGCCCTTCCAGAAGCAGGTGGTCGCAGCCGACGTGATCGTGATGCCGCGCTCCTGCTCCTGCTCCATCCAGTCCATCGTGGCCGCGCCGTCGTGCACTTCACCGATCTTGTGGTTCACACCGGTGTAGAAGAGGATGCGCTCGGTCGTGGTCGTCTTGCCGGCGTCGATGTGCGCCGAGATGCCGATGTTTCGATAGCGCTCGATGGGGGTCTTGCGGGCCATGGTGTCACTCCAAAGACTTGGGCCGCCCGCGGGTCAGTGATAACCCGAGGAGCGGCCGAGAGAAAACTGCGTGCGGGTCGGTCAGAAGCGGAAGTGCGAGAACGCCTTGTTGGCTTCGGCCATGCGGTGCACTTCGTCGCGCTTCTTCATCGCGCCGCCGCGGCCTTCGACGGCCTCCAGCAGCTCGTTGGCCAAGCGCTGGGCCATCGACTTCTCGCCGCGCTTGCGGGCCGATTCCTTCAGCCAGCGCATCGCGAGGGCCACGCGGCGAACGGGGCGAACTTCCACGGGAACTTGGTAGTTCGCACCGCCGACGCGGCGTGACTTCACTTCGACCATCGGCTTGATGTTGTTCAGCGCGACGGTGAAGATTTCCAGCGGATCCTTGCCCGACTTCTTCTCGACCTGCTCGAGGGCACCGTAGATGATGCGCTCGGCGATGGCCTTCTTGCCGGACTCCATGATCACGTTCATGAACTTGGACAGATCGACCGAGTTGAACTTCGGATCGGGGAGGATCTCCCGCTTGGGTACTTCGCGACGACGTGGCATGTCTTTCTTCCTTCTGCTTCAGTTGGCCCGGGTTTCCACCCGCGCCGCGAAGGGCCAGCAGACCCTTCACTTACTTTGCCGGCCAGAGGGGCCGGCGACGAGGACCCGCAGGTCCAGAACTTCTTAGGCCTTCTTGGGCCGCTTCGCGCCGTACTTCGAGCGCGATTGCTTGCGGTCCTTGACGCCTTGCAGGTCCAGCGAGCCGCGCACGATGTGGTAGCGCACGCCCGGCAGATCCTTCACGCGGCCGCCGCGCACGAGCACGACGCTGTGCTCCTGCAGGTTGTGGCCTTCACCGCCGATGTACGAGATGACCTCGAACCCGTTGGTCAGGCGCACCTTGGCGACCTTGCGAAGCGCAGAGTTCGGCTTCTTCGGCGTCGTGGTGTACACGCGCGTGCAGACGCCGCGGCGCTGCGGGCTGTTCTGCATCGCAGGCGACTTGGACTTCGTGACCTCGACCTGACGGCCGTGGCGCACGAGCTGGTTGATGGTTGGCATGGCTTGACTTGTTCCCGTGTGAAGTCAGATTCGGTTCGTTTCCGGGAGAAGCCGAGCGCTTCGATGCGAAGACTGGCCCGAAGCCGTGGTTTGGGAGAGTCCCCCACGGTGAGCCGCCCGACAAAGAGCGCAGCAGAAACTGCCGAAAAGCCTGCGATTATATTCGGGTGAACCCAGGCCCGCAAGATCGCGGGTCGAATCAGATGCCACTGGCCCCTGCCGCCCTGCCGCTCGTGCTCGACACCAACGTGGTGCTCGACTGGCTCGTCTTCCGCGACCCGTCGAGCCTTCCGGTGGAAGCGGCCATTCGTTCGGGACGGGCGCGCTGGTACGTGACCGCCGCCATGCGCCTGGAGACTGAGCGTGTGCTTACTTTTAAACATTTCGCCTCTCACAGGGTCGACTCCGTGGCCGTCTTCTCGATCTGGGAGGGCTTCTCCGAGACGATCGAGGCCGCGCCGCTCTCGCTGTCTCATCCCCTGCGCTGCACCGATCCCGACGACCAGAAGTTCATCGACCTGGCCCTTCTTCTCGGCGGCGCGCTGCTCAGCCGTGACCGTGCCGTGCTCAAGCTCGCGCGCCGGGCGCGCACGCTCGGCCTGACCATCGCCACGCCCGAGGCGTGGGCCGCCACCTAGCGAGCCAGCGCCTCGAGCAGGTGATTGGCGCTCGACAGGTTGGTGGCACACGGAATGTTGTGCACGTCGCAGGCGCGCACGAGCGCATTGATGTCGGGCTCGTGCGGTTGCGGCGTCATCGGGTCGCGCAGGAAGATCACCGCGTCGACCTCGCCTTGCGCCAGCCGCGCGCCGATCTGCAGGTCGCCGCCCAGCGGCCCGCTGAGCAGGCACTCGACGTCGAGCCCGACCTCGCGCGCCAGGCGGCCGCCCGTGGTGCCGGTGGCCATCAGGCGGCAACGGCGCAGCAGCGCCTCGTGCGCGCGCGCCAGCGCCACCATGTCGTCCTTCTTGCGATCGTGTGCGATCAGGGCCAGATTCATGACGCTCTCCTGAAAGAAAAAAGGGGCGGCTCGAGGCCGCCCCTTCCACTCAGCCCGTGAGGGCCTCGTTCACTCGCCGGTTTCGCCCGCAGCCGCCGCCGCAGCGGAGGCCGCGTCGACCTGCGCCATCTGCACGGCGGCCAGTTCCTCGGCCTCCTGCATGGCGATGGCGCGGCGCTCGGCGTCGTCCATGGCTTCCTTGGTCTTGCGCGCGTCGTGGAACGCCATGCCGGTGCCCGCCGGGATCAGGCGGCCGACGATGACGTTCTCCTTCAGGCCACGCAGCTCGTCGCGCTTGCCCATGATGGCAGCCTCGGTGAGCACCCGCGTGGTTTCCTGGAAGGACGCCGCCGAGATGAAGCTGTCGGTCGACAGCGACGCCTTGGTGATGCCCAGCAGAACGTCGGCGTGCGTGGCCGGCACCTTGCCCTCGGCCAGCATGCGGTCGTTGGTGTCCAGCAGCTCCGAACGCTCGACCTGCTCGCCCGAGATGTAGGCCGTGTCGCCGGAGTTGGTGATCTGCACGCGGCGCAGCATCTGGCGAACGATCACCTCGATGTGCTTGTCGTTGATCTTCACACCCTGCAGGCGGTAGACGTCCTGCACCTCGTCGACGATGTAGCGCGCCAGCTCCTCGATGCCCAGCAGGCGCAGGATGTCCTGCGGGTCCGCCGGACCGTCGACGATCGACTCGCCCTTGTTGACCACCTGGCCTTCGTGCACCAGGATGTTCTTCTCCTTGGGCACGAGCTCCTCGTACACCTTGCCGTCCGGGTCGGTGATCTGCAGGCGAACCTTGCCCTTGGTCTCCTTGCCGAACGACACCGTGCCGGTCTGCTCGGCCAGCGTGCCCTTGTCCTTCGGCGAACGCGCCTCGAACAGCTCGGCCACGCGCGGCAGACCGCCGGTGATGTCGCGGGTCTTCTGGCCTTCGACCGGGATGCGCGCGAGCACCTCGCCGGGCATCAGGTCCTGGCCGTCGCGGATCTGGATCAGCGAGCCCACGGGGAAGCCGATCGTCACCGAGTGGTCGGTGCCGGGGATCTTCACCTCGTTGCCGCCGGCGTCGAGCAGCTTGACCTGCGGGCGCACGACCTTCGCTGCGCCGCGGCGCTTCGGGTCGATCACCACCAGGGTCGACAGGCCGGTGACCTCGTCGAGCTGCTTGGCGACCGTCACGCCTTCCTCGACGTTCTCGAACTTCGCCTTGCCGGCGAACTCCGTGATGATCGGGCGGGTCAGCGGGTCCCAGTTGGCCAGCACGGTGCCGGCCTTGAGCTGCTGGTCGGGCTTGACCGACAGCAGTGCGCCGTACGGCACCTTGTGGCGCTCGCGCTCGCGACCGTGCTGGTCGGAGATGATGATCTCGCCGGAACGGGAGATCACCACCAGCTCGCCCTTGCCGTTGGTCACGTAGCGCATCGTGGCGTTGAAGCCGATGATGCCGTCGCTCTTCGCGTCGACACTCGATGCCACCGCCGCACGCGATGCCGCACCACCGATGTGGAAGGTGCGCATCGTCAGCTGCGTGCCCGGCTCGCCGATCGACTGCGCCGCGATCACGCCGATCGCCTCGCCACGATTGACGACGCCGCCGCGGCCCAGGTCGCGGCCGTAGCACTTGGCGCACAGGCCGAAGCGCGTGCCGCAGGTCAGTGCGGTGCGGACCTTGACCTCGTCGACACCCGCCGCTTCGAGCACGTCGAGCGTGTCCTCGTCGAGCATGGCGCCGCCGGGCAGCAGTTCTTCCTGCGTCTCGGGGTGCAGCACCTCGATGGCCGTGACGCGGCCGAGGATGCGGTCACGCAGCGACTCGATCACCTCGCCGCCTTCGACCAGCGCGCGCATGTTCATGCCGTTGTGCGTGCCGCAGTCGTCTTCGGTGATCACCAGATCCTGCGTCACGTCGACCAGGCGGCGCGTCAGGTAGCCGGA
>CAZVLY010000263.1:2912-6582 GCA_964628175.1 uncultured Piscinibacter sp. | reverse complement strand
GGTGACCGCTGCCGGCAACGCTTGGGTCCGGCAGCAGTCGGCCGTGTCCAGACGTCCGCTGGCGGCCGTCGAATGCTCGTGGAAGATGGACTGCGGAGGGTCGGATTCGGCAACCTGTGCAGGGGCCGGGGCCATGGGCTGAGAATACGAGACCCGCTGCACAGCCCCGTTGACCACACTGCTTCGTTCCAATGCCTGACATCCCTGAGATTCCCGAGACTCCTCCGGTCCCGACGCCCGATGCGACGCTGGGCACGCCGGCCGAGGCGGCACCCGCTGACCCCCCGGCGGCTGTCGCACCGGCATCGCGGTCCGAACCCGGCGTGGCCGACACCGCGCGCCTGCTGGCCCAGCACTTTCCGGCGCTGTTCGGCGCGGGGGTGATCAAGCCGATCAAGCTTCGCATCCAGGCCGACATCAATCAGCGGGCGCCAGGAGTCTTCACCAAGAAGGCACTCTCCATCTTCCTGCAGCGCCACACCACCGGGACCGCCTACCTGCGGGCCCTGGTGGCCGAGGGCGCGACACGCGTCGACCTCGACGGCCAGCCGGCCGGCGACATTGCCGCCGAGCACCGCGATGCTGCGGGCGAGGAACTCGAGCGGCGCCGCGCCCTCGTCGAAGCCAGGAGACACGCGGGGCGCGAGGCGGCCAGAGCTTCGCGTCATGACGCGCGTCCGCCGCGGCCGCCCGGTAGTTCCGATCGCCCGGACCGCTCGCCGCGGCCATCTCGGCCCGGCCAACAGGCGCCTGGCCCCTCCCGGCCGCCCCAGCGTGACGTACAGGGAGGCCCCGGCCGGCCCGGTGACAGTGGCCCGGGTGCGCCGCGGCGCCCGCGCAAGCCCCTGCCCGAACGGAAACCTGCCCGGACGCATGAACAGGAGCCCGCGAGCGCACCGGCCCTGCGGCTGACGCCCGAGCAGGCTGCCGAGGCCGCGGCTCGCCAGCAGCGCGCCTTGCTGCTGCGCAGCTTCGAGCAGAGCCCACTGTCGAAGGCGAACTTCGGGGCCCTGAAGGGGCTGAGCGAGGGAGCCCTGGACGCGCTCCTGACCCTGGCGCGGCAGGAGCGCGGCTCACGGTGAGGCCCCGGCGCCGCAGGCGTCGGGCCGATTCACCGCCCAAACCAGGATCGGCAAGTGCAGCCAGAGCCTCGGCGATGGGCGGCCGCCGTCGCCCTCGACGACCCGGTCAGCGCGATCGCTGCGCGCCGAGCCAGTCGGCGAAACGCGTCGTGCCCATGCGCGCATCGCGGCCCGGCAGCAACGTGTCTTCGTCCAGCGCGGCACCGAAATAGCGGGCTTGCGCATCCGCGACGACCACGCGTGGATCGTTCCTGCTTTCGAGGTAGGCCTGCACCAGTTCATGCAGGCGCATTCTTTGCGGCCCCGCCACCTCGACCGTGCCGTCGAGCGGCGGGCCCGCCGCGAAGTCGGCCATGGCCACGGCAATGTCGTCGGACGCGATCGGCTGGATCTGCGCCGGCGACAGCGACACGATCTTTCGGTCGGCCGAGGTGCCCGATTGCGCGATGCCGTCGACGAACTCGAAGAACTGCGTCGAGTGCACGATCGTGTAGGGCACGTTCGAGGCCTTGATGAGACGCTCCTGTGCCGCCTTGCCGCGGAAGTAGCCGCTGCCCTGCAGGCGATCGGTGCCCACGACCGACAGCGCGACGTGGTGCGACACGCCCGCCGCAGTCTCGGCCGCGAGCAGGTTGCGCCCCGAGGTCTCGAAGAACGCGAGCACGGCGGCGTCCTCGAACGACGGTGAGTTCGCGACGTCGACGACGACCTGCGCGCCCGCCAGTGCCTGCGCCAGGCCCCGGCCGGTGAGCGTGTCCACGCCGGACTGCGGCGAGGCCGCGACGACCTCGTGCCCGCGGGCACGCAGCAGGGTGACGAGCTTGGAGCCGATCAGTCCGCTCCCGCCGATGACGACGATCTTCATGGGGTTCGCCGCGCTCATTGGAGCTTGGCCTTGTCGAGCCCGAAGGCTGCGTCGAATGCGCCGGGCACGGTCTTGAAGGCCACGTTGGCACGGTTCCACGCATTGATCGACATCACGATGAAGGTCAGGTCCGAGATCTCCTTCTCCGAGAGTTGCGTACGCACCCGCTCGTAGAGATCGTCGGGCACGCCGTGGTCGGGCAACTTCGTCAGCACCTCGGTCCAGGCGAGCGCGGCACGCTCCCGCGGCGCGAACAGCGTCGACTCGCGCCAGATCGCCAGGTGATGCAGGCGCAGCGCACGCTCGCCGTGGATCGTCGCCTGCTTGATGTGCATGTCGACGCACAGGCCACAGCCGTTGAGCTGCGACGCGCGGATCTCGACGAGGTGGCGGATGCCTTCCTCGATCGAACTGCCGTTCAGCGAGGTGCTGAAGGCGACGAACTTCTTGAAGTACTCCGACGACTGTTCGGCGTAGTTGAGGCGTTGGGTCATGGTGGCGGCTCGCTTTCGGTCAGGGTTGAGAACACACACCCTGAAGACGCGCGAGCCGCCGCGCTTGTGACGAGCCCGTCAGGACGTCGTGCGTGCCGCCGCGATGCGCACCAGCTTGTCCGGGTTGCGCTGCACGTGGATGCGCACGATGCGCTCGCCGTCGGTCTCGTAGGACTGTGCCGATTCGAGCCGGCCGTCGATGAAGCGCAACACGCCCCATTGCCCGTTGATCACCGCGAGCTCGATCCGTACCGACGACTTGAACCGCAGCGACGCCGCATAGAACAACTGCGCGATGCGCGTGCCGCCGCGCAGCGGCTTGCCGAAGCTCGGCACCTTGCCCCCTCCGTCACCGATCAACTCGGCCTCCTCGGCCAGCATCGCCTTGAGCGAGGTGAAGTCCGCCTGCGCCAGCGCCTCGGCGAACTGGCGCATCACGCGCAGGTGCGCTTCGGGGGCCACGTTGTAGCGCGGCCGCGCCTCGCGAAGCTGCGCTTTCGCGCGGCTCACCATCTGGCGGCACGCCGCCTCGCTCTTGCCGATGGTCTGCGCCAGCTCGGCGTAGTCGGCATCGAACACCTCGCGCATCAGGAAGGCCGCACGCGCCTCCGGCGCCAGCCGTTCGAGCAGCGTCAGGAACGCCATCGACAGATCGTCGGCGCGTTCGAGCACCTGTTCCGGCGAATGCGGCGAGTCGGCCAGCTGCGGTTCGGGCAGCCAGAAGCCGACGTAATGCTCGCGCTGCACCTTGGCGGCACGCAGCCGGTCGATCGCGATCCGCGTCGCGATCGTGACCAGCCACGCCTCGGTGTTGGCGATCGACGCGCGATCGGCGTCGTGCCAGCGCAGCCACGCATCCTGCACCACCTCTTCGGCCTCGGCGGTGGAGCCGAGCATGCGGTAGGCGATGCCCTGCAGGCGCGGGCGCAGGCGATCGAAGGTTCCGGTGGCATCTTCCATGCGGTCTTCCGTGGCGATGGGCTGATCTTCCTGGGGCGACGGCGGGCTCGGCCTCGACACGACAGGTCCCAGTGTCTGCCCACCAGACGTTCGACGGAAGGCGTTTGTGACACGGCGCGGTCACCGTCTGGATCGGATGCAGCCGTGACCTTGCTCCCGAGGGATTGAGCCGGGCGCTGCAAGGCCGCGCTGCTGCCCGATCGATGTTTGCGCGCGACCGCCGGGTCGCCTGCTGCCGGGGCCGGAATCGCCCGAAGCGCGCCCGAAGC
>CAZVLY010000263.1:0-2812 GCA_964628175.1 uncultured Piscinibacter sp. | reverse complement strand
GACCACGGAGGCGACGCCATGTCCGCCAGCGCACCGAACTTGCGCGTCCGCTGCGCCAGGATCGCCAGATGAACATCTGCACTGCGCACCGCTTCGCCCAGGGCGGGACACCCGCGCCCCCGACATGACCTCCACGCATCGCACTTCTGCAGCCAGTCTGCGCACCCTGGCGATGGGCAATCGCGTCCTCGCGGCACTGCCGCGCGCAGAATTTCTCGAGTGGCTTCCGCACCTGGAGCGGGTCGAACTGCCGCTCGGCCATGTGCTCTACGAATCGGGCGGGACGCAGGCGCATGCCTACTTTCCGGCAACCGCCATCGTGTCGCTGCTGTTCGTCCTGGAGAACGGCGATTCGGCGGAGATCGCAGTCGTCGGGCGCGAAGGTCTCGTCGGCATCTCGCTGTTCATGGGCGGAGGCTCCACACCGAGCCGGGCCGTGGTGCAGAGCGCCGGCCAGGGGCTCAGGCTGCCGGCGCAGGCCATGATGGAATCGTTCAACAGGGCGGGGCCGGTGACCGACCTCCTGCTGCGCTACACCCAGGCGCTCATCACGCAGATGGCGCAGACCGCCGCGTGCAACCGGCACCATACGCTGGAAGAGCAGCTCTGCCGCTGGCTCCTGATGAGCCTCGATCGCCTCCAGGGCAACGAACTCGTCATGACGCAGAGGCTGATTGCCGACATGCTCGGCGTGCGCCGCGAGGGTGTCACCGAGGCGGCATTGAGGCTGCAGCGCACCGGACTGATCAGCTACCTCCGTGGCCGCATCAAGGTGATCGACCGGCCCGGACTGGAACGGCGCTGTTGCGAGTGCTACGCCGTGGTCAGGAAGGAGTACGACCGACTTCTGCCCGCTGCCGGAGGCACTGAGGCAGTCAGCGGCTGACCGTGCCGATCACCCCGCGGCGACATCGCCCCGCAAAAGAATCCGCGTCACACCTGCGCAAGGCGTAGAGTGATCTCCCCTGCATCCGTCATACGGAAGGCCACCATGTCAGACCATGCCATCGAACCCAGGCGCCTGGCCGAACTGCGCGGCCGCGCCGCGTCGCGGCTGACCGGGAGTGCCGCCACCAAGGGCCCGGCCGCCCGGGCTGCCGACGCGCTGTCCGTGCTCCATGCCCTGGCATCGTCTTCGGCCACGGCCTCGGACGCGCTGACCCTGCTGCATGAACTGCAGGTGCATCAGGTCGAACTCGACCTGCAGGCCCAGGAACTGGACGAATCCCGTGCAGAGCTGGAGTCCGCCCTGCGCCGACAGCTCGAGCTCTACGACCTGCTGCCGGTCGGCTGCCTCAGCATCGATGGCCAGCTGGTCCTGCATGGACTGAACCGGACCGGCGCCGACATGCTGGGCATCCGGCCCGACGCGTCGCACGGACTGGGGCTCGACGCCTTTCTCGGCACGCAGGACGTGCGCACGCTCAAGGCGTCGATCGCGAGCCTCGACGCGGGCGCGCCCCACGCGTCATGCGCGCTGAATCTGCTCTCCCAGGACGGCCGCGAGAGCGCCGTCATCGCGAGCATCGGCATGGACGCTGCGGAGAACCGCTTCCTGCTGAGCCTGACTGGTCACGGCGGCGGATCGGACGGCCGCCCGCCGGCAGTCTGAGCAAAGGGGCCCGGGGGCAGCATCGCGCCGCCGTCACCGGGCCGGGCGGCGCCGCTCAAGGCGCCAGCGCACCGGCCTCGCGCTCGGGATGGCGGTGCTTGCCCAGCGCGGTGACGAACTCCGCCAAGGCGGGTGCCGCCTTGGCAGCGACGCCGACGAGGATGCCCGGATCCGCGTCACCGCTGGCGAGCGTGGCGGGAACACCCGCCCGCTCGAGCAAGGCCTTCGAGGCACCGATGGCGAGGATGGTCTTGCCATGCCGGTACTGGTTCGAGATGAAGTCCATCACCTCGACATGGCCGCCGAGCGACTTCAGGCCCACGGCACCGTCGGGCAGGACGAGTCCGTCGAACAGCACCGGCGGCGAGTTCTCCAGCGTGCCGGTGGCTTCGAATGGCTCGCCGTTCGCGGGAGTCACCGGCCCCAGGCGCGCGGCGATCAGGTGCACCGTGGCGCCTGCCGCACGCAGCGCGGCCCAGGCTGCGGCGATCGACTTGCCCTCCACGCCGTCGGCCACCAGGATGGCGACGCGGCGCGAGCGGATGCCGCCGTCACCGGGCAGGTGCATCAGCGACAGCGCCGCCGACCTGGTGAGCTCGGGCTTCGAGGGCAACGCCAGCACCTTCGGCATCGCCGCGGGCACGGCCATGCCCAGGCCCGCGGCGACCGTCGCGGCCAGCTCGGCCGAGACATTGACGAGCGAGGACACCATGCGTTCGCGGATCGCCGGCACCGTGAGCTTGCTCAGCTCGAAGCGGAAGCCTCCCGCGATGTGCGCCTTCTCGACCGCGGTCTGGCTCTCGTAGAACAAGCTGGCCTGGGTGTAGTGGTCGGCGAACTTCTCCGGCTTGCCGCGCAGCTTGTCGCCTTCCAGCGGCTGCGGGAAGGAGACGAATCCTGCGGCGCCAGCCTGGAAGGGGCAGCCGCCGCCGAGCGAGTTCGGCTCGTAGGCGACACGCCCGCGCGGGATGGTCTGGCGGTGCAGCCCGTCACGCTGGTTGTTGTGCACCGGCGCGAGCGGCGCATTGATCGGGATCTCGTGGAAGTTGGCCCCGCCCAGGCGCGTGATCTGCGTGTCGACGTAGGAGTGGATGCGACCGGCGAGCAGCGGGTCGTTGCTGAAGTCGATGCCCGGCACCACGTGCGCGGTGCAGAAAGCCACCTGTTCCGTCTCGGCGAAGAAGTTGTCGGGGTTGCGGT
>CAZVLY010000262.1:0-6587 GCA_964628175.1 uncultured Piscinibacter sp. | reverse complement strand
ACAGGCCCAGCACGTTGTGGCCGAACCACCAGTTCATCGCCGCCTGCTGCACGCCCTGGTGCAGGCCTGGAAACTTGGCCACCACGAACAGCACCGGCAGCCAGAACAGCGCGCAGGCCATGTACCAGACCGACACGTACAGGTGCTCGACGCGCCGGTTGACCAGCGTGAACACCAGCGGCAGGCCGATCAGCGCGCCGCCGACGGCGAACAGGATGCCGATCTGCCACGGGATCTCGAGCCATTCCAGGCCGTCGTTGATGCCCGCGGCGATGCTGCCCAGCCCGGCGATCAGCGCCGCGTTCCAGAACACCGCGCCGACGAACGCGAAACGCGCGCCGAGCAGCGGCGTCTTCAGCAGCCGCGGGATCACGAACAGCGCGATGCCCAGCCCCGCCATCGGTGCCCAGCCGTACGCCACCGCATTGAGGTGGATGGTGCGGATGCGGCCGAACGTGAGCCAGGCCTGCTGCGTCAGCCAGTCGGGCTCGTGCAGCTTGATCGATGCGGTCAGGCCGGCGGCCGAAGCCACCAGCAGCCAGGCGATCGCGCAGCAGAAGAAGAAGAACACCAGCGGCGCCGTGGAAGCGTCCGCACGCGCCCGCTCGGCCAGTTCGTCCGCGTCGGCGCGGGTCGCGAGGGCTGCATCGGCACTGTCGATGACGCCTTGCAGGCTGCCACGCGCCGACGGCGCGGCGGCAGGTTCCTCGACGCGCCCGATTTCACCCGGCGCGAAAATGACCTCGGCGCCCCTGCTGCTGCGGTCGAACAGGCCCTTGCGTTGCGACCAGATGAAGACCAGCAGCGCGACGAAGGACAACACGAAGGCGGACAGCAGGATGGCAACGGTGTTCATGGCGTTCAGCGTTTGAGCTCTGCGCGTTTGTCGGTCACCTCGCGCCACGCCTCGGCGTCTGGCAGGGCGGCCTTGGTCCGGGTGATCGGTTTCCAGTCGCGCGACAGCTCGGCGTTCAACGCAATGAAGTCCTGTTGGTCACCCGGCACATCCTCCTCGGCGTAGATGGCCGAGACCGGGCATTCGGGCACGCACACCGCGCAGTCGATGCATTCGGCGGGATCGATGGCGAGGAAGTTCGGGCCCTCGCGAAAGGCGTCCACCGGGCACACGTCGACGCAGTCGGTGTACTTGCAGCGGATGCAGGCCTCGGTGACGACGAAGGTCATGGACGCGGCTCCCGTCGGTCAACCCCGGCAAGCGCCACCTGGGCAGCAGGATTCGCCGGCGCCTGAGCTCGGCGGGACCCGCGCTTGCCGATCCGCACCCACTGGGACGCGCGCCCGATCGCGCCGTCGCACCCGGCGTACCGCCCGAGATCCCTTTCCTCGGACTGCACGCGCAGGACCTGGGGGTCGTGGTCGTTGAGCAGTTCGAGCGACGGCCGCGTGTGCAGCGCATCGAAGCGGCCCAAGATGATGGCGTGGCGATCGCGCAGCACGATCTGGCGGGGGTCGATCGTCATCGTCGGCATGGCGAGTCTGGGATTCATCAGGGTGTTCCTGTCTGGCCCTGCGAAGGGAACGTCGATGACAAGGCCATATAAGACGCATTGTTGATGCATCTTAAATCCGAAGACGCCTTAAAGACGTATACTACATACCTCTTTAGGGGCATGCATGCGTCTCGCGGAGTACACCGACTACACCTTGCGCGTGCTGATGTACTGCGCGGCCCGGCCACAGCAGTTGGTCACCATCAGCGAACTGGCAGAACGCCATGGGGTGTCCAGAAACCACCTGATGAAGATCGTCACCGATCTCGGCCGCCAAGGCGTCCTGGAAACGACTCGTGGCCGAGGTGGCGGTCTTCGCCTGCTGAAGGATCCGGCCAGGCTGCGCATCGGAGACGTGGTGCGCGCGTCCGAGACCGACTTCCGCCTGGTCGAGTGCTTCGACCCGAAGACCAATCAGTGCACGCTGACGCCAGCCTGCCGCCTGAAGGGATTGTTCCGAGGCGCCTTGGGGGCCTACTTCAAGGAGCTCGACAGCATGACCCTGGCCGACATCGTCGAGCCGGTCACTGCACAGGCCTCGAGACTTGCCATGTCGCCGGGTGGTCGCGCGGCGGTCGCCTCCGTGACGCCGCCACGCAGCCGTCGCAAGCCCGCCGGAACCGGGAGGTCGGATGCCTGAGCGCACCGCCCCCGCAAAGAGTGCCGACCTGCCCGGGCACTCCGCTCCGGCGGTGGGCTTCGAAGTGCCGCTGGAGATGCTGGCGGCCTGTCACGGCCGCGTCCAGGCCCAGTGCGCCACGCTGCAGCGCCTGGCTGCGCACCTGACGACGCACGGTGCGGATCGACAGGCGCAGGACGCCGCCGCTGCCGTGATGCGCTACTTCGACACCGCCGCGGTGCATCACCATGCGGACGAGGAGGTGGACCTGTTTCCGGCGTCGATCGAGTCCATGGCCGGGTCCGATGCCGTGTGCCTGCGCGAGCTGACGACGTCGTTGACCACCGAGCACCGGGAACTCGAACAACGCTGGCGCGCTTTGCGCACCCGGCTGGAGCAGATGGCGCGCGCAGACGCGGCAACCTTGCCGGTCGACGACGTGCATGGCTTCATCGCGCTGTACGAGCGGCACATCGCACGCGAGGAGGCTGAACTGCTGCCCTTGGCCGCGCGACTGCTCAGCGACGCCGAACTGGACCGCGTCGGACTGGCGATGCGCGCGCGCCGGGGCGCCGTCGAACCCAAGCCGCCCTCCCTTTCCTCCCCTGCCTGATGCCTTGCGTCGGGCGCCTTCACAGACCCGTCAAGGAACCCTCATGTCACAACCTCATCTGCACCTGTCCCCCGACGCCATCTATCCGTTCGACGCCCGCGGCGTAGCCAAGCGCTTCCGGCACGCCGCGATCTTCGGCGCACTGGACAGCCTGCGGGCGGGCGAGACCATGCGCTTCGCCAACGACCACGACCCGCTGCCGCTGCTGTCGCAGATCGCGCAGCGCTACGGCGACCGCATCAGCGTGGAGTACCGCCAGCGCGAGCCTGGCGCGATCGTGATCGATTTCAGCGTCCACTGAGCAGGCGCTGCGAGACGCGGCAGCTGCGCGCGCAAGCTCATGTCGCGCGCCGCACCATCATCTCCTTGATCTTGCCAATGGCCAGGGCCGGGTTCAGACCCTTCGGGCAGACGTCGGTGCAGTTGAGGATCGTACGGCAGCGAAACAGCCGGTAGGGATCCTGCAGGTTGTCGAGCCGCTGGCCGCTGGCGTGGTCCCGGCTGTCGACCAGGAAGCGATAGGCCTGAAGCAGGCCGGCCGGGCCGACGTATTTGTCCGGGTTCCACCAGTAGCTCGGGCAAGCACTCGAACAGCAGGCGCACAGGATGCACTCGTACAAGCCGTTGAGCTCATCGCGTGCCTCGGGCGACTGCAGGCGCTCCGTTTCGGGCGGCGGTTCCTGGTTGACGAGCCAAGGCCGGATGGAGTGGTACTGCTTGAAGAAGCCGGTCATGTCGACGAAGAGGTCGCGGATCACGGGCAGGCCCGGCAGCGGCTTCAGGACCACAGTGTTCGGCAGTGAGCGCAGGTTGGTCACGCACGCCAGCCCGTTCTTTCCGTTGATGTTCATCGCGTCTGAGCCGCAGACGCCTTCACGGCACGAGCGCCGGAAGCTCAGGGTCGGATCGATGGCCTTCAGCTTGATCAGCACATCGAGCAGCATGCGGTCGCCATGCTCGATCTCGAGGTCGTAGGTCTGCATGCGGGGCGACGCGTCCTGGTCCGGGTCGTAGCGGTAGATCTGGAAACGATGCATCGCCAACCCTCCGCAAAGACGGCCGCTGGCCATCGGGTGAGCCCACTGTAGCGCTGCGGGCCAGTTTCGATCGGGTCGATTTCTTGATGATTCCTAAGGAACTCGGAGGTGGATCGAACGCACGGGGAGCGAACCCGTCTCACGCAGCACGTGGGCACGGATGCCCATTCAACCCCAAGGAGAGCAAGATGGCCCTGTCGATTCGGAATCTGTTCATCGGGACTGCTGCGGCGCTGTTGCTGGTCGCATGGTCCGTCGGGCCGGCACTGGCGCAGACGGCGGCCCACAGCCACGACGCGGCAGCCCCGCACAAGCTGAGCCTGAACCAGGGCCGCAAGTGGGGTACCGACGAGCCGCTGCGCGCCGGCATGGGGCGCATCCGCAACCTGGTCGAACCGCAGTTGGGTGCGGCCCACGCCGGCAAGCTCACACCCTCGCAGTATCGCGAGCTGGCCACGCAGGTCGAGACCGAGGTCGGCGGCATCGTCGCCAACTGCAAGCTCGAACCCAAAGCCGACGCGATGCTGCACCTGGTGATCGCCAACATCGGCGCGGGCACCGACATGATGAGCGGCAAGGACGCCAAGGCGCGCCCGGCGCTCGGCCTGTTGAAGGTGGCGCAGGCCGTGAACGGGTACGGCAGCCACTTCGACCACCCCGGCTTCAAGCCTATCCGCAACGTTCACTGAAATCCCAAGCAGACAATCATGAAGTTCACGATTCCCCAACCGCTCCAAGACGAACATGAAGCCCTGCATGAGCGGCTTCGCCAAGCCACCCAGGCCGGCGGTGAGGTCGGCGACGCGGCCAAAACGCTGGCGCGGCTGATGCACCCGCATTTCATCAAGGAAGACCATATCGCGCTGCCGCCGCTGGGCCTGCTCGCCGCGCTGGCTCGCGGCGAATGGAGCGCCGAGATGGCCGAGGTGTTGACGCTCACCGAGCAGCTCGAAGCCGAGCTGCCGCAGATGCTTGCCGAGCACCAGACCATCGTCGCGGCCTTGAACAGGCTGAGTGAAGCCGCCGCGCGCGCCGGTCGCAGCGAGATCGTCGCGTTCGCCGAGGCCCTGGTCGAACATGCGCGCACCGAAGAAGAAGTGATGTACCCGGCCGCGGTGCTGGTCGGCCAGGTGGTGCGGCGGCGGCCGGGCCAGCGCGCGTCCGCGGCTGCAGCGTGAGAATGACGAGCATGAAGACACCCGCCTTCTTCGATGCGGTGCCGGCGATCACGGTCGCCGACCCGCTGGCCGAGACGCTCGGCGCGGCAGACGGCGGGCTGATCGAGTACCGCTATGTCGACGCGGTCAAGCTCGCCGGCCACTCGTGCCCAACGGTCGCCGGGGCGTGGCTCATGACTCGCACGGCCCTGGCGCAGCTGTACCCCGGCGAGACGCCGCGGCGCGGCGAGATTGGCGTCGAGCTGCGCCAAGCCGTCGACGAAGGTGTCGCCGGCGTCATCGCCGGCGTGGCGGGCCTGGTCACCGGTGCGGCCAACGAGGGCGGCTTCAAGGGGCTGGCAGGCCACTTCGCTCGCAAGGGACTGCTGCGCTTCGGGGTGCCCATGGCGGGCGAGATCCGTTTCACGCGGGTGGACACTGGTCGGTCGGTCGAAGTCGCGCACCGGCCGCAGGCGGTGCCACGGCCGGCCGGGCTGGCCGACCTGATGCGGGACGCTTTGGCGCCGCAGGCCGAATCCGCAAAGCGTCAGGCTTTTGCCGACGCCTGGCAAGCGTGGGTGCAAACGATCCTGCTCGATCATGCCGACGATCCGGCGCTGGTCACCGTGATCGCCTGAAGCCGATGGGCCGCAGGGACATCCCCGCGACGGACCTGCTCGCCCGGCTGCCGCTGTTCAAGGATCTGGACGGCGCGGCGCTGGCCCGGCTGGCCACGGAAGCGGTGCGTCACCGCCTCGAGCGCGGCGACGTGCTGTTCCGCAAGGGTGAACCTGCAAGGGGCATCTACGTGGTCGTCCACGGCGACATCAAGCTGGTCTCGACCACGCCGGCACGTGGCAGCCGGCTGACCGGCACTGTGGGGCCCGGGCAGAGCTTCGGTGAGCCGGTGATGTTCCTCGAGCGGCCAGCCCTGGTCGATGCCCAGGCGGCAAGCGACGCCTTGGTGCTGCTCGTGCCCAAGGCGTCTGTCTTCGCGGAACTTGATCGCAACCCGAAATTCGCCCGGCAGATGATTGCCGGCCTGAGCCGGCGCGTCGAGGCCCTGGTGCGCGAGTTGGACCGGCAGGCCATCGGCAGCGGCACCGCGCGCTTCGCAGCCTACCTGCTGCGCCAGGCCCATGGCGAGCCCAGCCTGACGCTGACCCTGCCGGCCGCCAAGGGCGAGGTCGCCTCGCAGCTGAACCTGAGCCCCGAACACTTCTCGCGCATCCTGCACGAACTGGCCGAGGCGGGCCTGCTGCAGGTCCAGGGCCGGCGCATCGTGGTGCCCGACACCCACCGGTTCCGGCAAGCGACGACACCGCGCTGACCTGTGCAGGTCCGGAGGCCCGATGGGGGGATTGTCCGCCGAGGCCTGGACTATAAGATGTAAACTTCATGCCTCTTTAAACCGCTTGCCGCGCCCGTTCATCGACCCGTTGGGAGATGGCATGAGTACCCCTGTTCCAGCCCACACACCGGCCTCGCGCGACGAGGTGCTTGTCGCGTTGAACGAACTGCTGGAGGCCGAACGCGCCGGTGCGCGGGTGGCGATGGAGACCGCGCGCGATATGCCGCCATCCGCACTGACCACACTGGTCCAGGACATCCACAGGGATGAGGTCCGTTGGTGCAGCATGCTGATGCGCA
>CAZVLY010000261.1:3319-6605 GCA_964628175.1 uncultured Piscinibacter sp. | reverse complement strand
TGCCGTCGGACTTGCGCATCACGCGGTCCTTGTCGTCACCGTAGTCGGTGCTGCGCAGCCAAAGCGCGCCGCCATCCTCGTAGGTCTTGCCGGCGGCGACGAGGCGGCGCACTGCATCTTCGACGCGGCCGTCCTGGTACAGGCTGGACTCGAGGTAGTAGCGGTCGAAGCGCACGCCCAGCGCCTGCAGATCCAGGTCCTGTTCGTGGCGCAGGTAGGCCACGGCGAACTGGCGGATGCCTTCGAGGTCGTCGGGGTCGCCCGAGGCGCTGAACTCGCGGTCGTCGGCGTGCACGGTCTTCTTCGCGGCGAAGTCGGCTGCCACGTCGGCGATGTAGTCGCCGTTGTAGGCCGTCTCCGGCCAGCCGGGCTCGCCGGGTTTCAGGCCCTTCAGGCGCGCCTGCACCGATGCCGCCAGCGTGGCGATCTGCACGCCGGCGTCGTTGTAATAGAACTCGCGCGTGACCTGCCAACCCTGCCAGTCGAGCAGGTTGCAGATCGCGTCGCCCAGGCAGGCCTGCCGCGTGTGGCCGGTGTGCAGCGGGCCGGTCGGGTTGGCGGAGACGAACTCGACCAGCACCGGGCGGCCGGTGGCCGGCGCGCGGCCGAAAGAGTCGCCGCCGTTCATCACCTCGGCCACGACGGCCTGGCGCGCGCTGTCACGCAGCCGGATGTTGACAAAACCGGGCCCGGCGATCTCCATCGAGGCCACCCAGCGCTGCACGGCCGGCTGGCGGTTCATGGCGTCGATCAGTGCCGAGGCCACCTCGCGCGGGTTCTTCTTCAGCGGCCGGGCCAACTGCAGCGCGGCAGTGCAAGCCAGGTCGCCATGCGCGGCCTGCTTGGGCGACTCGAATGCCGCGGCCACGCCGGCACCCGGGCTGACCTCGGCGATCGCGGCGCCCAGCGCGGCGAGCAGGTCCTGTTTGGCTTGGATCATGGGCGGATTCTACGGTTGGCCCCTCGCAGGGCCGGGCGGCGGCATGAGGACACAAGCGGTTGCAAATGCGCCGGGCCGAGCTGCCGGGAATGCACCGCTTTCTTGCACCAGATCGGGTGAGCCAGCGGGGCCAAGGCGTGGAATCATGCGCATGTTGCCGGCCGCGCCCATGTCCTCGAACTTCACCACCCACACCGACGGCCTGCCGGACGACACGCCGGAGCTGCCGAGCCTGATCGGCAAGTACCGTGTGTTGCGCAAGCTGGGTGAAGGCGCCACCAGCCAGGTGTTCCTGTGCCACGACGACTTCCTCGATCTCGACGTGGCGATCAAGCGCGTGCGCCCGGTCGCCATGGCCGACGCCCAGGACGGCCGCTACTTCGAGCGCTTCTTCGCCGCCGAGGCCGCGCTGGTGGGGCGCCTGAAGCACCCGAACGTGGTGCAGATCTTCGATGCGGTGCCCGACCCGGTCGAGCCCTACCTGGTGATGGAGTACGTGGCCGGCAGCACGCTGCGGCCCTACTGCCGTGCCGACCAGTTGCTGTCGCTGGAGCTGATCGTCGAAATCGGCTTCAAGTGCGCGATGGCGCTGGGCTACGTGTACCGCCAGGGCCTGATCCACCGCGACGTGAAGCCGGCCAATCTGCTGGTGACGCTGAGCAATGGCGCGATCACCGACGTGAAGATCACCGACTTCGGCAGCGTGCTCAACCTCGCCTCCGACGTGACGCAGGTGTACCGCGTCGGCTCGCTGGCCTACATGTCGCCGGAGCAGCTCGACGGCGCCGCGCTCGACTGCCGTGCCGACATCTACTCGCTGGGCGCCGTGCTGTACCACCTGATCGCCGGCCGCCCGCCCTTCGATGCGCAGGTGCAGTCGGCCATGATGCATCAGATCTACCACCAGACGCCGGCCCCGCTGCACCACCTGCGCACCGGCGTGGCGCCGACCGTCGACGCGGTGATCCAGCGTGCGCTGGCCAAGGACCCGGGCCACCGCTACCGCGACTGGGACGAGTTCGCGCAGGCGCTGTCGGCGCTGATCACCCACCAGCACGTTCCGCGCGGGCAGCTGCAGGGCGTGCTCGACTCGGAGCGCTTCAACCTGCTGCGCTCGCTGGACTTCTTCTCCAATTTCGGCGACGTCGAGCTGTGGGAGGTGGTGCACCGCGCCAAGTGGCAGCGCCACGACTTCGGCCACGCGCTGTACCGCAAGGGCGAGGAGGGCAACACCTTCCACATCATCGCCAAGGGCGAGCTGGAGGTGTTCCGCGACGGGCAGAAGGTCGCCCAGCTCGGTGCCGGCACCTCGGTGGGCGAGATGGCCTACCTGGCGCCCAGCCCCGACCTGCGCCGCCACAGCACCGACGTGATCGTCACCGAGACGGCCACCACCATCTCGTTCACGCCGCAGTCGCTGGCACAGCTCAGCCCGAACTGCCGGCATCTGTTCGACGAGGGCTTCATCCGCGTGCTGGTGCGGCGGCTGCACGCCGCCCATGAGGCACTGGCCCACCCTCGACGCATCCTCTGAACCGGGCGGTAGCGCGACGCCGCGACCGGTTTCGTGAAGGTGCCACGCCACCGTGTGCACCGCGATACATCCGTGTGCGTTGATGACCTTGCTGGGGTCAGGGGCACATGCTCCAATCCGCTCCGGCAATCACGCCCCCGAGAAAACCGGACAAGGAGAACCCCATGAAGAAGTTCGTCACGCTCGCCGCCCTGTGCCTGGCCAGCCTGTCCCAGGTCGCGATGGCGGCAGACGCCACCTGCGAAGCCAAGGCCGCCGAGAAGAAGCTGGCAGGCGCCGCCAAGAACAGCTTCGTCAAGAAGTGCGAAAAGGACGCCAAGGCCAGCGGTCCGGGTGCTGCGTGCGAGATGCAGGCCAAGGAAAAGAAGCTGGCGGGTGCCGCCAAGAACAGCTTCGTCAAGAAGTGCGTCAAGGACGCCGCGCCGGCCGCGCCGGCCGCCGCCGCCAGCAAGTAAGTCGATTCGCCTCGACGAGAGCCGGGCCGAGGCCCGGCTTTTTCATGGCCGCGCAGTGGCGGCAGCACTGCCGCGCCAGTAGGCGGCGTCGCCGTAGGTGTGCTTGAGGAAATCGATCCACAGGCGCACGCGCAGCGGCAGGTGCTTGGCATGCGGGAAGACGGCATAGATGCCGTTGGGCGGCGCCGCGAAGTCGTCGAGCACGCTGACCAGCCGGCCGCTGGCGACCTCCTGCTCCACCTCCCAGGTCGAGCGCCACGCCAGGCCCAGGCCGGCGGCGCACCAGTCGTGCAGCACCTGGCCGTCGCTGCAGTCGAGCCGGCCGCTGGGCCGCAAGTGAGTCACCGCTCCGTCGAC
>CAZVLY010000261.1:0-3219 GCA_964628175.1 uncultured Piscinibacter sp. | reverse complement strand
TCGGCCAGCAGGCGCTGGCAGTCCTCGAGGAAGGCGCTGCCTTCGTGCGTCAGCGTGATCTTGCGCGTGGTGCGCACCAGCAGCTTGACGCCCAGGCGCTCCTCCAGCGCGTCGATGCGCCGGCCGATCACCGCCGGGGCCACGCCCTCGGCATGCGCTGCGGCGGTCAGGCTGCCGCGGGCGGCCACCGACACGAAGGATTCAATCTGCTTGAGCCGATCCATGCCGCCGGATTATGCGCAAGCGCGATCGATTACGTCGCTGGCGTCACAAATCCAAGACTTTTGGCGTTATTAATGTCGCCGCCGGCATGAAATAGATTCCGGTCATGGAAACCAGAACCGGGGCCAGCCCGTCCGCGCCGCGCGCGGTGCTGTTCGATGCGTACGGCACGCTGTTCGACGTCTACAGCGTCGGGCTGCTGGCCGAACAGCTGTTTCCCGGGCTGGGCGAGAAGCTCGCCGTGCTCTGGCGCGACAAGCAGATCGAGTACACGCGGCTGACCTCGATGAGCGGCCAGTACCGGCCGTTCTGGGACCTGACGCGGGCCGGCCTGCGCTTCGCCGCGCAGCGGCTGGGCATCGATCTGGAGCGCGGTGCCGAAGACCGGCTGATGAACCAGTACCGCCACCTCAGCGCCTTCCCGGAGAACCGCGAGGTGCTGCAGGCGCTCAAGGAGCGCGGCATCCCGGCCGGCATCCTGTCCAACGGCGACCCCGAGATGCTCGGCGTGGCCGTCAAGAGCGCCGGCTTCTCCGGCCTGCTCGCGCACGTGATCAGCGTGCATTCGCTGCGCAAGTACAAGACCGATCCGGCCGCCTATGCGCTCGGGCCGCAGGCGCTGGGCCTGCCGGCGCGCGAGATCCTGTTCGTCTCCAGCAACGGCTGGGACGCCATCGGCGCCACCTGGTACGGCTACACCACGCTGTGGGTCAACCGTGCCGGGCTGCCCATCGATCAGCTCGACACCGCACCGACGCGCATCGGCAGCACGCTGCGCGACGTGCTCGACTTCTTTCCGAACCCCTGACGCCTCGAGGACCGACATGACCGACCGCACCACCTTGCACCGCCTGCACGTGGCCACGCCGCTGTATCGCTTCATCGAAGACCGCGTGCTGCCCGGCACCGGCATCGACAGCGCCGACTTCTGGCGCGGCTTCGACGCGATCGTGGCCGACCTCGCTCCGAAGAACGCCGCGCTGCTGGCCGAGCGTGACCGCCTGCAGGCCGAGATCGACGCCTGGCACCGCGCCCACCCCGGCCCGATCGCCGCGCCGAAGAAGTACCGCGCCTTCCTCGAGAAGATCGGCTACCTGGTGCCGCACCCGGCGCGCGTGAAGGTGACGACGAAGAAGGTCGACGCCGAGCTCGCGCTGCAGGCCGGCCCGCAGCTGGTGGTGCCGATCACCAACGCTCGCTATGCACTGAACGCCGCCAACGCCCGCTGGGGTTCGCTGTACGACGCGCTGTACGGCACCGACGCGCTGCCCGAGACCGGCGGCGCCGAGCGCGGCAAGGGCTACAACCCCGTGCGCGGCGCCAAGGTGATCGAGTACGCGCGCTACGTGCTCGACCGCTGCGTGCCGCTCGCGAAGGGCTCGCACATCGACTCGACGGCCTACCGCGTGGTCGACAACAACCTGGCCGTGACGCTGAAGAACGGCACGACCGTCGGCCTGAAGAACCCGGCGCAGTTCGTCGGCTTCCAGGGCGAGATGGACGCGCCGTCGTCGGTGCTGCTCTCGCACCATGGGCTGCACCTGGACATCCGCATCGACTCGCAGCACGCGATCGGCAAGACCGACCCGGCCGGCGTGTGCGACCTGGTGCTCGAGTCGGCGCTGTCGACCATCCTCGACCTCGAGGATTCGGTGGCCGTGGTCGACGCGGCCGACAAGGTGCAGGCCTACGGCAACTGGCTGGGCATCGTCGAGGGCACGCTGACCGAGGAGGTCAGCAAGGGCGGCCAGATCTTCACGCGCGGCCTGAACCCCGACCGCCGCTACACCGGCCCGCGCGGCGAGGACGTGATGCTGCACGGCCGCTCGCTGCTGTTCGTGCGCAACGTCGGCCACCTGATGACCAACCCGGCGATCCTGTGGAAGAGCGAGGGCGGCGATCTCAAGGAGATCCCCGAAGGCATCATGGACGCCGTCGTCACGACGACCATCGCGCTGCACGACCTGCAGCGCCACGGCGTCAAGGGCATCGTCAACTCGCGCGCCGGCTCGGTCTACATCGTCAAGCCGAAGATGCACGGCCCGGCCGAGGTGGGCTTCGCCAGCGAGCTGTTCGGCCGCGTCGAGAAGCTGCTCGGCCTGCCCGACAGCACCGTCAAGCTGGGCATCATGGACGAGGAGCGCCGCACCAGCGTCAACCTGAAGGCCTGCATCGCCGCCGCGGCGTCGCGCGTGGCCTTCATCAACACCGGCTTCCTCGACCGCACTGGCGACGAGATGCACACCGCCATGCTGGCCGGCCCGATGATGCGCAAGGGCGACATGAAGACCAGCGCCTGGATCCAGGCCTACGAGCGCAACAACGTGCTCGTCGGCTTGAGTTGCGGGCTGCGCGGCAAGGCGCAGATCGGCAAGGGCATGTGGGCGATGCCCGACCTGATGGCGGCGATGCTGCAGCAGAAGATCGCGCACCCCAAGGCCGGCGCCAACACCGCCTGGGTGCCGAGCCCGACGGCGGCCACGCTGCACGCGCTGCACTATCACCAGGTGGACGTCTTCAAGGTGCAGAAGGAACTCGAGAAGGTCGACGCCGAAGCCGAGCGTGAATCGCTGCTGGCGGGCCTGCTGACCATTCCGGTGGTCAAGAAAGCCGACTGGAGCGACGAGCAGAAGCAGCAGGAGCTGGACAACAACGCCCAGGGCATCCTCGGCTACGTGGTGCGCTGGGTCGACCAGGGCGTGGGCTGCTCGAAGGTGCCCGACATCCACGACGTCGGCCTGATGGAAGACCGCGCCACGCTGCGCATCAGCAGCCAGCACATCGCCAACTGGCTGCAGCATGGCGTGGTGACGAAAGCGCAGGTCAACGCCACCTTCCGCCGCATGGCCAAGGTCGTCGACCAGCAGAACGCCGGCGATCCGCTGTACCAGCCGATGGCCGGCAATTGGGACACCAGCCGCGCCTACCGCGCCGCGCTGGACCTGGTCTTCAAGGGCAAGGAGCAGCCCAGCGGCTACACCGAGCCGCTGCTGCACG
>CAZVLY010000260.1:0-6631 GCA_964628175.1 uncultured Piscinibacter sp. | reverse complement strand
TCATTTGGGCCAGCAAATGAAAGTTACCGCCGGCCGGGCGCGACCGGCGGGCTGCTGCAACAAGAACAAGACTCGAAGTCACGAATCCAGAGCCCTCGTCAACACCCCATTCATCTCATCGAGCTGAAACCCCCGCGCCATCGCCCGCATGCGCTCGACGAAGGCCGCGCAAGCCGGAGACTCCGTCTCGATCTGGTCGAGCCGCTTGACGATCCCCCGCACGTAGCCGATGTTCACGAGCTCCTGCAGCGCCCGCAGGTGCGGCGCCGCCGGCAGCGCGAGGCTTTCGGTGGCCACCGACGGCACCAGCGCCACCGGTTCCGCTGCATCCGCGGTGATCCACGCCACGGACAAGGCTCGCCCCAGCCAGTCGAGCAACTCCCCCACGCGCACGGGCTTGGTGATGAAGTCGCTCGGCGTGATGCCCACGTCGTTGTCCAGCCCCTTGTCGAAGGCGTTCGCCGACACGATCGCCAGCGCCGCCGGGCCGATCGCCTCGTGGCGGATGCGGCGCAGCGTCTCCCAGCCGTCGATGCCGGGCATGGCCAGGTCCATGAAGATCGCATCGGGCCGCCAGCCGTCGGCGTGCGCGCGGCCTTCGCGCAGCAGCGCCAGGCACTGCTCGCCCGAGGCCGCCGTGCGCAGCTCGAAGCCCAGCGGCTCGAGCACGCTGACGAGCAGGCCGCGATCGGCCTCCTCGTTGTCGACGACGAGGATGCGCCGCCGCTCGCCGGTGTAGCCGATGCGCGCCGCCGCCTTCGGTGCCGGCAGCGCATCGGAGTGCAGTTCGGGCAGGAACAGGCGCACGCGGAAGACCGAGCCGCGGCCGGGCTGGCTGTCCACCGTCATCTCGCCGCCCATCAGCTCGGTGAGCATCTTCGCGATGGTCAGGCCCAGGCCCGTTCCGCCACTGCCGCTCTGCCCTGCCGCCGAGCCGCGCGCGAAGGGCTCGAAGACGCGCGCCACCTCGTCGGGCGGCATGCCCGGGCCGGTGTCCTCGATCTCGAAGTGCGCGATCTCGCGCGCGTAACGCAGCCGGAACACGACGCGGCCGCTGCGCGTGAACTTCACCGCGTTGCCCAGCAGGTTGATGAGGATCTGGCGCAAGCGCTTCTCGTCGGCGCGCACCAGCTCGGGCGCCTGCGCGTCGATCTCGGCGACGAAGCCGATGCCCTTGGACTGCGCCTGCAGCTCGAACAGGCGCGCGATCTGCTGCAGGCTCTCGCGCAGCCGCCAGGGCGCCGGCTCCAGCGTGAGCTTGCCGCCCTCGATGCGCGCCATGTCCAGCGTGCCTTCGATCAGCGAGAGCAGGTGGTCGCCGCCGCGCTTGATGACGCGCACCGCTTGGCGGCGCGCCTCGGGGATCGACGGGTCGTCGTCGAGCAGCTGCGCGTAGCCGAGGATGCTGTTCAGCGGCGTGCGCAGCTCGTGGCTGATGGCGGAGATGTAGCGGCTCTTCGCCTGGTTGGCCGCGTCGGCCACCTGCTTGGCCTGCTGCAGCGCCTCGTCGGTGCGGCGGTGCGACTCGATCTCCTGCACGAGCAGCAGCGTCTGCCGGTTCGACTCCTCCTGCGCCACCTGCGCGCTCTTGTGCTTGAGCACCAGCCACCAGGCGACCACCGCGCTGGTCACCAGCAGCGCGGCATAGACCTTGACGAAGCCCATCTGCAGCGCCGCCTCGGCCTCCGGCGCGAGCGTGCCGAGGGAGCGCCGTTCCTGCGCGTAGACGGTGGCGAACAGCGCCGCCAGCGCCGGCATGGCCAGCGCCATCAGCATCAGGTAGTGGCCGAGCTCGGTGTCCAGCCGCTGCCACACCCCGGGCGGCACGATGCCCGACATCGCCGAGCGCCACTGCACCGACAGCCGCGCATCGGGCTTGCACAGGTCGTGGCAGCGTGCGTCCAGCGAGCAGCACAGCGAGCAGATCGCGCCGCCGTAGGCCGGGCACGAGGCCATGTCGTCGTGTTCGTAGTCGCGCTCGCAGATCGTGCAGCGCGTCAGGCGCTTGTAGACGCCCTGCTCCGGCGGCACCGCCTCGGGCTGGCGGGCGAGGTAGTAGCGGCCCTTCGTCCACCAGGCGATCAGCGGCGAGGCGACGAAGGCGGTGACCAGCGCGATCAGCGCCGAGAAGGCCTGCGCCATAGGCCCCAGCACGCCGAGGTAGGCGACGATCGACAGCGCCGAGGCGATGCCCATCGCGCCCACGCCGACCGGGTTGACGTCGTACAGGTGCGCGCGCTTGAACTCGATGCCCCTGGGCGACCAGCCCATCGGCTTGTTGATCACCAGGTCGGCGACCACGGCCATCATCCAGCTGATCGCGATGTTCGAGTACAGGCCGAGCACCTTGCCGAGCGCCTGGAAGACGTTCAGCTCCATCAGCATCAGCGCGATCAGCGTGTTGAACACCATCCACACCACGCGGCCCGGGTGGCTGTGCGTGAGCCGCGCGAAGAAGTTCGACCAGGCCAGCGAGCCGGCGTAGGCGTTGGTGACGTTGATCTTGAGCTGCGAGACGATCACGAACAGCGCGGTGGCCGCCACCGCCAGGCCGTAGTTCGAGGTGACCGCGCCGTACGCGACGAGGTACATCTGCGTCGGGTCGACCGCACGCGCCACCGGCACGGCGTAGCCAATCGCCAGGTAGGCGAGCAGCGCGCCCGCCAGCATCTTCAGCACGCCCGGGATGACCCACCCCGGTCCGCCGATCATCACGCCGGCCCACCAGGCGACACGATGCGTGCGCTCCTTTTCAGGCATGAAGCGCAGGTAGTCGGCCTGCTCGCCCATCTGCGTGATCAAGGCGATGCCCACCGTCATCGCCGCGCCGAACTTCATCAGGTCGAAGCCGGCGGGCTGCAGCTCGTCGCTGCCCGCGGCACCGGAGACGATGCCGCCGAAGTGCCAGATGTCGGCCAGCACGGTCGGGTGCTGCTGCAGCACGAAGGCCAGCGGCACGATCAGCATGGCCAGCCACAGCGGCTGCGTCCACACCTGCAGGCGGCTGATGGTGGTGACGCCATGGGTGACCAGCGGGATCACCAGCAGCGAGCACAGCAGGTAGCCCCAGGCCGGCGGGATGTCGAAGGCCAGCTCGATCGCGTAGGCCATGATGGCCGCCTCGAGCGCGAAGAAGATGAAGGTGAAGCTCGCGTAGATCAGCGAGGTGATCGTCGAGCCGATGTAGCCGAAGCCGGCACCGCGCGTGAGCAGGTCCATGTCGACACCGTGCCGCGCCGCGTAGACGCTGATCGGCCAGCCGGCCAGGAAGATGATCAGCCCGGTGGCCAGGATGGCCCAGAACGCGTTGACGAAGCCGTAGTCGACCAGCAGCGTGCCGCCCACCGCCTCGAGCACCAGGAACGAGGCCGCGCCGAAAGCGGTGTTGGCCACACGCAGCGACGACCACTTGCGGAACGAGCGCGGCGTGAAGCGCAGCGCGTAGTCCTCCATGGTCTCCTTGGCGACCCAGCTGTTGTAGTCGCGCCGGACCTTGACGACACGCTGCACCGCCTTGGTGCTCGACGGCGTGGCGATGCCCGGCCCGACGGGCAAATTCTCCTGGGGCAGGGCCGGGTTCGCACTCATGCGCCTTCTTGGGGCAAGGCCTGTGCCAACGGGCCGAAGCCCCGTAGCATCTGGCACGTCTCCTGCTGAAGCCAAGCCCCATGGAACTCACGCCCCGCGAGAAGGACAAGCTGCTGATCTTCACCGCCGCATTGCTCGCCGAACGGCGCAAGGCGCGCGGCCTGAAGCTCAACTACCCCGAGGCGGTGGCGCTGATCAGCGCCGCGATCATGGAGGGCGCGCGCGACGGCAAGAGCGTCGCGGCGCTGATGAGCGAAGGCAAGACGGTGCTCACCAAGGCCGACGTGATGGACGGCGTGGCCGAGATGATCCCGGACATCCAGGTGGAAGCCTCCTTCCCCGATGGCACCAAACTGGTGACCGTGCACCAACCCATTGCATGACAACGAAGTCGAGGGAGACTCCCATGAACCGAACCCTGATCGCCGCCGTGCTGGTGCTGGCCAGCGGCTGGGCCTGTGCGCACGAGGGCCACGGCCTGGCCGGCGCGCACTGGCACGCCAGCGACCTGTTCGGCCTGGCGCTCGCGCTGGCCGCCGGTGCCGGCATGGTGTGGTGGCGGGGCCGCAAGTGACGGCCGTCACGCCCGGCGAACTGCTCGTCGATGCCGGCGACCTGGTGCTGAACCCCGGCCGCCGCACGATCACCCTGGTGGTCGAGAACGGCGCCGACCGGCCGATCCAGGTCGGCTCGCACTACCACTTCGCCGAGACCAACGGCGCTTTGAAGTTCGATCGCGGCGCCGCGCGCGGCATGCGCCTGAACATCGCCTCGGGCACCGCGGTGCGTTTCGAGCCGGGGCAGCAGCGCACCGTCGAGCTGGTCGACTTCGCCGGCGACCGCGAGGTCTACGGCTTCCGCGGCCTCGTACAGGGAAAGCTTTGACATGGCCACCATCGGCAAACGTGCCTACGCCGAGATGTTCGGCCCCACCGTCGGCGACCGCGTGCGCCTGGCCGACACCGAACTGATCGTCGAAGTCGAGAAGGACTACACCCTGGCCGCCGGCGGGTATGGCGAAGAGGTGAAGTTCGGCGGCGGCAAGGTGATCCGCGACGGCATGGGCCAGAGCCAGCGCGTCAACGGCCCGGGCCGCCAGGAGGCGGTCGACTGCGTCATCACCAACGCGCTGATCATCGACCACTGGGGCATCGTCAAGGCCGACATCGGCATCCGCGGCACGCGCATCGCCGCCATCGGCAAGGCCGGCAACCCCGACGTGCAGCCGGGTGTGGACATCGTCATCGGCCCGGGCACCGAGATCATCGCCGGCGAGGGCATGATCGTCACCGCCGGCGCGATCGATTCGCACATCCACTTCATCTGCCCGCAGCAGATCGAGGAAGCGTTGTCCTCGGGCGTGACCACCATGCTCGGCGGCGGCACCGGCCCGGCCACCGGCACCTTCGCCACCACCTGCACGCCGGGGCCGGCCAACATGGCGCGCATGCTGCAGGCGGCCGACGCCTTCCCGATGAACCTGGGCTTCCTCGGCAAGGGCAATGCCAGCCGGCCGGAGGCGCTGCGCCAGCAAGTGCTGTCGGGCGCCATCGGCCTGAAGCTGCACGAGGACTGGGGCACCACGCCGGCCGCGATCGACTGCTGCCTGTCGGTAGCCGAAGAGACCGACACGCAGGTCGCCATCCACAGCGACACGCTGAACGAATCGGGCTTCGTCGAGAACACCATCGCGGCGACGAAGGGCCGCACGCTGTGCGCCTTCCACACCGAAGGCGCGGGCGGCGGCCATGCGCCCGACATCCTGCGCGTGGTGGGCGAAGACAACTTCCTGCCCTCCTCCACCAACCCCACCATGCCCTACACGGTGAACACGCTTGACGAGCATGTGGACATGCTCATGGTGTGCCACCACCTCGACGCCGGCATCGCCGAGGACCTGGCCTTCGCCGAAAGCCGCATCCGCCGCGAGACCATCGCCGCCGAGGACGTGCTGCACGACCTGGGCGCGATCAGCATGATGAGCAGCGACAGCCAGGCCATGGGCCGCGTCGGCGAGGTCGTCATCCGCACCTGGCAGACGGCGCACAAGATGAAGCTGCAGCGCGGCGCGCTGCCGGGGGACTCGGCGCGCAACGACAACACGCGCGTCAAGCGCTACATCGCCAAGCTCACCATCAATCCGGCGCTCGCACACGGCATGGCGCACGAGATCGGCAGCATCGAGGTCGGCAAGTGGGCCGACCTCGTGCTGTGGAAGCCGGCCTTCTTCGGCGTCAAGCCGGCGCTGATCCTCAAGGGCGGCTTCATCGCGGCGGCGGCGATGGGCGACCCGAACGCCTCGATCCCGACGCCGCAGCCGGTGCACTACCGGCCGATGTTCGGCGCATTCGGCGGCGCGCTGCACCAGGGTTCGCTGACCTTCATGAGCCAGGCGGCCGTGGAAGGCGGCATTCCCGAGCAGCTCGGCCTGCACAAGCGCGTGGCCGCGGTGAAAGGCTGCCGCGGCGTGCGCAAGCAGCACATGGTGCACAACGGCCTGACGCCGAAGATGGAAGTCGACGCGCAGACCTACGAGGTGCGCGCCGACGGTGTGCTGCTGACCTGCGAACCGGCCAAGGTGCTGCCGATGGCGCAGCGTTATTTCCTGTTCTGAGCGGGTTGCCCCGCGCGCTCAGCCCGCCATGCGGGCGCGAAAGGCCCTGGGCGACAGGCCCAGCGAGCGCGTGAACACCCGGCTGAAGTAGGCCGGGTCGGAGAAGCCCAGCGTGTAGGCGATCGTGGCGACGCTCATGTTCGTGTAGGCGAGGTTGCGCCGCGCCTCGCGCATGACGCGCGCGTCGATCAGCCGTGACACCGGCTCTCCGGTGGCGGCGCGGGCGATGCGCGACAGGTGCGTCGGCGTGACGGCCAGCGCCCGCGCGTAGTCCGCCACCTTCCAGTGCTCCAGGTAGTGCGACTCGAGTGCGGCCTCGAAGCGGCGCAGCAGGGCCGGCTCGGCCAGCTGCGCGTCGACGGCGTCGCTGCGGGCGGCCGCGCGCGCGGTCAGGCCCAGCAGCATCGCGCACAGGCCGCGCAGCACCAG
>CAZVLY010000259.1:0-6632 GCA_964628175.1 uncultured Piscinibacter sp. | reverse complement strand
GGTCGCCCGCGAGCGTGGGCCGGAGAACGCGGGTACCGCCGTCGACCTGCGACCACGCCCGTCGCACGAAAGCAGACCCGCGAAGACTGCAACGGGCCGCAAGCTGCCTCTACTGCGCACAGCCGCTTCGCTTCGGCGGCTCACCCGCGCAGGCAGCCGCCGAGAGAGGTGGCCTCATGGCCGGTCATGATGGTCACGCCGCCATCGGCGTCGGGCCTCGTCGCGACGCGAATGACTTCCTGTGCCGGGACGTGCATGCGGAACAAGCCACGCGCATCGCTCATCGCGGTGGCGACGGTACGGCCTTCCGGCGTGCTGGCCTGCACGGCCTGAACCCGCGGCCGATCGTGTGCATCGACAACGCAGCCTTCCAGGCTCACCACGCGCGGCGTCTGCGCAGCGGCCGGGCTGGCCTCGAGATCGCCTCCGCCGCAGGAGATCAGCGCGACGCAGACGAGCAAGGCAAAGACGGTGGGGGTCAGGACATGCATGGGGGTTCTCCGATCAGCGCGAGCCGGCCGCGCGAGGCGCCAGGCTCCTGAGGTGCAGGAAGAGGGCTTCCAGATCGACGTCGCTCATGGCCTTCAGCGAGCCGAAGGGCATCACCGTGCTGACGGCACTGCCGTCGAGGCGCTGGCCGCTGCGCATCATCGAGACGAAGGCTTTCGCGTCGGCATACTTCGTTAGCGCGCTGCCTTCGCCCGGCGTCAGGTTGGCTGCCGCCGGCCAATGCGGCGGTGCGCCGGGGATGCGGCCGCCGGCGAGGCCGGGCCCATGGCAGCCGATGCAGGCGTTGGCGACGTAGGCCCCATGTGCGGCCGACACGGCCTCGGGCACCGGCGCGGCGGGGGCGAGCGAGTGGTCGATCTTCTGCGCAGCGTCCTGGATGAACCCGGCGCCGTACAGCGCGCGCACCGGCAGCGGCAGGCTGATCTCCGCCGGGCCGCCCTTGGCCGCCGGCATCTGGCGCAGGTAGGCCACCAGCGCGGCGAAGTCGTCGTTGCTCAGGCGGTTGTAGTCTTCGCTGGGCATGATCAGCAGCGGCCGCCCGCCGGGCGCCACGCCATGGCGGATGCTGCGGTCCCAGTCCTCCATGCGGTAGTCCGCCGTCGCCGAGCCGCGCGCCGGCGTGATGTTCGGTGCGTGCAGCCGCAGGCCCTTGCCGTCGTCGACGAAGGTGTGGCCGGCGCCGTCGCTGCCGTGGCAGTCGGTGCAGCCGCGCGAACGGAACAGGTAGCCGCCGCGCTCGACCGCGGCGGCGTCGCTGCGTGCGGCCACCGCCTCGAGCCGGATCTCCAGCTTGCGCGAAGCCTTGAGATGGCCGTAGGCGACCAGCGCGCCAATCGCCGCAGCGGCCAGGACGATGAGGGCGAGCAGGCCGTAGCCGGCTCGACGGAGCCAAGTCTTGTTCATGGTGATCTCGCGGGGTGTTGCAGGGGCGTGTGGCGCGACGGGCGCCGCCACGCCGCGGTTCAGCGGAAGTCCACCAGGCCGGGCTGCTGCGCCACGCCGATGGCGCGCGCCAGCTGGCCCCAGGCACGGTCGTCCAGGTGCGGGCGCACGGCGTCGAGCACGGCCTGGAAGGCGGCGGCCGGGGCGCCGGCCTTCATGCCGCCCAGGATCTGCGCGCGTTCGGCCGGGCTCGACGCCGGGATCATCCAGCGTGCCACTTCGAGCGTCTCCGAGGGCGGCAGGCTGGCCAGGATGCGGTGGTGCAGGTCCATCAGCTCGGCGTCGCTGTAGTGCGCCCACAGCGTCGCGTTGTTGGCCGTTTCCTCGACGTTCATGTGCTGGAAGTTGTCGGCCACGAACAGCGCCAGGTGGCGGTACAGCCGCAGCGCCATCGCGGCACGGTCGGCCGGCGCGGCCTGGGCCAGCGCACGCGCCTCGGCGCGCAGCGCGTCGATGTGCTCGAAGTGCTCGACGTGGTCGTCGGCGGTGCGCGACGCGCCGCGCGGCTGGCGCGCCTCGATGGCGGCGTGCACGAAGTCGTTCTCGTGGTGGATGTGATTCACGCACAGCGCCATCAGGTCCTCGAACTGGCCCAGCGTGCGGGCCAGGTCGGTGCCGTCGGTCGGGTCCATGCGGCCGACGCGGTGCAGCGTATCCGTCATGAAGTGACGCAGAGCCTTGTGGATCCCCACGTACATGTCGAGCCGTGCGGATGCGGCGGCCTGGGTGGTGGCGGTCGGGCGGGTGGCGGTGGTGGTGTTCATGCGGGGCTCCTTGTCGGTCGCTGGGCTTCGGATTCCTGCCGGGACTGTTCGCGGCATGGTCGAAATTGTTCCTTTGCGTTCGTTTCTGGGCATCGCCTGAAGGAGCCACTCGGCGGGCCATGGCGGGCCAACCCGTCAGGGGGAATGGGTCAGGGCGCGCCTTCGTCGACAGGCCGGGGCGCCCGGGTGCACACCCAGACGAGGCGCAAGGTCGCGGCGCCGTTGTTCGACACCTGGAAGGCGCTGCCGGCGGGGATGAACAGGGAGCAGGGTGCCTGGAAGCGCTGTCGCCCGCCGTCCACCAGCAGCTTGCCGGTGCCTTCGTGCACCACCGCCACGAGTTCACCGGCATGGCGCATCTCGCAGCTGGAGGCGCCGGGCTCCAGCGTGCTCGTCCAGACCTCGAAGGCGGCGACGCCCTGGTCGCGGCCGGCGGCCACCAGGCGGTGCTCGCCATGGGCGTGCTCGCAGCGCAGGTGGGCGTGGTGAACGATGAGCATGCGCAGCCGGCCTGCGGGCATGCAGGCGCTATGACGATGGCATGCAGTGTTCCCGCAGGCGCGCTGCGCGGCCATTGCCCGCAAGAGCCATTGGCTTGCCATGGCCCCACAATGCCGGCCCCATGGACCACAGCTTCCTCTCCGCCCTCATCCTGCTGCTGCTCGTGCTCGACCCGTTGGGCAGCCTGCCGATCTTCATCCCGATCATGAACACGGTGCCGCGCGAGCGGCGCTACTGGGTCGCGGCGCGCGAGGTGACGATCGCCTTTGCGGTGCTGTTCGCGTTCATGTTCTTCGGCGAGGCCTTCCTGCGCGTGATGCGGCTGTCGGAGCGCTCGCTGGAGGTGGCCGGGGGCGTGATCCTGCTGATGGTGGCCATCCGCATGATCTTCAGCCACGAGGGCGGCGTGTACGGCACGCCCGAGGGCAAGGAGCCGATGATTTTCCCGCTGGCCGTGCCGCTGCTGGCCGGGCCGTCGGCGATGGCCACCGTGCTGCTGCTGGCCTCGCGGCAGCCCGAGCGCACGATGACCTGGGTGGCGGCACTGACCTGCGCCATGCTGGTGTCGGGCGCGGTGCGGATGCGGGGCGACCGCATCCGCCGCTGGGTCGGCGACTCGGTGGTGTCGGCCGTCGAGAAACTGATGGGCCTGGTGCTCACCGCGATCGCGGTGGAGATGATCCTGGCCGGGCTGAAGCGCTACTTCTTCGAGTGAACGGCCGGGCGCAAAGAAAAAGGGCCGGTCTTTCGACCGGCCCTTTCAGACGCTTGACTGCTGATCGGGGGATCAGAAGTTGTGGCGCATGCCCAGGGCGAGGGAGGAGAACTTCGTGCCGGGGGTCGACACGTTGTACACGCCGCCGGTTACGGCATCGCCCTGGTTGCTCACCTGGGTGTAGAAGCCATACACCTTGGTGCGCTTGCTCAGGTTGTAGTTGTAGCCCAGGGTGAACTGGGTCGCACCGTCATCGAGCGAAGTGCCGTTCGCCTTGAAGTCACCTGCCTTGCCGACGTTCACGTGGAACTCGCTGGCGCCCATCGCGTACATGGCCGACACGCGGACGGCGTTGCGCTTCAGGCTGTTGCCCGCGCCGTCGTCCAGCTTGTTGTTGATGTAATACGCGCCGACCGTGAACGGGCCCATTTCATACAGGCCGCGAATGCCGAATTCCTTGCTGTTGTCGCTGGCCGGGGGCGTCAGCAGACCCGTCGGGGCCGACACGTAGGAAGCGCCGAGGTGCAGGGGACCCGCGTCGTAGTTGCCGGCCAGCACGAAGGTGTTCTTCGTCTTCGTCGACTCCTTCAGGCCGAACTGGGCTTCGGCGGTGAAGCCGGCCACGTTCGGGGTCGCGTAGGCGATCACGTTGGTCAGCGGAGCGCCGGGATACAGGTAGAACGCATCCGACGACGTACCGGTGTCGTGGTTGTGCATGCTGATGTAGTCGGCGGTCGCGAAGTAGGCTGCGGTTCCGAAGCCGACATTGCCCAGGCGCACCTTGCCGAACGCGCCTTCGAGGCCAACCCAGCTCTCACGACCCCAGAACGCGGATTGCGACTGGGTGCCGGTGTCCGCATTGAAGCCATGCTCGATCAGGAACGAGGCCTTCAGGCCGCCACCGAGGTCTTCGGTGCCCTTGAAACCGATACGCGAGGCATTGTTCTGCAGCACGTTCAGCGTCGTGTCGCCGTCCTTCTGGCGCTCGGCCGAGACGTTCAGGCGGCCGTAGACGGTGACGCTGCTTTGGGCCAGGGCGGCGCCGCTGGTCAGGGTGGCCAGTGCGGCCAGGAAGATAGAGCGCTTCATGTAAATCCTTGTGGTCTTTGCTCGAAACACAACCGGTTGACGCATGTCACCGGACCGAGAAATCGGATCTTAGATGACACCCGGTGGAAAACCCGCGCTTCGTTGTACGGGCGCGACAACTGTTTAACCGGAAGTCAGCGCCCGCGCAGGTGCGACGGTGCTTCCAGCCGGCGCGCGAGCATCGACAGGGTCAGCGTCAGCACGAGGTAGACGGCCGATATCGCCAGATACGGCTCCCAATAGCGCGAGTAGGCCCCGGCGACAGTGCGCGCCGCCAGCGCCAGCTCGGCCAGGCCGATGGCCGACACCAGCGACGAGTCCTTGATCAAGGTCACGCCCTCGTTGACCAGCGCCGGCACCATGCGCCGGAAGGCCTGCGGCAGCACCACGAAGCGCATCGCCTGGGGGTGCGTCAGGCCCAGGCTGTAGGCGGCCTGGGTCTGGCCCAGGTGGATGCTCTGGATGCCGGCGCGGAAGATCTCGGAGATGTAGGCGCCGGCGTTGAGCGTCATCGCCAGCGCGCCGGAGAAGAAGGCGCCGTGCGACTGGCGGAATTCGCGCGCGGCCTCGCCGGCCAGCAGCAGGCCGTGGTCCGGGTGGATCAGCGCCGGCATCAGCGCGAAGTGCACCAGCAGGATCTGCACGAACAGCGGCGTGCCGCGGAAGAAGGCGACGTAGCCGACAGTGATCGCCCGTGCCGCCTTCAGTGCCCAGGCCAGCGGGGCCGACTTGGGCGCCGGGGCATCGCGTGAACTGCTGACCAGCCCGAGCAACACGCCGAGCAGCAGCCCGGCGCCGATCGAGACGATGGTGAGCTGGATCGTCATCCACAGGCCGTTGAGGAACAACGGCCCGTAGCCGGCGAGGATCTCCCAGCGCAGGTCCACGCGTGCTCCGCGTGCTTACTTCGACGCTGCGGGGGCCGGTGCCGCGGCAGCGGCCGGGGCGGCGCCGAAGTACTTGGCGTAGATCTGGTCGTAGCTGCCGTCGGCCTTGATGTCGGCCAGGCCCTTGTTCAGCTTCTCGAGCAGTTCGGTGTTGCCCTTCTTCACGGCGAAGCCGTACTGCTCCGGCGCGAAGGCCTTGTCGCTGACGGTCTTGAACTTGGCACCGGGGTTGTTGGTCACGTAGTTGATGACCACGCCGTTGTCGGCCACGACCGCGTCCACGCCGCCGGCTTCCAGCTCCTTGAGCGCCAGCGGGGTCGACTCGAAGCGCTTGATGTTCGCGCTGTTCTTGCCCTGCTGCTTGGTGACGACCTCGTCGCCGGTGGTGCCGGTCTGCACACCGACCTTGAGCTTCTTCAGGTCGTCGAACTTGCTCACCTTCGAGGTCGCCTTCACGGCGATCAGCTGGTACGCGTCGAAGTAGGGGTTGGTGAAGTCCATGGTCTGCTTGCGCTCGTCGGTGATGGTGATCGACGAGGCCAGCATGTCGCGGTCGCCCTGCGCCAGCGAGTTGAAGATGCCTTCCCAGGGGGTGTTGACGAACTTCACCTCGATGCCGGCCTTCTTGGCCACGGCGGTGACGACGTCGACGGTCAGGCCGACGATCTCGCCCTTCTCGTTCTGCGATTCGAAGGGCGCGTAGGCGGCGTCGGTGCCGACGGCATAGACCTTGGCCGGCGGCGGCGCGGCCGCGACGGACGCGGCCGGGGCGGCGGCCGAGGCGGCCGGAGCCGGTGCCGGCTCCTTCTTGCCGCAGGCGGCGAGCAGCACGCCCGCGAAGAGCAGGCCGGTGGTTTGCAGGAAACGACGGGTGGTGATGGTGGTCATGAAGTCCTCGATGAAGGAATGTCGGGAGCCCGGACCGGTGGGTCGGCGGGCGTGGCGCGAAGTGTAAGCGGGAGGCGTGCCAGGTCCGCCGCGGAACGCGGTTTGCGGTCGCTCAGGGCCGCGGCGCGGTGGCCGGGTCGAGATGGCGCCAGGGCAGGTCGCCCGGGTCGGCCGGCATCGGCCCCGGCGCCTTGGCCACGAGGATGTGCGAGGCGATCGGCGCGAACGCGGCGCGGAAATGCACCGAGCTCTTCGCCACCAGCAGCTGCATCGCGCCCGGCTCCACGCCGAGGAAGCGGAACAGGTCCAGGTCGAGCATCTGCGCCTTGGCGCTGG
>CAZVLY010000258.1:0-6815 GCA_964628175.1 uncultured Piscinibacter sp. | reverse complement strand
CGCTCCAGCGGAACACGGCCCGGGCACGCCCGCGCGTGGCCTCGATGCGCCGCGCGTTGGGTTCGTCGGTGTGCGCCACCCAGTCGGCGGCCTGTTCGGCGCTGCGGCCGAACTGCCGGTGGCGCTGCACCAGGCGGCCGGTGCGCAGCGCCGGGTCGATGTCGACGTACCAGCTGTCGTCGAGCAGCTCGGCGACTTCGGTCCAGGGGTCCTCGTCCAGCAGCAGGTAGTTGCCCTCGGTGATCACCAGCCGGGTTTCCGGCAGCACGGCAATGGCGCCGGCGATCGGCTCCTCGATCTCGCGGCGGAACTCCGGCGCGTAGACGATCCCGCCGTCGCGCTGCTCGCGCAGGCGCCGCAGCAGGGCGCGGTAGCCGGCGGCGTCGAAGGTGTCGGGCGCGCCCTTGCGGCCGGCGCGGCCCAGCCGGGCGAGCTCGACGTTGGCGAGGTGGAAGCCGTCCATCGGCACGACCTGCGCCACGCCGGGAAAGGCTTGCAGGAGGGCCTGCGCGAGTGTGGACTTGCCGGCGCCGGGCGGGCCGACGAGGCCGAGCAGGCGGCGGCCGCCCAGGGCGAGCAGCGACTCGGCGCGGGCGAGGAACTGGGCGGGGATGGTGTGGCTCACGGGCTGCACTGTAGGGCCTCAGAATGGGCAGCCCCAACACCGCCTTGCCGATCATGAGCGCTCCCCCTCTTCTGGAAACCCTCGAAGGCGAGACCGGCCCGAACCCCGGCGCCAGCATCATCGTGCTGCACGGCCTGGGTGCGGACGGCAACGACTTCGTGCCGATCTGCGAGGAGCTCGATCTCGAGTCCGTCGGCGCAGTGCGCTTCATCTTCCCGAACGCGCCGGTGCGGCCGGTGACGATCAACGGCGGCTACCGCATGCGCGCCTGGTACGACATCCTCGGCACCGACCTGCAGCGGCGCGAAGACGAAGCCGGCCTGCGCGAGTCCTGCGCCGCGATCATGGCGCTGCTCGATCGCGAGCGCGAACGGGGTGTACCGGCGAACCGCATCGTGCTGGCGGGTTTCTCGCAGGGCTGCGCGATGGCGCTGATGACCGGGCTTCGCCACGGCGAGCGCCTGGCCGGGCTGGCCGGCCTGTCGGGCTACCTGCCGCTGGCCGACACCAGCGCCGCCGAGCGGAGCACGGCCAACCGCGACGTGCCGATCTTCCTTGCCCATGGCACGCAGGACCCGGTGGTGGCGCTGCAGCGCGGCGTCGCGTCGCGCGATGCACTGGCGGCGCTCGGCCACGCCGTCGAGTGGCACGACTACCCGATGGAGCATTCGGTCTGCAACGAAGAGATCGCCGACCTGAACCGCTGGCTGCTGAAGGTTCTCGCTACAGCGTGAAGTCGTAGTCGATCACCAGCGGCGCGTGGTCCGAGAAGCGCTGCTCGAGGTAGATGTGCTCGTGCTTCGCCTTCTTCGCCAGCGCCGGTGTGGCCAGGTGGTAGTCCAGACGCCAGCCGACGTTCTTCGCCCAGGCCTGGCCGCGGTTGCTCCACCACGTGTACTGCTCGGGGTGCGGGTTGAGCGTGCGGAACACGTCGACCAGGCCAATCTCGTCCAGCGCGTGCGTCATCCAGGCGCGCTCTTCGGGCAGGAAGCCGCTGTTCTTCTGGTTGCTCTTCCAGTTCTTCAGGTCGATCTCCTTGTGGGCGATGTTGATGTCGCCCACGAGGATGAAGTCGCGCTCGGCCTTCAGCCTGATCAGGTGCGGCGCCATCAGCCCGAGGAAGCGGAACTTGGCCTGCTGGCGCTCCTCGCTGCTGGAGCCGCTGGGAAAGTAGCAGCTGATGATCGACAGCTTGCGTTTGGCAGTGTCGAAGCGCGCTTCGACGTAACGGCCTTCGGCGTCGAACTCCGCGTTGCCGATGCCGGTGATCACGGCACTGGGCTTCTTGCGGGTGTACAGGCCCACGCCCGAGTAGCCCTTCTTGTCGGCGAAATGGAAGTGCCCGGTCAGCCCGGCGACGACCTCGAAGCGCCCGGCCACGTCGGCGGCCTGCGCCTTGACCTCCTGCACGCCCATACAATCGGCCGCCACGCCCTCGGCCCAGGCCTCGAAGCCCTTGGTGGCCGCCGAGCGGATGCCGTTCAGATTGAGTGTGACCAGACGGAACACTGAAAGTCTCCGATGACGACCCGCACCCCGACCGACCCCCTCGCCCAGGACTTCGTGAGGTTCGCGGTCGACGCGGGCGTGTTGCGGTTCGGTGAGTTCAAGACCAAGGCGGGGCGGCTGTCGCCCTACTTCTTCAACGCCGGCCTGTTCGACGACGGCGCCAAGTTGGGCCGTCTCGCAGAATTCTATGCGCGGCGCCTGATCGCCTCGGGCCTGCAGTTCGACATGCTGTTCGGCCCGGCCTACAAGGGCATCACCCTGGCCGCGGCGGTGGCGATCGAACTGGCCCGCCAGGGCCGCAACGTGCCCTTCGCCTACAACCGCAAGGAAGCAAAAGATCACGGCGAAGGCGGCACGCTGGTCGGCGCCAAGGTGGCCGGGCGCGTTCTCATCATCGACGACGTGATGTCTGCCGGCACGTCGGTGCGCGAGTCCATCGCGATGATCCAGGCGGCGGGGGCGACACCCTGCGGCGTGGCGATCGCCCTGGACCGGCAGGAGAAGGCGACCGACGGGGGCGCGGACACGCCCTGGTCGGCTGTGCAGTATGTCCAGCAGCAGCTCGGTCTGGAGGTGGCGGCCATTGCGACGCTTTCGGACTTGCTGCAATACTTGCAGTCCAACGCCGACGGGGCCCTGAGCGCGCATTTCGGCGCCGTGGCCGCGTACCGCGAACGATACGGAGTCTGAATGCGAGTTTCGGCCACGGCCCATGCCCTTGTCGCCGCCACCGTGCTGGTGGCCGGCGGGGCCGTGCCGGCCATGGCTTCGGCGCAGGGATTGCAGAAGAGCGCGGGCATCTACAGCTGCGTCGACGCCAACGGCAAGAAGCTCACTTCTGACCGGCCGATCCCGGAGTGCGTCAGCCGCGATCAGCGCCTGCTCAACTCCGACGGTTCGATCCGCCAGGTCGTGCCGCCGGTGCCCACCGCCGATGAGCGCGCAGCGATCGAGGCACGCCAGCAGGAAGAGGCGCTCGCCCGCGCCGTGCAGCGCGAGGCGATCCGACGCGACCGCAACCTGCTGCAGCGCTTCCCGAGCGAGGCTGCCCACAACAAGGCGCGCGAAGCGGCGCTGGAAGACACCCGCAAGGCGCTGCGAATCTCCGAGGCGAGGCTGGCCGCACTCGAGAAGGAGCGCAAGCCGCTGATGGACGAATCCGAGTTCTACGTCGGCAAGCAGATGCCGCTCAAGCTGCGCCAGCAGATCGATGGCAACGACGCCGCCGCCGAGGCGCAGCGCAACCTGCTGCAGAACCAGAAGGCCGAACTGGTGCGCGTCAACGAGCTGTACGACCTCGAGCTCGAGCGCCTGCGCAAGCTCTGGTCAGGCGCCCAGCCGGGCTCGCTGGGCGCGCTGCCGCCCGCCGATGCGCCTTCGGCGCCGCGCAAGTCGGCGGCCAAGTAACCCGCGCTCCCCAGCCGCGCCGCAAGCATGCGGCACGTCCGGGTTCAGCCCAGCTTCTTCTTCAGGAGCTCGTTCACCTGGGTCGGGTTGGCCTTGCCCTTGGTGGCCTTCATGGCCTGGCCGACCAGCGAGTTGAAGGCCTTGTCCTTGCCGGCGCGGTATTCCTCGACCGACTTGGCGTTCGCAGCCAGCACTTCATCGACGATGCGCTCGAGCTCGCCGCTGTCGGACATCTGCTTGAGGCCCTGCGCCTCGATGACGGCATCGACCTCGCGTCCGACACCCGTCCACAGCGCCTCGAACACCTGGCGCGCGCCGTTGTTGGAGATGGTGCCGTCGACGATGCGGCCGATCAGCGCGGCCAGCTGCGCCGCGTTCACCGGGCTGGACTCGATCGTGGCGTCGGCGGCATTGAGCCGCCGCGACAGCTCGCCCATCAGCCAGTTGGCCACCAGCTTGGCCTGGCCGCAGGCCTTCGCCGCCGTCTCGAAGAACGCGGCTGTGGCCTTGGACTGCGTCATCATCGCCGCGTCGTAGGCAGGCAGCCCGTAGTCGCGCTGGAAGCGGTCGGCCATCAGGCGCGGCAGCTCGGGCATCTCGGCGCGCACGCGCTCGACCCACTGCGGCGCGATCACCAGCGGCGGCAGGTCGGGGTCGGGGAAGTAGCGGTAGTCGTGCGCGTCTTCCTTGGTGCGCATGGCGCGCGTCTCGCCGGTGTCGGGGTCGAACAGCACGGTGGCCTGCTGGACGCGGCCGCCGTCCTCGATCAGGTCGATCTGCCACTGCACTTCGTAGTCGATCGCCTGCTGCAGGAACTTGAAGCTGTTCAGGTTCTTGATCTCGCGGCGCGTGCCGAAGGGCGCGCCGGGGCGGCGCACCGACACGTTGGCGTCGCAGCGGAACGAACCTTCCTGCATGTTGCCGTCGCAGATGTCCAGCCACACCACCAGCGCATGCAGCGCGCGGGCGTAGGCGGCCGCCTCGGCGCTGGAGCGCATGTCGGGCTCGGTGACGATCTCCAGCAGCGGCGTGCCGGCGCGGTTCAGGTCGATGCCGGTCAGGCCGTGGTAGTCCTCGTGCAGCGACTTGCCGGCGTCTTCCTCGAGGTGCGCGCGGGTCAGGTTGACCACGTGCTGGCGCTCGCCGATGAAGAACTCGACCCGGCCGCCCTGCACGACCGGCGTCTCGTACTGGCTGATCTGGTAGCCCTTGGGCAGGTCGGGGTAGAAGTAGTTCTTGCGCGCGAAGATCGACAGCGGCGCGACGGTGGCGCCCACGGCCAGGCCGAAGCGGATGGCACGCTCGACGGCGCCTCGGTTCATCACCGGCAGCGTGCCGGGCAGCGCCAGGTCGACCGGCGAGGCCTGCGTGTTCGGCGCGGCACCGAACTGCGTGCTCGAGCCGCTGAAGATCTTCGAGCGGGTGGACAGCTGGGCATGCGTCTCCAGGCCGATGACGACCTCGTAGCCGCGGATCAGGGTGGGGCTGCTGCTCATGGTGCTCAGAATCCCGCGGGCACGCGGGCGTGCCAGTCGGTGGCGTGCTGGAAGGCGTGCGCCGCGTGCAGCAGCGTGCCCTCCTGGAAGTAGTTGCCGATCAGCTGCAGGCCCACGGGCATCTGCCCTTCGCCGAAACCCGCCGGCACGCTCATGCCCGGCAGGCCGGCCAGGCTGGCCGGCAGGGTGAAGATGTCGGCCAGGTAGGCCGCCACCGGGTCGTCGCCCTGCGCGCCGATCTTCCAGGCGACGCTGGGCGCCACCGGGCCGGCGATCAGGTCGCACTGCGTGAAGCAGCGCTGGAAGTCGTCGGCGATCATGCGGCGCAGCTTCTGCGCCTGCAGGTAGTAGGCGTCGTAGTAGCCGTGGCTGAGCACGTAGGTGCCGATCATGATGCGGCGCTTGACTTCGGCGCCGAAGCCTTCGCTGCGGCTCTTCTTGTACATGTCGAGCAGGTCGGTGTACTTCGCGGCGCGGTGGCCGTAGCGCACGCCGTCGAAGCGCGACAGGTTCGAGCTCGCCTCGGCCGGGGCGATGATGTAGTAGACCGGGATGGACAGTTCGGTGCGCGGCAGGCTCACGTCGACGAGCGTGGCGCCGAGCTTCTGCAGTTCGGCCAGCGCCGCGCGCACGGCGCCGTTCACGTCGGCCGCCAGCGCGGCGGGGAAGAACTCCTTCGGCAGCCCGATGCGCAGGCCGGCCAGCGGCTGCGCCGCCGTGGCGCCGGCGCGCGGCGCGAGCATCTGCGCGTGGAAATCCTGCGCCGGGCGCTGCGCGCTGGTCGAGTCGCGTTCGTCGAAGCCGCTCATCGCCGACAGCAGCAGCGCGCAGTCGGCCGCCGAGCGCGCCATCGGCCCGGCCTGGTCGAGGCTGGAGGCGAATGCCACCATGCCGTAGCGCGAGCACACGCCGTAGGTCGGCTTGATGCCGGTGATGCCGGAAAAGCTCGCCGGCTGGCGGATCGAGCCGCCGGTGTCGGTGCCGGTGGCCGCGGGCACGAGTCGCGCCGCCACCGCGGCGGCCGAACCGCCCGACGAGCCGCCGGGCACGCGGCCGGTGTCCCAGGGGTTGCGCACCGGGGCGTAGGCGGAGTTCTCGTTCGACGAGCCCATCGCGAACTCGTCGCAGTTCAGCTTGGCCAGCGTCACTGTGCCGGCCTGCGCCAGGCGGGCGACCACCGTGGCGTCGAACGGGCTGCGGTAACCCTCCAGCATCTTCGAGCCGGCGGTGGTCGGCAGCTCGGCGCTGACGAAGATGTCCTTGTGCGCGATCGGCACGCCCAGCAACGCGCCGGCCTCGCCGCCGGCGCGCCGGGTGTCGGCCGCCGCGGCCTGTGCCAGGGCGAGTTCGCGGTCGCTGGCCAGCACGGCGCCGAGCGCGGCATGCCGGTCCAGGCGCTCCAGCAGCGCCGTGGTCGCCTCGACGCTGGACAGCGCGCGCGACGCCAGCGCCTGGCCCAGCTCGGCCACGCCCATCTCGTGCACCGGCTTCATGAGGCCCCCTTGGCGCTTCGCGCCGTCCCCCCGAGGGGGAGCCCGCACGTCTTGAGGCGGCTCGGCGACGTGCTCATTCGATCACCTTGGGCACGAGGAACAGGCCGTCTTCCACCGCCGGCGCACTGCGCTGGTTCAGGCTGCGCTGGTCGGATTCGGTCACCGCGTCGTCGCGCAGGCGCAGGCTGACCTCCTGCACCGCCGACAGTGGCGTGTACAGCGGCTCGACGCCGGTGGTGTCCACCGCGCTCATCTGCTCGACGATCGAAAAGAAGCCGTTGAGCT
>CAZVLY010000257.1:0-6840 GCA_964628175.1 uncultured Piscinibacter sp. | reverse complement strand
GTCGTTTCTAGGGCAGGCGCTCCAGCGCGCGCTGGTACAGCGGGTCGTGCATCAGGTCGTCCCAGGCCAGCGGCGCGGTCTGCGGCAGCAGGCGCTGGCGACGCGCTTCGCTGTCGGGGTCGGATTGCCAGTGGCCTTGCGCGTGCTGCGCCTCGAGGCCCTCGAGCAGGGCGTCGACGGCGGCACCGCCATCCATCGACTGGTTGCACAGCAGCACCAAGTCGCAGCCGGCCGCCAGCGCGATGGCCGCCGCTTCGGCATAGCTGACCTCGACACCACCGACGCGGCGAGCGCCCTCCATGCTGAGGTCGTCGCTGAACACGGCCCCGGTGAAGCCGAGCTGCAGGCGCAGGATCTCCTTCAGCCAGCGCGGCGAGAAGCCGGCCGGGTGGGCGTCGACCTTCGGATAGACCACGTGGGCCGGCATCACGCTGGCCAGGCTGGTCGACAACCACTCGTAGGGCTTCGCATCGTCGGCGAGGATGGCCTTCAGGCTGCGCAGGTCGACCGGCACCTCGGTGTGGCTGTCGGCCTTCACGAAGCCGTGCCCCGGGAAATGTTTGCCGCAGTTGGCCATGCCGGCCAGCAACAGGCCGTGCATCAGGCTCTTGGCCAGCATCGTGGCCACGCGGGCATCGCGGTGGAAGGCGCGGTCGCCGATGACGCTGCTGCCGCCGTGATCGAGATCGAGCACCGGCGTGAAGCTGAGGTCGACACCGCAGGCGCGCAGCTCCATGCCCAGCACCTGGCCGGCGGCGGTGGCGGCGTCGGTGGCGGTGAGCGCGTCGCGCATCCACAGTTCGCCCAGTGCGCGCATCGGCGGCAGGTGCGTGAAGCCGTCGGTGCGAAAACGCTGCACGCGCCCGCCTTCGTGGTCGACGCAGACCAGCAGGTCGGCGCGGATCGACTTGATCTCGGCGGTCAGCTCGACGAGCTGACGGCGATCCGACCAGTTGCGCGCGAACAGGATCAGCCCGCCGGTCAGCGGGTGCTGCAGCCGGCGGCGGTCGTCGGCCGACAGGCTCAGGCCGGCGATGTCCAGGATGACGGGGCAATGGGGGCTCATCGGTGCTCTCGGGTTTCGACGACGACGAAGCTCGCCGCGTAGTCGGTTTCATCGGTCACGCTGACATGGGCGTGCAGGCCGCGCGCTTCGAACCATTCGGCCAGCGCGCCGTGCAGGCGGATCTCGGGCTTGCCGCTGTGCGCCTTGACGACCTCGCAGTCCCGCCAGGTCATGGGCATGCGCATGCCCATGCCGATGGCCTTGGAGAAAGCCTCCTTGGCCGAGAAACGCGTGGCCAGGTAGCTGATGCCGCGCGACTCGACCTTGGCCAGGCGCTGGCGGAACACCTCGATCTCGTGCGGGCCGAGCACCTTGGCCGCGAAGCGTTCGCCGCGCCGCGCGTAGGTCTCGCGCATGCGGCGGATGTCGCAGATGTCGGTGCCGATGCCGAAGATCATTCGCTTCAGGCGCGGGCGCGGTGGATGCAGCGCAGGTAGTCGCGCACCGTCTCGGCGAGGCCGAGTTCCAGCGCGTCGGCGATCAAGGCGTGGCCGATCGAGACCTCCTGGATGCCGGGCACGGCACGCAGGAAGTCGGTCAGGTTGTCGCGATTCAGGTCGTGGCCGGCGTTCAGGCCCAGTCCTTCGGCCAGTGCCGCCTGCGCCGACGCGGTGAAGCCGGCCAGCACCGCCGCCTGCTGCAGCGTGCCGTGGGCACGGGCGTAGGTCTCGGTGTAGAGCTCCACCCGGTCGGCGCCGGCCTCGCGTGCACCGCGCATCTGCGCCGGTTCCGGGTCCATGAACAGGCTCACGCGCAGGCCCATGGCCCGGCACTCGGCGACCAGCGGCGCCAGGCGCTGCAGGTCCTGCGGGAAGCGCCAGCCGTGGTCGGAGGTGGGCTGCTCGACGCTGTCGGGCACGAAGGTGACCTGGTGCACCGGCAGGCCGCGGCGCACCAGGTCGCGCACGCAGTCCATCAGGTTGTGGAAGGGGTTGCCTTCGATGTTGTACTCGGCCTGCGGCCAGGCCTTCAGCAGCTCGCCGAGGTCGACGACATCGTGCGCGCGGATGTGGCGCTCGTCGGGCCGCGGGTGCACGGTGATGCCCTGGCAGCCGGCCTCCAGCGCCAGCGTGGCGGCCCGCGTCACGCTCGGGATGCCCAGCGCGCGCGTGTTGCGCAGCAGGGCGACCTTGTTCAGGTTGACCGAGAGCGCGGTCATGCCGCGATGGGCGTCGAGTCCGGTGGTCAGCAGCGGGTTCATGGGGCGAGGTTCTGCACGTCCAGCATCGCCTGCCGGGTGCGCAAGGGGGCGGAGCCGAGATGATAGTGAAGCAGCGCACGCAGCTGCGCCTTCAGCGCCGGCAGCACGCCGGCACAGGCCTGCTGCAGGGCCTCGAGACTGCCGTGCTCGAGTGCGGCCTGCACGCCGACCAGCGTCGCGCCGGGCAGGCCCGACTCGTCGCCGCGCGCCTCGATGACGCCGGCCTCCGCCCGCAGCACGTACAAGCTCCCGGCCTGCAAGGGCTGCTGCGTCTGGGTCGCCACGCTCAGGTCGGGCAGCAGGCCGATCTCCTGCAGCAAGGTGAGTTCGAAGGCGCGCAGCGCGGCCTGCGTGCGGGCATCCTCGCCGGGGCCGAGCAGCGGCAGGGTCTGTGCGTAGGCATCGAAGAGCGCCGGATGCGGGTCATGCCGGGCCAGCAGCTTCATCAGCAGCTCGTTCAGGTAGAAGCCGCTGAACAGCGCCGCCCCGGTGAGCATGGCCGAGCCTCCGCCCCATTCGGCCTGGCGAAGCGTCTGCACCTCGCCGGCGCCCTCGCCTTCGGGCAGCCGGCCGAGCGAGACGTTGACGCGCTGAAACGGGAGCAGCACCGCACGAAGATTGGAGTGCGGCTTCTTGGCGCCGCGCGCCGCCACGGCCACGCGGCCCTGCGTGCGGGTGAAGAGATCGACGATCAGGCTCGACTCGCTCCAGTCGTAGCGGTGCAGCACGTAGGCCGCCAGCGGGGCCGCGCCGCGCGCCGTGGCCATCGTTATTCGTAGCCGTAGCTGCGCAGGTGATCCTCGTCGGCCGCCCAGCCGGAGCGTACCTTGACGAACAGCTCGAGGAAGACCTTCGCATCGAGCAGCGTCTCGAGTTCCTGCCGCGCCTCGGAGCCGATGCGCTTGAGCCGCTCGCCGCCGGCGCCGATGATCATGCCCTTGTGGGCGTCGCGCTCGACGACGATGGACGCCGCGATGCGCCGCAGGTTGCCCTCTTCCTCGAACTTGTCGATCACCACCGTCGAGGTGTAGGGCAGTTCGTCGCCGGTCAGGCGGAACAGCTTCTCGCGGATGAGTTCGCTGGCGAGGAAGCGGTCGCTGCGGTCGGTGAGCGCGTCTTCCTCGTGGAACCAGGGCTGCACAGGAAGGTAGGGCCGCACGATGCCCAGCAGGCGCTCGACGTCGGCGGCCTTCTTGGCCGACAGCGGCACGAACTCGGCGAAGGCATGGCGGTCCTGCATGCTCTTGAGCCAGGGCGCCAGCTCGGCGCGCCGCTGCACGGCGTCGAGCTTGTTGGCGATCAGGAACACCGGTTTGCCCTTCATGGCCTCGCCCTGGATGAGCGCCAGCACCTTGGCGTCGTCCAGCCCGAAGCGGCCGGCCTCGACGACGAAGAGCACAACGTCGACGTCCGTCAGCACGCCCTGCACCGTGCGATTGAGCGTCCGGTTCAGCGCCGCGCCGTGGCGCGTCTGGAAGCCGGGCGTGTCGACGAACACGAACTGCGAGTCGCCCACCGTGCGGATGCCGGTGATGCGGTGGCGGGTGGTCTGCGCCTTGGCCGAGGTGATGCTGATCTTCTGTCCGACCAGCGCGTTCAGCAGCGTCGATTTGCCGACGTTCGGCCGGCCGACGATGGCGATGAGGCCGCAGCGCTGGGCCGCGGGGGATTCTTCGGCGGACGGTGTGTTGGTCATGAGCGGAGCGGCCCGCCGGGGCGGTCGCTGGCCTTGAGCAGGTCGATCATGCGGCGAGCCGCTTCCTGTTCGGCCTGCCGGCGGGACTTGCCCTCGCCGGCTTGCGTCAGGCCCAGTGCGGGCACCACGCATTCGACCTCGAAGGTCTGCGCATGCGCCTGCCCGCGTGTGCCGCTGATGCGGTAGGTCGGCACCGGAAGGCGCCGCGCCTGCAGCCACTCCTGCAATTCCGTCTTGGCGTCCTTGGCCCAGCCGCCGATGTCGGTGCCGGCGATGACTTCGCCGAACAGGCGCTGCACCAGCGCGCGCGCCGATTCGAAGCCGCCGTCGAGGAACACCGCGCCGATCACCGCCTCCAGCGCATCGGCCAGGATCGAGGCGCGCTGGGCGCCGCCGCCGCGGGCCTCGCCGTCGGACAGGCGCAGCACCTCGGGCAGGCCGACCTGCAGGGCGACGCGGTGCAGGCTCTCCTCGCGGACCAGGTGCGCGCGCACGCGCGTCAGGTCACCCTCGTCGGAGCCGGCGAAGCGATCGAACAGCAGGCTGGAAACGGCCAGGCTGAGCACGGCGTCGCCGAGAAACTCGAGCCGTTCGTTGTGGTCGGCGCCGAAGCTGCGGTGCGTGAGCGCACGCGCCAGCAGTTCGGCCTGGCGGAATCGGTGGCCGATCCGTTGCTGAAGTTCGTCGAGTCGTTCGTCCATCGGGTTGGTCGCGGTCGGGCGCCCTCGCGCCCGGGTTGCCCCGCTGCGCTACTTGGAGCGCCCCTCGTACTTTATGAGCAGGTAGACCGGAGCCAACAGCTCGATCTCCTTGTCGTAGGCGAAACTCACCACGACCTTCTCGTTCTCTTTGGTGATCTTCAGGTCCTTGCTGTCGATCGAGGTGATCGAGTACTCGATCTGCTTCTGCTTCTCGAAGGCGTTGCGGATCTCGGGCACGGTCGAGCCGCCTTCCTTGGCGATCTTCTCGACCGCGCGCTGGATCGTGTAGTACTCGTTGATCGTCGGCAGCACGCGCATCGTGACGAGCGCGACGAATCCGATCAGCACGGCCCAGAACATCAGGCCGAAGAGGGTGACACCGCGCTGGCGGCGGTTCGATGCAGGCTCTGCAGTCATGCGTTCATGCTCCCGTCGTGAACCTCGTGCCCCGGCGCGTCAGTGGAACGAACCGATGCGCTTCGGGTTGCCGAAGTTCATCCACACGAAAAAGGCCCGGCCGACGATGTTCTGGTCGGGCACGAAACCCCAAAAGCGCGAGTCCTCGGAATTGTCGCGGTTGTCGCCCATCATGAAATAGTGTCCCTCGGGCACCTTGCAGGTCACGCCCTCGGCACTGTAGCGGCAGTTCTCCCGGAAGGGAAACGTGTAGGCACCATCGGCGCCGAACGGCCGCTGCGCCTGCGGGTTCACGAGGATGCGGTGCTCGACCTCGCCGAGCTTCTCCTTGAACTCGGGAAAGTAGCGCAACGAATCCTCGTCGTAGAAGCCCGGCGGCGGCATCGCCTCGAGCGGGACTTCCTGGCCGTTGATCGACAGCTTCTGGTTGCGGAAGCTCACTTCGTCGCCCGGCAGGCCGACCACGCGCTTGATGTAGTCGATGCTCGGATCGCGCGGAAAGCGGAACACCATCACGTCGCCGCGCTTGGGGTCGTGGTTGGCGATGATCTTCTTGTTGATCACCGGCAGCCGCACGCCGTAGTGGTACTTGTTGACGAGGATCAGGTCGCCCACGAGCAGCGTCGGAATCATCGAACCGGACGGGATCTTGAACGGTTCGAACAAGAAGGATCGCAGCAGGAAGACCGCCAGGATCACCGGGAACAGGCCGGCGGTCCAGTCGAGCCACCAAGGCTGCATCAGCAGTCGTTCGCGCGCCGGCGCCAGGTCCGTGTCGACCTTGGCGATGCCCTGTGCGGCGAGCTGGGCGCGGCGGGCGGCGTCCTGCTCCTCCAGAGCACGCGCGGCCGCCAGGCGGCGCGGCGCGAAGTGGAAGCGCTCGGCCAGCCAGTAGGCCAGGGTCACGACACTGAGGATGAACAGCAGCAGCGAGAAGTTGCCCGTCCACTTGCCGAGGTACCAGCCCCCCAGATAGAAGGCAAGCACACCGTAGAGCACACCGGTCAGATAACCCATCAGTCGTCCACTTGCAGGATGGCCAGAAACGCTTCTTGTGGCACCTCGACGGAGCCGATCTGCTTCATGCGTTTCTTGCCGGCCTTTTGTTTTTCGAGCAGCTTGCGCTTGCGGGAGATGTCGCCGCCGTAGCACTTGGCCAGCACGTTCTTGCGCAGCGCCTTGATTGTCTCACGCGCAATGATGTTGGCGCCGATGGCGGCCTGCACCGCCACGTCGTACATCTGGCGCGAGATCAGCTCCCGCATCTTGCTCACCACGGCGCGGCTGCGGTACACGCTCTGGCTGCGGTGGACGATGATCGACAGCGCGTCGACCTTCTCGCCGTTGAGCAGGATGTCGACCTTCACGACATCGGCGGCCCGGTACTCCTTGAACTCGTAGTCCATCGAGGCATAGCCGCGCGACACGCTCTTGAGCTTGTCGAAGAAGTCGAGAACGATCTCTGCCAGCGGCATCTCGTAGGTCAGCATGACCTGGCGGCCGTGGTAGGCCATGTTGATCTGGTTGCCGCGCTTCAGATTGGCCAGCGTCATCACCGGTCCGACGTAATCCTGCGGCATGTACAGGTGCACGGTGACGATCGGCTCGCGGATCTCCTTGATGCGGCCCAGGTCGGGCATCTTGGAGGGGTTCTCGACGCGCAGCAGCGTGCCGTCGTTGAGCTCGACCTCGTAGACGACGCTGGGCGCGGTGGTGATCAGGTCCTGGTCAAACTCGCGCTCCAGACGCTCCTGCACGA
>CAZVLY010000256.1:0-6883 GCA_964628175.1 uncultured Piscinibacter sp. | reverse complement strand
CGCTGCATGCCGAACAGGAACACGCCGGTGGTGGCCAGCGCGAGCAGCAGGAACATCGTCACCAGGCGCCACTTCAGCGAATGGCGCCAGCGGTGCCGCGTGGCGTGCCAGCGCTGGTGCGCGGCGCGCCAGCGTGCGCGCAGCCCGCTCGGCGGCGCGGCCGTCACGCGCGCACCCCGGCGAAGCGGTAGCCGGCGTTTCGCAGCGTGTGGATGCAGTCCAGCGGCTCGAGCTTGCGGCGCAGCCGGCTGACCAGGATGTCGACGGCGCGCGAGTGGATGTCCTCGGCCGAGCGGCCGCGCAGCTTCTCGAGGATGTCGTCGCGGCTGAACACCTTGCCCGGCGCGGCAGCCAGCATCGCCAGCAGCTCGAACTCGGTGCCGGTGAGCTCGACCGCCTCGCCCTGCCGCTGCACGGCGTGGCGGTCGAGGTCGATCAGCAGGCCCTCGAAACGCAACTGCCGTGCCGCGGCCGGCGCCGGAGCGACGCGGCGCAGCACCGTCTGGATGCGCGCCAGCAGCTCGCGCGGCTCGAAGGGCTTGGGCAGGTAGTCGTCGGCGCCGAGTTCGAGGCCGACCACGCGGTCCATCACGTCGCCGCGCGCGGTGAGCATGACGATGGGAATGCTGCTGTCCTTGCGGATCGTGCGGCACAACTCGAAGCCGTCCATCTCCGGCAGCATGACGTCGAGGATGGCCGCGTCGAAGCCGCCTTCACGCAGCAATGCCAGCCCGGTGCTCGGCCGGGTGGCATGCACCAGTTCGAACTCGAAGCGCTTGAAGTAGGCCGCCAGCGGCGGCCCGAGCTGTTCGTCGTCGTCGATCAACAGGAGTCGGGGCATGCGTCAGAGCCATCGGCGCACCGTGGCCGTGTAGTCACTGTACCAACCGCCGAAGGTGGCGCGCAGCCGCGCCTCCTCCTGCGGGATGCGCACCAGGTGCATGTAGCTCGCGTAGGCGAGCGCGGCCGCGGCCACGAAGAAGGAACCGGACAGCACGGCCAGCCCGAGCAGCGCGACCGTCATCCCCAGGGCCATCGGATTGCGGCCGAAGCGGAACGGCCCCTCCTCGACGAGCACGCCGGCCGCCGCGCCCGGGCGGATCGGCGCGCCCGCGTGGCGTAGTTGCCAGGCCGCCCACATGGCCCAGCCGATGCCCGCGAGCATCAGCGCCAGGCCGCCACTCTCAGCCGCGCCAACCATGGCGGCCCCGCTTGGCCATGAACTCGCGCACCTTGGCCTGCTGCTCGGGCTTCAGGCTGTCGTAGAAATCGGCCATCGCTGTGATCACCTCGGGGCTCTTGCTCGTGATGGCGCCGGTCTTCGCCTCGACCAGGCTCTTCGCCTTGGCGCGGTCGAAGGTCGGGCCCGCCACCAGCGAGGCCATCTCGGCACGCGGGTCGGTGGTGTTGCCCACCAGCGCGTTGCGCTGCTCGCGCAGCTTGTCGGCGAGCACGCCGAGCTTGGCCTTCTGGGCCTCGTCGAGCTCGAGCTTGCTGCCCACGCGCTCGACCATCTTCGACTTCATCCTGGCGGCGTCTTCCTCGCTCATGGCCTGCCAGCCATGCGAATAGGCGCCGCGGTGCGAGCAGGCGGCCAGCCCGCCGAAGAGAACGGAAGCGCCGAAGATGCCGATCAGGGCACGTTTGATCCAGGGTTTCATGCTGAGAGCCTCGGGGCCAGGGGCCCGTGATTGAACAGGGCTCCATCGTGCGCGGCGGCCCGCGCCGCGTCCTTTCGGCGCGGTATCGCTGCGTAACGTTTCTTGTCGGCGCGCCGGCGCCGGGCCGCCTCAGAGCCGGTCGTACAGCTGGCACAGCCGGCGCAGGCGTGCCGCCGCGTCGCCCGGCACCTGGTCCCAGGCGAAGCGCCACACCCACCAACCCGAAGACTGGCCGGGGAAGTTCATGCGGTGCGCGCCGTCCAGGCCCATCACGTCCTGCAGCGGGTAGACCGCCGTATCGGCCACGCTCGCGCAGGCGGCGCGGATCAGGTCCCAGTGCACCGCGCGGCCGTCGCTCGCCAGGTACTCGCGCAGGTGGTGCCGCGTCGATTCCGCGGCGCTGGCCCACCAGCCCAGCGTGGTGTCGTTGTCGTGGCTGCCGGTGTAGACCACCGTGTCGGGCTCGTAGCGGTGCGGCAGGAAGCGGCGCTCGGCGGTCTCGTCCTCGCCCCAGGCGAACTGCAGGATGCGCATGCCGGGAAAGGCGAACTCGCGGCGCAGCGCGTCGACGTCGGGCGTGATCACGCCCAGGTCTTCCGCGATGATGGGCAGCGGCCCGAGCGCGTCGGCGATGGCGCGGAACAGCGCCTGCCCCGGCGCCGGCACCCAGTGGCCCTTCTGCGCCGTGGGTTCGCTGGCCGGGATCTCCCAGTAGCCGGCGAAGCCGCGGAAGTGATCGATGCGCACGATGTCGAGCTGCTCGACGCTGCGCCGCACGCGCTCGATCCACCACGCGAAGCCCTGCTGCGCATGCACGCGCCAGCGGTACAGCGGGTTGCCCCAGCGCTGCCCGGTGGCGCTGAAGCCGTCCGGCGGCACGCCGGCGATCACGGTCGGGCGCCCCTGCGCATCGAGCTCGAAGAGATCGGGCTGCGCCCACACATCGGCACTCTGGTAGGCCAGGAAGATCGGCATGTCGCCGACGATCCGCACGCCGCGGGTGTGCGCGTGCGTGCGCAGCGCCTGCCACTGGCGGAAGAAGCACCATTGGCAGAAGGTCCAGATGGCGACGCGCTCGGCATGCACTTCGCGGGCGGCGGACAGGGCCTTCGGTGCGCGCGCGGCCTGGCCGTCGGGCCACTCGCACCAGTCGCGCCAGCCGTGGTGCTCGGCCAGCGCCATGAACAGGGCGTAGTCGGGCAGCCAGTCGGCGTGGCGCTGCACGAAGGCCTCGAGGTCGGCACGCTCATCGGCACCGGCCTGCGCGGCGAAGCGCGCCGCGGCGCGCGCCAGGCGCTCCATGCGGAACGACACCATCGCGCCGAAATCGATGCGCTGCGCATCGAGGCCGGGCACCGGCGCGATGTCATCCGCGCCCAGCCAGCCGCGCTGCTGCAATTCGCCCAGGTCGATCAGCAGCACGTTGCCGGCGAAGGCCGAACTGCTCATGTAGGGCGAGTTGCCCGGGCCGATGCCGCCCAGCGGCAGCACCTGCCACAAGGTCTGCCCGGCTTCGGCGAGCCAGTCGACGAAGCGGTAGGCATCGGGGCCGAGGTCGCCGCTGCCGTGCGGGCCGGGCAGCGAGGTGGGGTGCAGCAGGATGCCGCTGCGACGCGGGAAGCGCATCGTCTGCGACTCCTCAGGTGACCACGTCGGGCTGCTGCCGACCGGTGCGCGCGCGGATCTGCGCCAGCTCGTCGGCCAGCGCGATCAGGTCGGCCAGCGCGGCCTGCGTGTCCTGCGCGTGGCGCGCCGGGTCGCCCTCGTAACGTTCGATGTAGACACGCAGCGTCGAGCCGGTGGTGCCGGTGCCCGACAGGCGAAAGACGATGCGCGAGCCGTCGTCGAAGACGATGCGCAGGCCCTGGTTCTTCGACACGCTGCCGTCCACCGGGTCGGTGTAGCTGAAGTCGTCGGCCAGCGCGACACGGCGGCCGGCGAGCGTCTTCCCTGCAAGCGTCGGCAACTGGTCGGCCACGGCTTGCGTCAGCGCCTTCGCGGTGGGCGTGTCCAGGTCCTCGTAGTCGTGGCGCGTGTAGTAGTTGCGACCGTAGGTGGCCCAGTGCTCGCGGGCGATCTGCTGCATGCTTTGCCGGCGTGCCGCGAGGATCGACAGCCACAGCAGCACGGCCCAGACACCGTCCTTCTCGCGCACATGGTTGCTGCCGGTGCCCGCGCTCTCTTCGCCGCACAGCGTGATGCGGCCGGCGTCGAGCAGGTTGCCGAAGAACTTCCAGCCGGTCGGCGTCTCGAAGCAGGGCACGCCGAGCTTCGCCGCCACGCGGTCGACCGCACCGCTGGTGGGCATGGAGCGCGCCACGCCGGCGATGCCCTTGGCGTAGGCCGGCGCGTGGTGCGCGTTGGCGGCCAGCATGGCCAGCGAGTCCGAAGGCGGGATGAAGATGCCGCGACCGATGATCAGGTTGCGGTCGCCGTCGCCGTCGGACGCCGCGCCGAGCTCGGGCGCGTCGGCGGCCATCATGCGGTCGAGCAGTTCCTTCGCGTGTACGAGGTTCGGGTCGGGGTGGCCGCCGCCGAAGTCGGGCAGCGGCACGCCGTTGACCACCGTGCCCGCCGGCGCGCCGAGCTCGCGCTCGAAGATCGCCTTCGCGTAGGGGCCGGTGACGGCGTGCATGGCGTCGAAGGACAGGCGGAAGCCGCCGGCGAACAGCGCACGCAGTGCGGCGAAATCGAACAGCTCGCGCATCAGCTCGACGTAGTCGGCCACGGCGTCGATGACCTCGACCTTCATCGCGTCGACCGCCTGCGTGCCGAGGCGACCCAGGTCGACGTCGGCGGCCTCGATGGTCAGGATCTCGCCGATCGCCAGCGTCTTCGCGTAGATCGCGTCGGTGATCTTCTCCGGCGCCGGCCCGCCGTTGGCGGCGTTGAACTTGATGCCGAAGTCGCCGTCGGGCCCGCCGGGGTTGTGGCTGGCCGACAGGATCAGCCCGCCGAAGGTGCCGTGCTTGCGGATCACGCAGGAGGCCGCCGGTGTCGACAGGATGCCGCCCTGCCCGACCAGCACGCGCGCGAAGCCGTTGGCCGCGGCGATGCGGATCACCTGCTGGATGGCCTCGAGGTTCCAGTGGCGGCCGTCGCCGCCGACGACCAGGGTCAGCCCGGCGAAACCGCCGGGGGGCCGCACCGCGTCGAACACCGACTGCACGAAGTTGGCCAGGTAGTGGCCCTGGGCGAACTCGGTGACCTTCTTGCGCAGGCCGCTGGTGCCGGGTTTCATGCCGGCGATCGGGGTGGTCGGGATGCGGGTGATGTTCATGCGGTCTCCTGGCGCGTGATTCTGCGTTGCGCTCAGGCCAGAGGCTACAGTGCCGCACCGGGCTTTGGGCCCCGCCGAGTTACATCGCATGAACGAAATCTGGTCGCCCGACAGCTGGCGAAAGCGCACCGCGCGGCAACTGCCGAGCTACCCCGACGCCGCCGCGCTGGCGCAAGCCGAGCAGCAGCTTTCTGGCTGGCCGGCGCTGATCTTCGCCGGCGAGGCCGATGCGCTGCGCTCCCGCCTGGCCGCGGTGGCGCGCGGCGAGGCCTTCCTGCTGCAGGGCGGCGACTGCGCCGAGAGCTTCGACGACCTCGGCGCGGACACGGTGCGCGACACCTTCCGCGTGATCCTGCAGATGGCCGTGGTGCTGACCTACGGCGCCGCCTGCCCGGTGGTCAAGCTCGGGCGCATCGCCGGGCAGTTCGCCAAGCCGCGTTCGTCGGACGTGGAGACGGTGGACGGCGTCAGCCTGCCCTCGTACCGCGGCGACATCGTCAACGGCGCCGAATTCACGGCCGCCGCACGCACGCCCGACCCGCAGCGGCTGATCCGCGCTTATTCGCACTCGGCCTCGGTGCTCAACCTGCTGCGCGCCCTGGCGCAGGGCGGATTCGCCGACCTGCACCAGGTGCACCGCTGGACGGCCGACTTCGTGCGCAACAGCCCGCAGGGCGAGCGTTTCGAGGCGCTGGCCGGGCGCATCGCCGACTGCCTGGCCTTCATGGAGGCCTGCGGCTTCGACGCCGCGCGCACACCGCAGCTGCACGCGGTGGAGTTCTACACCTCGCACGAGGCGCTGCACCTGCACTACGAGCAGGCGCTGGTGCGCCGGGACGAGCCCAGCGGCCGCTGGTATGGCGGCTCGGCGCACCTGCTGTGGCTGGGCGAGCGCACGCGCGAGGTCGAAGGCGCCCACGTCGAGTTCCTGCGCGGGCTGCACAACCCGATCGGCATCAAGGTCGGCCCCTCGGCCACGCCGGACGACCTGCAGCGACTGCTCGACCGTGTCGACCCGGATCGTGTGCCCGGCCGCGTGGTGCTGATCAGCCGCATGGGCGCGGGCAAGCTGCCCGACCGGCTGCCGGCGCTGCTGCGCTCGATGCGCGAGGCGCAGCGCGAGGTGGTGTGGTGCTGCGACCCGATGCACGGCAACACGGTGAGCAGCGCCAACGGCTACAAGACGCGCGACTTCACGGCCATCGTCACCGAGGTGCGCGACTTCTTCGCCGTGCACGCCGCCGAGGGCAGCCATGCCGGCGGCCTGCATTTCGAGATGACCGGCCAGGACGTCACCGAGTGCCGCGGCGGCGCGCAGGGACTGACCGACGCGAGCCTCGAGCAGCGTTACCGCAGCGCCTGCGACCCGCGGCTGAACGGCTCGCAGAGCCTGGAGCTGGCCTTCATGGTGGCGGAGATGCTCAAGGCCGGACGCAAGGGCTGAACCCAGGCCGGCGTCAGGCGTGGCGCGCGGCCCAGCTGGCGCACAGGCGGTGCAACTGCGCCAGCCCGTCGGTGAGCGCGGCCGGGCCGGGCTGCAGGATGTCGCAGCTCTTGATCTCGTGCAGTTCGCCATCGCGCACCGCCGGCACGTCCTGCCAACCCGCACGCGCGGCCCCGCGCTCGGGCCGGAACTTCTTGCGCGCCAGTTCCGGGAACACGTCATCGCCGCCGGCGATGCCGGCCAGCTCGCTCACCCAGCGGATCGCGCTGATCATGGGCTCGTCCCATTCCTCGAAGTAGACGCGCGGCCGGCGCGGCCAGCGCGCGGCCTCGGCGGCGATGTCGCGGTGGCGCTGCTGGCAGCCGGCGATCCAGGCCTCCGCCTCGGCACTGCAGCCGACCAGTCCGGCCACCAGCCGCAGCGTGCCGAAGATCTGTTCCACACTGCGCTGGTTGGTGACGAGCACGTTCAGGCCGGCGCGGATCAGCTTGTCGGCCA
>CAZVLY010000255.1:0-6956 GCA_964628175.1 uncultured Piscinibacter sp. | reverse complement strand
TCGGCGTGATGGCGGTCAACGACAAGAACCTGATCACCGAGTTCGTCGAGAAGCCGGCCGATCCGCCGCCGATGCCCGGCAAGCCCGACAAGTCGCTGGCCAGCATGGGCATCTACATCTTCAATGCGCGCTACCTCTACAAGGAGCTCGAACGCGACATCAACGACCCGAACTCCAGCCACGATTTCGGCAAGGACATCATCCCGCGCGCGGTGAAGAACGGCCAGGCCGCGGCGCACCCCTTCGACCTCAGCGCCGTGGGCACGCGCATGAACGAGGAGCCGTACTGGCGAGACGTCGGCACGATCGACGCCTACTGGGACGCCAACATCGACCTGACGGCCACCGATCCGCTGCTCAACCTGTACGACACACGCTGGCCGATCTGGACCTACCAGCCGCAGCTGCCACCGGCCAAGTTCGTGCACAACCAGGACGACCGCCGCGGCATGGCGATCGAGTCGCTGGTCTCGGGCGGCTGCATCGTCTCGGGGCAGGTGTTCCGCTCGGTGCTGTTCTCCAGCGTGCGGGTGCATTCGCATTCCAGCGTATCGTGGGCGGTGCTGCTGCCCGGCGTGCAGGTGGGCCGTGGCGCGCGGCTCACGCGCGTGGTGGTCGATCGCGGCTGCCACATCCCCGACGGCATGGTCATCGGCGAGGACCCGGCCGGCGATGCGGAGCGTTTCTACCGCACCGAGAACGGCATCACGCTGGTCACGCGCGAAATGCTGTCGCAGTTCGACCCGCTCTGACAGATGAAGGTCCTGCATGCCGCCGCGGAAGTCTTTCCGCTGGTGAAGACGGGTGGGTTGGCCGACGTGGTCGGCGCATTGCCGCAGGCGCTGGTGCGCGCGGGCGCGGACGTGCGGCTGGTGCTGCCGGGGCTGCCGGCGATCGTCGACGCCGTGCTGCACCAGAAGACGATCGTCGAGCTCGGGCCCCTGTTCGGTGCCGGCCGTGTGGCAGTCCGGCTGGGCACGATGCCCTACAGCCACGTGCCCGCCTACGTGATCGATGCGCCCTATCTGTACCGGCGCGGCGGCGGGCCGTACCAGGCCAGCGACGGCAGCGAGTGGCCGGACAACCTGCAGCGATTCGCGCTGCTCGGATGGATGGCGGCCCACCTGGCGGCAGGCGAGATCGACCGGGAGTGGGCGCCTCAAGTGCTGCATGCGCACGACTGGCATGCAGCGCTGGCCTGCGCCTACATGGCGGCGCACCCGGGCAACACGGCCAGCTCGGTGTTCACGGTCCACAACCTGGCCTTCCAGGGGCTGTTTCCGCAGACCGACTTCGCGCAGCTCGGCTTGCCGCTGCGCTACATGCAGTCGCACGGGCTGGAGTTCCACGGCCAGCTCTCGTTCATGAAGGCCGGCTTGAAGTACGCCCAGCGCGTGACCACGGTGAGCCCGACCTATGCCGGCGAGATCGCGACGCACGAGTTCGGCTGCGGCCTGGACGGCGTCATCCGCGGCCGCGGCGCCGACGTCAGCGGCATCCTCAACGGCGTGGATGGCTCCGTGTGGGACCCGGCCAAGGACAGCAGCCTGGCCGCGCGGTACTCGGCCAAGGACCTGGCCGGCAAGTCACGCAACAAGGCCGCGCTGCAGAAGGAGATGGGGCTCGAGGTGAAGGCCGACGCGCCGCTGTTCGGCGTCGTCAGCCGCCTGTCGGCCCAGAAGGGGCTGGACCTGGTGCTGGCCGCGTTGCCCGCATTGCTGCGCCAAGGGGCCCAGCTCGTGCTGCAAGGCACGGGCGATCCGGTGCTGGAGGCCGCGTTCACGGCGGCCGCGTTCGCACACCCCGCGCAGGTGGCGGTGCGCATCGGCTACGACGAGACCTTCGCGCACCGGCTGATTGCCGGCTCCGACGTGATCATGGTGCCGTCGCGCTTCGAGCCCTGCGGTCTCACGCAGCTCTACGGCCTGCGCTACGGAACGCTGCCGCTGGTGCGGCGTGTCGGCGGGCTGGCCGACACCGTGGTCGATGCGAGCGAGGCCGCGGTGCGCGACGGCCTGGCCACCGGTTTCAGCTTCGAAGCCGCCACGCCCGCCGCACTGGAGTCCGCCCTGCAGCGTGCTGCGCAGGCCCATGCACAGCCCGAGTTGTGGCGGCGGCTGATGGTGACGGCGATGGCGCAGGACTTCTCCTGGGAAGGCGCGGCGCAGCACTACATGGCGCTCTATCGCAGCCTGGGTGCGCCGCGGCAATAGTTCACGGTAGGTATCAAAATGTAATCCGGCCCCCGCGGGCGCGGGCTGCACCCCGTCGCAGGCGCCTTCGAGAATGGCGCCATGAGCAGAAATCAACCCAACTTCAAGGACACGCAGATCTTCGACTGGGAAGTCGAGCCGCTGGACGAGCGCCCCAGCGCGTTCGCCCAGACCACGGGCTACTCGCTGCTGTCGGGCTACCACGTGGAACCGGTGCGCGTATCGCGACGGCGCCAACGCAGTGTGCTTCCGGCGCTGTTGTCAGCCGGGCTGGTGGTGGTGCTCGGCGCCGCGGCGATGGTGGGTTTCGTGCGCCTGCTGCATGCCTGAATCGAGGCGCCTCAGGCCCACAGGGCCGCCAGTGCGGATTCGCGGCGCGCGAACGACCGGGCCGGCGTGGCCGCCTTGAAGTAGCCCCGATCGAGGTCGCCGCAGATGGCCGCGTACCAGGCCGAACCCGGCCCGGCCGCGTAGACGCGGATCTCGCCGGTGGAGCGGCGGCGCATCGACACGATGCCGCCGCTCAGGCCCAGCAACTGGCTGATGCCCGAGTGCGAATCTTCCTCGATGTCGAAGTCGCGCTCGTCGAGCCCGCGCGAGGCCAGCATGCGGCGCAGCAGCTGGATCTTTTCGCCACCGATGCTGTGGATCATCTGTGCCATGTCGCCTGCTCCGTCTCGTTGCGTGGCCGAAGGGCCGATGCAGCGAATTCTTCGCGGCCGAAGCGGCGGCGCACATCCCCAATGGGTGGGTGTGAAGCTAGGGGGGCAGGGCCCGCTCAGGGCGTGCTCTTGATGCCGTCCCTGGCGGCGTCGCGGGCGTACTGCGCCTCGAAGGCACGGCGCGCGCGGATGTAGTGATTGGCGCACTCCAGCGAGGCCGAATCCGCGCAGCCGGGCGGCTTGCGGTAGTAGGCCGCCCAGGCGCGCTCCTTGCGCTCGGCATCGGAGATCGTGGCACGCTGGGCTTCCTCGGCCAGGCGCTGCTGCTCGCGGATCTTCTCGGCGCGGGCACGGACCTCGTCTTCGACGGCGCGCAGGCGCTGTGCGGCCGCCTGCTGTGCGGCCTCGATCTGCTGCTGGTTCTCGCGTGCAATGCGTTCGATCTCGGCCGCGGTGGCCCGCGCGTTGGCCTCGGCCGTCGAGCGTGCGCTCCAGCGCACGTAGACCGCCGCGATCGCCGTGGCCACGAGGATGCCGATCATCACCGCGATGGCGAACTGCAGCGGCAGCGGAACCGAGAACGAATCCCAGCCGCGGCGCCGCTTGGACACCCGCGGCATGCGCTTGAAGGGCGTGGCGGCGGCCACGCTCACGGGCTTCGCCGGTTCGGTGCGCGGGCCGCCTTCAGACGGCTCCGGCTGCGTGGGGGTCGCGTCCTGCTCGTTGGCGCTCATGCGGCAGAGTCTACGTCGGCCGGGCCGGCGTCGAACAGCACCGTTTCCGACAGTCGCAACCAGCGGCAGGCCTGGATCCGCGAAGAATCACTCGATGCGATGACGGGCATCGCGTCGGGCGCGTCGCAGGGAAACTTCGGCTGCGCACCGACGCAGCGCCGTGACTTCGGCGGGCAGCCACTTGCGAACCATGGTGTCGGTGCAAGTGATGATGCCCGTCACTTCCCCATTGCTGCCGAATCCGGCCGACAGGAGCGAGCGGATGTTGTACGGGACGAGCATCGGCTCCCGAATCGGCTCCAGGCTGGGATCGGACCAGGTGTCCGAAGCGATGTAGCAGCCATCGCGCATCAGCACGTTGAAGTAGCCACCGCCGCGCTCTGGAAAGGCGGCGGGCTTGGAGCCCCCGACACCGCGGACGCCATCAAATCCTGCGGCGCGGCGCATGATTCGACTCCCCGGGCTGCCGGACACATCCCAGATGGAAACCGTCGCGCACCTGAGTGCGTTCTGGATGAACTCGCAGACCTTCAGGTTCGCTTCGGTCTCCGTCACGCGGCCTGACTCCATCTCGTGCGTCATGTCGCTCATGAAGCGACGAAAGTTGGGGACGAACGACATGCTGGGGCTCCGGGCGGCGGACAGCGCCTCATTCTCCAGGACAGGCGCTGTGCATGCTGCCGTACGGTCTCTGGCCGGGTATTCCAGCCTGCGGATCCGCCATGGGTGCCGACCCCGGGGCTGCGGGCGGGTGCCCCGGCCAGCGGTACAGTATTCGCGTGTGCACCCGCTACGTTTCTCCTGAAGCAGCCGCCATCGAGCGCGCCTGGCACATCGGCCGCCACACGCCATGGCGCGGTGCCGAGGTCTTCCCTCAGAAGCCGGGGGCCTTCATTCGCGCCGCACGTGACGCTTCGGAGCCGGGGAGGGAACTGGTGGTGGGGCAGTTCGGGCTCATCCCGTGGTTCTCGAAGACCGCCAAGCCGAGCTACTCGACCTGCAATGCGCGCAGCGAGGAACTGGCGCAGAAGCCCACGTTCAAGGACCCGTGGAAGTACGGCAAACGCTGCATCGTTCCGGCGGAGTCCTTCTTCGAGCCCTGCTGGGAGTCCGGCAAGAACGTGTGGTGGCGCTTCCGGCGCGCCGATGGAGAGCTGTGGGGCCTCGCTGGACTGTGGAACACATGGACCGACAAGGAGACCGGCGAGGTGGTCGAGAGCTTCACCATGCTCACACTGAACGCCGACGAACACCCGCTGTTCAACCGCATGCACCGCCCCGACCCGAAGAGGCCGCCGGACATGCAGGACAAGCGGTCAGTCGTTCCGGTGCAGTTCGAGGACGTCGACCAGTGGCTTCACGGGACCCTGCAGGAGGCGCAGGCGCTGATCCGGCTGATGCCTGCGGCGGAGTTCGACGCGGGACCTGCCTAGGTTCCAGGGCAGGGCGTCAACGAGGCGGGAGGATGGGCAGGCGGCCGATCGGGTGGGAGCCCGTTGCTTGATCGCTCGGGAGACTCAGGGCCCCAGGAATGGCTGGCGGAGAGAGCGGGATTCGAACCCGCGGAGGGCTGTTAACCCTCACACGCTTTCCAGGCGTGCGACTTAAACCGCTCATCCATCTCTCCGGAGCCGCGGAGTTTATCGCAAGAGTTCAGGGTGCCCCGGGGGCCTTGCCCTTGAGCAGCGCCATGGCCGTGCCGATCAGCGCCGACACCTCGCCCATGTGGCCGGGCACGATCATGGTGTTGTTCTTCTGCGCCAGTTGCCCGTAGGCCTCGACGGCCTTCTCGGCGACCTTCAGCTGCACCGCCTGCTCGCCGCCGGGCGACTGGATCGCCGCAGCGATCTTGCGGATCGCGTCGGCCGTGGCATCGGCCACCGCGGTGATGGCGGCGGCTTCGCCCTGCGCCTTGTTGATCTCGGCCTGGCGTTCGCCTTCGGAGCGGGCGATCGAGGCCTCGCGCTCGCCGGTGGCGATGTTGATCTGCTCCTGCTTGCGGCCCTCGGAGGCGGCGATCAGCGCGCGCTTCTCGCGCTCGGCGGTGATCTGCGCCTGCATCGAGTGCAGGATGGCCGCCGGCGGCGTCAGGTCCTTGATCTCGTAGCGCAGCACCTTCACGCCCCAGTTGGCCGCCGCGTCGTCGAGCGCGCTGACCACCGAGGCGTTGATCGCATCGCGCTCCTCGAAGGTCTTGTCCAGTTCCATCTTGCCGATCACCGAACGCAGCAGCGTCTGCGCGAGCTGCGTGATGGCCAGGATGTAGTTGCTCGAGCCGTAGCTCGCGCGCATCGGGTCGGTCACCTGGAAGTAGATGATGCCGTCGACCTGCAGCTGCGTGTTGTCCTTGGTGATGCAGACCTGGCTGGGCACGTCCAGCGGCACCTCCTTGAGCGAATGTTTGTAGGCCACCCGTTCGATGAAGGGCACGACGAACTTCAGGCCGGGCGTGAGCGTGCGGTCGAACTTGCCCAGCCGCTCGACCACCCAGGCATGCTGCTGCGGAACGATCTTGAAGGTGCGGTAGATGAAGATGCCGGCAATGACGGCCAGGATGAGGGCGATTTCCATGGAAGCGCTTTCCGAGTGAGATTCAGTTCGACGCAGCCGGTGCCAGCACCAGCCAGTTGCCTTCGACGGCGGCGACGCGGTGCTCGCCGGGCGCGGCGGATGCGCCCGGCTGCAGGCGCGCCGTCCACTGCGTGCCGCGGTAGGTGACGCGCGCAGTGCCGTCGCTGCCCCAGGCGGCCACCTGCACGCGCTCGCCGATGTCGAGGTTGACGTCGCGGTTCTGGGCCGCCGGTGCCGACTGCGGATGGCTGGCGCGCTTCCAGTGCCACAGGGCCGTGGCGGCGGCGCCGACGGCGGCCGCGGCGACGATCTGCAGCGTCGTCGACAGGCCCAGGTGGGCGGCCAGCGCCCCGGCCGCCAGGCCGAGCGCGAACATCAGCAGGTAGAAGGTGCCGGTGGCCAGTTCGGCGGCCACGGCCACTCCGGCGGCGACCCACCAGAAGGTGGCGGCAGACAGGTCCATGCAGGCTCCTCGAAGCGTGATCGGGCGCAGTGTACGGTCAGGCGTTGGCCCTACACTTCGCGCTCCCGCTTTTTGCCACCCCGAGGCTTGCCATGCTGCGCTTCCGCTTTCCGATCGTCATCATCGACGAGGACTACCGCTCGGAGAACACCTCCGGCCTGGGCATCCGCGCGCTGGCCGAGGCGATCGAGAAGGAAGGCTTCGAGGTGCTGGGCGCCACCAGCTACGGCGACCTGAGCCAGTTCGCGCAGCAGCAAAGCCGCGCCAGCGCCTTCATCCTGTCGATCGACGACGAGGAGTTCACCGCCGGCCC
>CAZVLY010000254.1:0-6960 GCA_964628175.1 uncultured Piscinibacter sp. | reverse complement strand
TGCTGGGCACGATCTTCCTGGGCATCGCCACGCCCACCGAAGGCGGCGCGATGGGGGCGCTGGGCGCGCTGATCATGGCCGTGGGCCGCGGTCGGCTGCAGCTCAAGCTGCTGGTGCAGGCGCTGGACAACACCGCGCGGCTGTCGTGCTTCGTGCTGTTCATCCTGATCGGCTCGACGGTGTTCAGCTTCACCTTCAACGCCGCCGACGGCCACATCTGGGTCGAGCACCTGTTCGACAAGATGCCCGGCGGTGCACTCGGCTTCCTGATCGTCGTGAACGTGCTGGTGTTCATCCTCGGCTGCTTCATCGACTTCTTCGAGATCGCCTTCATCGTCATCCCGATCCTGGCGCCCGTGGCCGACAAGATGCTCGGCGGCCTGCTGCCGCCCGGCACGCCGGCCGACATGACGCTGATCTGGTTCGGCGTGATCATCGCGATGAACCTGCAGACCTCGTTCCTGACGCCGCCCTTCGGCTTTGCGCTGTTCTACCTGCGCAGCGTCGCGGCCAAGAAGGACTACAAGGACCGCATCACCGGCGAGACCATCCCGGCCGTGCAGACCTCGCAGATCTACAAGGGCTCGATCGCCTTCATCGTGCTGCAGCTGATCATGGTGGCGGCCGTGGTCGCCTTCCCGACGCTGGTGACCGGCGGCATCGAGAAGGGTGTCACCATCGACGCGAACAAGGTGCTCGACCAGCTGCAGATGCAGCCGCGCGAAGAAGCCACCGACCCGTTCGCCGTGCCGGCCGCGCCGGGCGCCTCCGGTGCTGCGGGCGCCTCGGCCCCTGCAGAGAGCGGGGCCAGCGACGATCCGATGAAGGGCCTGCTCGAGTCGATCAAGAAGGAACAGGGCCAGAAGTGAAACCGGGGCAGGGCCGGCCGGCCCTGCCCCCTCGTTTCGCTGAGCCCATAAAACGAAGAGCCCCGCCAAGGCGGGGCTCTTTTCATTCTGCAAGCCGCCGGAGGCGGCCGGCGATCACAGCTTCTGCTGTTGCATGAAGTCGTCGAAACCGGCTTCGGCGAAGCGGAACATCAGGTTCTGATCGCGCCGGAAGTCGTTGTAGTCGGCGTAGATCTTCTTCCACGCCGGGTTGCTGCCGTTGAGCTCGCCGTAGACCTCCATCGCGGCCTTGAAGGCACCGTCCATCACGTCCTTCGGGAAGCGGAACAGCTTGGTGCCGGCACCGACGAGCTGCTTCAGCGCGGCAGGGTTGCGGGCGTCGTAGCGGGCCTGCATCACGGTGTGGGCGTGTGCCGCGGCGTTCTCGACGATCGCCTTGTACTCGGCCGACAGGCCGGCAAAGGCCTTCGTGTTGATGTACAGCGACAGCTGCGGGCCACCCTCCCACCAGCCGGGGTAGTAGTAGTTCGGCGCCACCTTGTTGAGGCCGAGCTTCTGGTCGTCGTACGGGCCCACCCACTCGGACGCGTCGATCGTGCCCTTCTCCAGGGCCTGGTAGATCTCGCCGCCGGGGATGTTCTGGGGCACGCCGCCGATGCGCTCGAGCACCTTGCCGCCGAAGCCGCCGATGCGCATCTTCAGGCCCTTGATGTCGGCCAGCGACTTGATCTCCTTGCGGTACCAGCCGCCCATCTGGGCGCCGGTGTTGCCCATCGGGAAGTTGTGGATGTTGTAGGCTGCGTAGAACTCGCGGAACAGCTTCATGCCGCTGCCTTCGTACATCCACGCCGTCATCTGGCGGCTGTTCAGGCCGAACGGGATGGCGCAGTCCATCGCGAAGGTGGGGTCCTTGCCGAAGAAGTAGTACGGCGCGGTGTGGGCCATCTCGACCGTGCCGTTCTGCACGCCGTCGACGACGCCGAACGGGGGCATCAGTTCGCCACCGGCATGCACCGAGATCTGGAACTTGCCGCCGGTCATGTCGCTGACCTGCTTGGCCATCACCTCGGCGGCACCGTAGATGGTGTCCAGCGACTTCGGAAAGCTCGACGCCAGGCGCCAGCGGATGTTGGCCTGTGCGTGCACGACGGCCGGTGCGGCACCGGCGGCGAGCACCCCGGCAATGCCGGCGCGTTGGATGAATGAGCGACGTTCCATGCGATTTCTCCTAGGGTGGATACGCGGAAGAGGAGGGGTTGAGCGCGGAAATTCTAGGAGGGGGGCCATACCCCCCCGCCCGGTGTTTACCCGTGCGAAAAAATACGTGCTTCCGAGGGCCACGCCCAGAGGGTGGACCCGGTCAACTGCCGGCGAGTTTCATGCGTTCGACCAGCACCGAACCGAGCGTCTTGGTGCCGCTCGTGTAGGCGTCCGCGCCCACCGCGACGATGCCCTTGAGCATGTCGCGCAGGTTGCCGGCGATGGTGATCTCGTGCACCGGGTGCACGATGCGGCCCTGGTCGACCCAGAAACCCGCCGCACCGCGCGAATAATCGCCGGTGACCTGGTTCACGCCCTGCCCCATCAGCTCGATCACGAACAGGCCGCGGTGCAGCTTGCGCAGCATCGCCTGGAGGTCGTCGCCGGGCTGGGTGAGCCGGCTCGTCAGCGTCAGGTTCTGCGAGCCGCCGGCGTGGCCAGTGGTGCGCATGCCGAGCTTGCGCGCGGAGTAGCTCGACAGGAAGTAGCCCTGCAGCACCCCGCCCTTGACGACGTCGCGCGCGCGCGTGGTCACCCCTTCGTCGTCGAAGGGCGAACTGCCCTTGCCGCGCGGGATGTGCGGGTTCTCGTGCACGTCCAGGTGCGGCGCGAGCACCTCCTGGCCCAGGCTGTCGAGCAGGAAGCTGGACTTGCGGTACAGCGCCCCGCCGCTGACGGCCTGCACCAGCGAGCCGAGCAGCCCGGCCGCCACGGTGGACTCGAACAGCACCGGCACCTCGGCGGTGGCGATCTTGCGGCTGCGCAGGCGCGACAGCGCCCGCTCGGCGGCATAGCGGCCCACGGCCTCGGGCGCAGCCATGTCCTCGGGCGCGCGCATCGAGGTGTACCAGGCGTCGCGCTGCATGTCGTCGCCGCCCTTGCCGGGCAGCGAGGCAATCGGCGCGACCGACAGCGAGTGCCGCGAGCTGGCATAGCCGCCGCGGAAGCCGCGGCTGTTGGCCATGACGAAATGCGATTGCTGCACCGACACGCCGGCGCCGTCGGAATTGGTGATGCGGCGGTCCACCTCGAGCGCGGCGGCTTCGCAGCGCTGGGCGATCTCGACCGCCTGCTCGGCGACGATGGGCCAGGGGTGGAACAGGTCGAGATCGCGCTCGGCGGCGGCGCCGAAGGCGAGGTCTTCCACTTCGGGCAGGCCGGCGGCCGGGTCTTCGGCAGTGAAGCGGGCAATGTCGTGGGCGGCGCGCACCGTCTGCTCCAGCGCGGTGCGCGAGAAATCGGAAGTGCTGGCGTTGCCGCGGCGTTTGCCGACGTAGACCGTCACCCCCAGCGACTTGTCGCGGTTGCGCTCGACGTTCTCGACCTCGCCCTTGCGCACGCTGACCGACAGGCCCACGCCCTCGGAGACCTCCGCCCCGGCCTCGCTGGCCCCGAGCGTGCGCGCCAGCGCGAGCGCATCGTCGGCGAGCTGCTGGAACTGGTCGCGCGTGTAGGCGAATCCGCGGGGGCTGGTGTCGGGCATGGGAGTGGGGCCGGGAAGGCGGGCCGGAAAGGGGCGCGGGCTATCATAACCACGCGTCATTCACGATTCCCCCATGCCCCGAACCGACCCCTTTTCGCCCTCGGAAGACCCCGTCGATCCCGACGAGCGGCCGAGCAAGACCCAGCGCAAGAAGGAATCGCACGAACTGCAGGACCTGGGCGAAGCGCTGGTCGCCCTGCCCGAGTCGCGCGTGAAGGACCTGGCCATCCCCGAGAACCTGCGCGACGCGGTGCACGAGTACCGCCGCACCCGCACGCACGAGGGCAAGCGCCGGCAGATGCAGTACATCGGCAAGCTGATGCGCGGCACCGACACCGAGCCGATCCGCCAGGCGGTGCTCGACATGCAGCTCGGCCGTGCCAAGGACGCGCTGTCGCTGCACGAGTCGGAGCGCTGGCGCGCCGAGCTGATCGCCAGCGACGACGCCGTCACCGGCTTCCTGCAGGAGTTCCCCGGCACCGACGCGCAGCAGCTGCGCAGCCTGATCCGCAGCGCGCGCAAGGACGCCGCGCTCCAGCCCGAGCAGCGCAGCGGGCGCGCCTTCCGCGAGCTGTTCCAGTTCATCAAACTATCGCGCGAGACCGCCCATGAGTGAAGACGCCTTCGACCCGGTGCGCATCGGCCTGGTCTCCATCAGCGACCGCGCCTCGTCCGGCGTGTACGAGGACAAGGGCATTCCGGCCCTGCAGGACTGGCTGAAGCGTGCGCTGCGCAATCCCATCGCCTGGGAAACGCGGCTGATCCCCGACGAGCAGGAGGCGATCAGCGCCGCGCTGCGCGAGCTGGTCGACGTCGCGAGATGCGATCTGGTGTTGACCACCGGCGGCACCGGCCCGGCGCCGCGCGACGTGACGCCGGAGGCCACGCTGGCGGTGGCCGACAAGGTGATGCCCGGCTTCGGCGAGCAGATGCGCCAGATCAGCCTGAACTTCGTGGCCACCGCGATCCTGTCGCGCCAGGTGGCGGTGATCCGCGGCAAGGCGCTGATCATCAACCTGCCCGGCCAGCCGAAGTCGATCGCCGAGACACTCGAGGGATTGAAGGAGCGCGGCGTGCATGGCATCTTCGCCGCCGTTCCCTACTGCATCGACCTGCTCGGTGGCCCCTACTTCGAAACCGACGAATCCGTGTGCAAGGCATTCCGGCCCAAGACGGCGATCCGCCCACCGCGCTGAGATGAGCCTGGCGCTGCGTCACGCCGTCGCCCTGGCCTGCCTGGCCGCTGCCGCCGCCGTGGCGGCGCAGGAATCCACCGTCGAATACCGCGTCAGCGAACGCGACACGCTGATCGGCCTGTCGCAGACCGTCTTCATCGGCCCGCAGGCCTGGCGCGAGATCGCGCGGCTGAATCGCCTGCCCGACCCCAACCTCATCCGCCCCGGCCAGGTGCTGCGCGTGCCGGTGCGGCTGATGCGCCTGCGCGCCCTGCCGGTGCGCGTGACCAGCGCGGTCGGCGAGGTGCGCACGGGCAACGACACCGTGCAGGCGGGTGCGGTGCTGGCCGAAGGGCAGTCGCTGCAGACCGGCGCCAACGGCTCGGCCGTGCTCGCGCTGGCCGACGGCTCGCGCGTGCGCGTGCCGCCCTCGAGCCTGGCCGAGATCGTCGCCAGCCGCGGGCCCGGCGCCACCGAGGCCGATGCGGCGCGCCTGGCCGGCGACGGCCTGTTCACCGGCGTGCTGCGCATGCTGCGCGGTTCGGTGGAGGTCCTGGCCGCCAAACTTCGGCGCGGCCAGCCGCTGGAGGTGACCACGCCCACCGCGGTGGTCGGCGTGCGCGGCACGCAGTACCGCGTCACGCTCGACGGCGACAGCGGCGCCACGCGCAGCGAGGTGCTCGAGGGCAAGGTCAAGCTCGAATCGCCCCAGCGCAGCGTCGGCACCGACATCGCCGCCGGCTTCGGCGCGGCGATCGACGCCTCGGCCAAGGCGCCGGTGCCGGCGAAGCTCCTTCCCGCACCCGACCTGGCGGCGATGCCGGAGCGCTTCGAGCGCCCGCTGGTCCGCTTCGCGCTGCCCACCGAGAAGGACACGGTGCGCGTGCAGGTGGCGCAGGACGCCGAGTTCGAGCGCATCGTCAACGACCAGAAGGTGATGGCCGGCAGCGACGTGCGCATCGCCGGGCTGGACGACGCGACATGGTTCCTGCGCGCGCGCCGGCTCGACGGCCAGGGCATCGAGGGCTACGACGCGGCGCGTGCCTTCGTGCTGAAGGCGCGGCCGGAACCACCGGCGACCAACACGCCGCGTGCCGGTGCCAAGCAGTCGCTCGGCCCGGTGGAGTTCAACTGGTCGCCCAACCTCGAGGCGAAAAGCGTGCGCCTGCAGGTGGCCCGCGACGCGGCCTTCACGCAGATCGTCGCCGAGCGCGAAGGCCTGACCGGCACGCGCGAGACGCTGGAGGTCGGCGGCCCCGGCACCTACCACTGGCGCATCGCCAGCACGAAGGCCGATGGCGACAAGGGCCCGTTCAGCGACGCGCAGCGTTTCGAACTGCGCCCGCTGCCCGAGCCGCCGAAGGGCGGCATGGGCGAAGACGGCAAGTCGCTCACGCTGGCCTGGAGCGGTCGCGCCGAGGACACCCAGCATGTCGAGCTGGCGCGCGACCCGGCCTTCAGGGAGATCGTCGCGCAGGCGGATCTGAGCGCGCCCGAGTGGACGCTGCCGCGCCCGTCGCGCAGCGGCACCTACTACTTCCGCTACCGCAGCATCGAGCCCGACGGTTTCGTCGGGCCCTACAGCGCCACGCTGGTCATCGAGGTGCCGCGCGACTGGCGCTACCTGTGGCTGCTGACGCCGCTGCTGTTCGCGCTGTAGCCGCGCCAGCCGCTGCGGCTACTTGACCAGGCGGTTCAGGCGCTCGGCGTCGAACTGCTCGGTCGTGTGCGCATCGTCGGGCACGCAGTCGGTGCCCGGCAGCTCGCGCGAGCGCTGCGACAGCTTCTCGATGGCCTGCCACAGCAGCGCGATCTGGTGCTCGTGGCCGGAGGCGTTGTCGATGAGGCCCTTCATGGCCTGCGCCACCGGGTCGTCGCCCTGGGTCACGCCGTAGGCCGAGAAGCCCATCTTCGCCGCCGCCGCCTCGCGCGCCGCATCGCTCTCGGCGTTGATCACGCGCGCCGGGTTGCCAACCGCCGTGGCGCCCGGCGGCACCGGCTTGACGACCACGGCGCCCGAGCCGATGCGAGCGCCGTCGCCGACGGTGAAGCCGCCCAGCACCTGCGAGTTTGCGCCGACGATCACGCCGCGCCCGAGCGTCGGGTGCCGCTTGGCGCCCTTGCTCAGCGAGGTGCCGCCCAGCGTCACGCCCTGGTAGATGGTGCACTCGTCGCCGATCTCGGCCGTCTCGCC
>CAZVLY010000253.1:0-6981 GCA_964628175.1 uncultured Piscinibacter sp. | reverse complement strand
AATGTCTCCTGGAAGAGGGCGTTGGAAATTATCGACTGATCGGTCGACGAATCAGACCGGGGCTTTCACTGAAGCGGCTGACGTGACGGAGGGCGGGTTCACCGCCCCCAGCCCGCCGAGGAACAGGTCGGCCACGATCGGCGCCATGTCGTCGTGGCGCAGCCGGCCTTCGGGGCTCAGCCAGGTGAACATCCAGTTGATCATGCCGAACAGGAGCATGGTCAGCGGCTTGTCCAGTGCCGCGTTGGCGAGATCCGGGCGCGCCTGCGCGATGGTGGCGGCGAAGGCGGCGACCACCGCGCGCTCCTTGCGCAGGACGCGGTTTCGATCTTTCGGTTCGAGGAACTTCACGTCCTGCGTCAGCACGCCGTGGTCGTGGCGGGCTTGCGCGTACTCGTGCACGAAGCGGCGGATCAGCTCGCGCAGCCGCGGCCCCGGCGCGAGGCCCTGCGACTCCACCTCGCCGACCAGCGCCTCCAGCCGCGTCACGTGGCCCTCGGTGATCTCGCGCAGCAGCTCGTACTTGTCGCTGACGTAGTGGTACAGCAGCGGCTTGGAGATGCCGCACTCGCGCGCCAGGTCGCTCATCGAGGTGCCCGGGTAGCCCTGCTGCGCGAACAGCCGCGTGGCCGTGCGCACGATGGTCTCGCGGTTGAGCTGGTAGTCGGCCGAGCGCCCCCGCGCCATCAGCGTTCGTCCAGCGTGATGGTCACGCTCGGCGTGAGCGGGTGCGACTGGCAGCACAGCACGAAGCCCTGCGCCACCTCGGCCTCGGTGAGCGCGAGGTTGCGGTCCATGCGCACCTGGCCGTCGAGCAGCTTGCCCTTGCAGGTCGAGCACACGCCGGCCTTGCAGGCATAGGGCACGTCCAGGCCGGTGCGGCGCGCGGCGTCGAGGATGGACGGGTCGCTCAGGCGGAACGACAGCTGCCGCGCGAGCCCGTCGATGACCAGCGTGACCTGGGCGTTGTCGGCATCGCCCTCCTCGACGTGGTGGGCGCTGGCCGCGTGGATGTCGCCGAAGCGCTCGACATGCACCTTCGCCGGCGGCACACCGGCCGCGGCCAGCGCCGCGACCGCGCCGTCGAGCATGCCGGCCGGGCCGCAGACGAAGGCCTCGTCGACGCTGTCGGCGGGCACGAGTGTCTTCAGGAACCGGCCGATGCGCTCTTCGTCGAGCCGGCCGTTGAACAGCGGCGCATCCTGCGCCTCGCGCGAGAACACCGGCAGCAGCGTGAAGCGGTCCAGGTAGCGGTCCTTCAGGTCCTCCAGCTCTTCCTTGAACATCATCGTGGCCACGCGGCGGTTGCCGTAGACCAGGGTGCAGCGGGTGCCCGGCTCGCGCCGCAGCACGGTCTTGATCAGCGAGAGCACCGGCGTGATGCCGCTGCCCGCGGCGATGAAGAGCAGGTGGCGCTGCTGGGCCGGATCCGGCTGCAGCGTGAATCGGCCCTGCGGCGCCATCACCTGCAGCGTCTGGCCTTCGCGCAGGTGCGCCGCCGCCCAGCCGGAGAAGGCGCCGCCGGGCAGCAGGCGGATGCCCACGCGCAGCGCGCCGTCGTCGAGCGCGCTGCAGATCGAGTAGGAGCGGCGCAGGTCCTCGCCAGCCACGTCGGCGCGCAGCGTGAGGTACTGGCCGGGGGAGAAGGAAAAGGTGTCGCGCAGTTCGGCCGGCACGCCGAAGCCGACCAGCAGCGCGTCGGCGTCGCGTTCGATGCTCTTCACTGGCAGGGCGTGGAATTGCAGGCTCATGGTTCTCTGCTCAGATCGGCTTGAAGTATTCGAAGGGTTCCAGGCAGTCGAGGCAGCGGTACAGCGCCTTGCATGCCGTCGAACCGAAGGCGGACAGGCGCTGCGTGTTCGTGCTGGCGCAGCGCGGGCAGGCGATGTCCCGGGGGTGGAAGCGCAGCGGTTGCGCGTCAGCCACCTTCAGGTGCGGCGGAGCGATGCCGTAGGCGCGCAGCTTCTCGGCCGCGGCCGGGTTGATCCAGTCGGTCGTCCACGCCGGGTCGAGCCGCGTGGTCACCGTCACGCCGCGCGCGCCGGCCTGCTTCAACGCCCGGACCACCGACTCCTCGATCACCTCGGTCGCCGGGCAGCCGGAGTAGGTGGGCGTGAGCGTCACGCTCACGTCGTCGTCGGCATCGACGGCCAGCTCGCGCACGATGCCCAGGTCGACCACCGACAGCACCGGCACCTCGGGGTCCGGCACGCCGTTCAGGGTCGCCCAGGCGTCAGTGAGATTCACCACACCGCCCCGGGGAAGGCACGCGGCAGCGACTGCATCTCGGCGAGCAGGAAGCCCATGTGCTCGCTGTGCACGCCGCGCTTGCCGGTGGAGCGGAAGGGCGTGTCGGCCAGCGGCGTGAGCAGAGCCTCGGCGAACACCGGGTCCACCTCGGCGCGCCAGGCCGACTGCAGCGAGCTCCAGGCCGGGCCGATGCCGCTGGCGGCGGCCTGCGCGTCGATCTCGTCGTCGGCGAACCACTCGGCGGTGTAGGGCCACAGCAGCGCCAGTGCCTCGCCGATACGCCGTGCCGATTCCTCGGTGCCGTCGCCCAGGCGCACCACCCAGTCGCCGGCATGCTGCTGGTGATAGCGCACCTCCTTCAGGCTCTTGGCCGCGATCGCGGCGAGCTGCGCGTTCGTCGACTTGGCCAGCGCCGTGCACAGCACCTTCATGAAGCTCGCCCACAGGAAGCTGCGCAGCACCGTTCGTGCGAAGTCGCCGTTGGGCAGCTCCAGCGCGGTCGGGTTGCGGTACTCGCGCTCGGCGCGCAGGAAGGCCAGCGCGTCCTCGTCGCGGCCGCGGCCTTCGAGCACGCCGGCCAGCGCGAGCAGGCTGCGCGCCTGGCCGATGTGGTCGAGCGCGACGTTGGTCAGCGCGATGTCTTCTTCCAGCACCGGCGCGTGGCCGCACCATTCGGCCAGGCGCTGCCCGTGGATCAGGCAGGCGTCGGCGATGCGAAGGACGTAGAGGGTCTGAGCATCCATCACATGTGGTCCACGTCGGCCGGCAGCTTGTAGAAGGTCGGGTGGCGATAGACCTTGTCCTCGGCCGGCTCGAAGAACATGTCCTTGGTGTCCGGGTCGCTGGCGACGATCTGGTCGGAGCGCACCACCCACACGCTGGCGCCTTCCTGGCGGCGCGTGTAGACGTCACGGGCCATCTGCAGCGCCATCGCCGAGTCGCTCGCGTGCAGGCTGCCGCAGTGCTTGTGGTCCAGCCCGCTCTTGCTGCGGACGAACACTTCCCACAGGGGCCATTCGTTCTTCGTGCTCATGTCATGCCGCCTTTGCTCGGAGTTGCTTCTTGCGTTCGTGGGCCAGCGCCGCCTCGCGCACCCAGGCGCCGTCGTCCCAGGCCTTCACGCGATCGGCCAGGCGCTCGCGGTTGCAGGGGCCGTGGCCGTTGACCACGTTCCAGAACTCGCTCCAGTCGATCGGCCCGTGGTCGTAGGACTGCCGTGCCTCGTTCCACTTCAGGTCGGGGTCGGGCAGGGTCACGCCCAGCACGCGGGCCTGCTCGACGGTGGCGTCGATGAACTTCTGCCGCAGCTCGTCGTTGGAGATGCGCTTGATGCCCCAGCGCATCGACTGCGTGCTGTGCGTCGACTCCGCGTCCGGCGGGCCGAACATCATCAGGCTCGGCCACCACCAGCGGTTCACCGCGTCCTGCACCATGTCGCGCTGCGCGGGCGTGCCCTGGGTCATCATCACGTTCAGCGCGTCGAAGCCCTGGCGCTGGTGGAACGACTCCTCCTTGCACACGCGCACCATCGCGCGCGCATACGGGCCGTAGGAGCAGCGGCACAGCGGCACCTGGTTCATGATCGCCGCGCCGTCGACCAGCCAGCCGATCACACCGACGTCGGCCCAGTTCAGCGTCGGGTAGTTGAAGATCGAGCTGTACTTGGCACGGCCGCTGTGCAGCGCGTCGAGCAGCTCGTCGCGCGACACGCCCAGTGTCTCGGCCGCGGCGTAGAGGTACAGACCGTGGCCGCCTTCGTCCTGCACCTTGGCCAGCAGGATGGCCTTGCGCTTGAGCGTGGGCGCCCGCGTGATCCAGTTGCCTTCGGGCAGCATGCCCACGATTTCCGAATGCGCGTGCTGACTGATCTGCCGCACCAGCGTCTTGCGGTAGTGCTCGGGCATCCAGTCCTTCGCCTCGATGAATTCGCCGGCGTCGATGCGCGCCTCGAAGGCGGCCTCGCGGGCTTGCTCTTCCGGTGACTTGACGGCCTGCACCTGCCCCTTGGCCTCGCGGGCCATGGTGTCCATCGCCTGGGTGTACATGTTCGGTTCTCCTCAGCCCTTCGGCCGTTGGTCGACCACGCGGCGGGCCTTGCCCACCAGCGTGCGTTCGATGGAATCGGGCAGGCCGACGTCGATCTCGGCGCTCACGCCCACCAGCGTCTTGATGCGGTGCTGCAGCCACTCGCCGATCTCGCGGCGGTCGGCGGTACCCGAGGCGCCGGCGTCGGGCCGCACCTCGCAGCGCACCGTTATCTGGTCGAGGTGGCCGTTGCGCTTGACGACGATCTGGTACTGGCCGCTCAACTTGTCGTTCTGAAGGATCAGCTCCTCGATCTGCGTCGGGAACACGTTGACGCCGCGGATGATCAGCATGTCGTCGCTGCGGCCGACGATCTTGCCGATGCGGCGCATGCTGCGCGCCGTGGGGGGCAAGAGGCGCGTCAGGTCGCGCGTGCGGTAACGCACCACCGGCAGCGCTTCCTTGGTCAGCGTGGTGAAGACGAGCTCGCCCTCGGCACCGTCGGGCAGCACTTCGCCGGTGTCGGGGTCGATGATCTCGGGGTAGAAATGGTCTTCCCAGATCACCGGGCCGTCCTTGGTCTCGATGCACTCGTTGGCCACGCCCGGGCCCATGACCTCCGACAGGCCGTAGATGTCCACCGCGTCGATGCCGGCCGCGGCCTCGATGTCGCGTCGCATCGCCTCCGTCCAGGGCTCGGCGCCGAAGATGCCCACCTTCACCGACATCTCCCGCGGGTCCAGCCCCTGGCGGCGGAACTCCTCGATGATCACCTGCATGTAGCTGGGCGTGACCATGATGATGTCGGGCTTGAAATCGACGATCAGCTGCACCTGCTTCTCGGTCTGCCCGCCGGACATCGGGATCACCGTGCAGCCCAGTCGCTCGGCGCCGTAGTGCGCACCCAGGCCGCCGGTGAACAGGCCGTAGCCGTAGGCCACGTGGATCATGTCGCCGCGCCGCCCGCCCGAGGCGCGGATGGAGCGCGCCACCAGGTCGGCCCAGCGGTCGATGTCGCCCTGCGTGTAACCCACCACCGTGGGCTTGCCGGTGGTGCCCGAGGAGGCATGCACGCGCACCACCTGCTCGCGCGGCACGGCGAACATGCCGAAGGGGTAGTTCTCGCGCAGCTCCTTCTTCGTCGTGAAGGGGAACTTCGAGAGATCCGCGAGCGACTTCAGGTCGTCGGGGTGTGCCCCCTGGGCATCGAATGCGCGCCTGTAGTGCGGCACGTTCTCGTAGGCATGGCGAAGCGACCACTTCAGCCGCTGCAGTTGCAGCGCCTGCAGCTCGTCGCGGCTGGCGGTCTCGATCGGCTCGAGCTCGCCGGGGGCGGGGCGCTTGACGGTCATCGGCAATGTCTCCGTGGGGCGGGGTGCGTCAGGTCACGACCTGCTTGCCCTTCATGCGGTACGAGCGGCCGCGGAACACCGCGATGCGCTCGCCGCTCTGGTTGCTCACCTCGATGTCGTACACGCCCATGCGCGAGCCCTGCGAGACGACGCGGCCGGTGGCGGTGAGCCGGTCGCCTGGTTTGCCGGGGCCGAGCAGGTCGACGTCGAAGCCGGAGGCGACGGTGAGCTCGTTGTACGAGTTGCAGGCGTAGGCGAAGGCCATGTCGGCCAGCGTGGCGATCAGCCCGCCCTGGCAGATGCCGAAGCCATTGAGCATGTCCTCGCGCACCGTCATCTCCACCGTGGCGTGGCCGGGCGAGACGGCGGTGACCTCCATGCCCATCGCGTGGGCACAGCGGTCGGTGGCGAACATGGTGTCGCGCACGCGCTCGGCGAGCTGCTGCGCGTCGCTGTAGCTGTGGTCCTTCATCGGCTCAGCGGTCCTTGAAACTGGGTGCGCGCTTGGCGAAGAAGGCGGCCACGCCTTCGAGGTAGTCGTGGCTCATGCCCAGTCGCCGCTGCACCTCGCCCTCCATGCTCAGTGCGGCGGACAGGTCCATGTGGTCGGCGGCGGCGAAGGCGCGGCGCGTTTCGGCCAGCGCCTTGGAGGGCATGCCGGCGAGCCGGTCGGCCAGCGCCTTCGTCTCCCCGGCCAGCGCGGCGTCGTCAACGCAGCGCCAGATCATCCCCAGGCGCTGCGCCTCCTCGGCGCTGCACTTGTCGCCCAGCAGCGCCAGCGCCATCGCGTGGGCCCGGCCGACCAGGCGCGGCAGCAGCCAGGTGCCGCCGCAGTCGGGCACCAGACCGATCTTCGAGAAGGCCTGGATGAAGGCCGCGGACTTCGCCGCCAGCACGATGTCGCAGTTCAGCGCCAGGTTGGCGCCCGCGCCGGCGGCCACGCCGTTCACCGCCGCGATCACCGGCACCGGGAAGTGGTGCAGCAGCATCGCCAGCGGCTTGTAGCGCGCCTCGATCAGGTTGCCGATGTCGCGCGGCTGCGCGCCCGGCGTGAGGTCGGGGGCGACGGCGGGGTCGGAGAGGTCCTGGCCGGCACAGAAACCGCGGCCGGCGCCGGTGATGACGACGCAGCGCACCGCCGGGTCGGCAGCGGCAGCCTTCAGTTCGGCCGAAAGCGCATCGTGCATCGCGCCGTTGAAGCTGTTCAGCGCCTGCGGCCGGTTCAGCGTGAGCGTCTGCACGGCGCCGTCGCGGCGGCTCAGCACGGGGTTGGCGTCGTCGGCCATCGGCACCTCGGGGTTGATCCTGCAATTCATCGACCGATCGGTCAACGAAAGTTAATGTAGGTCAATTG
>CAZVLY010000252.1:0-7061 GCA_964628175.1 uncultured Piscinibacter sp. | reverse complement strand
GCCAGCATCAGCGCGAAGTAGACGATCAGCTTGCGCACGTGGAAGGCGCGCACCGCCAGCGCGCGCCAGTCGGGCGCGCCCTGCCAGAGCACCCGCTCGTCGGCCGGCAGCTCCTCGGGCAGGCCGTGAACCGGCTCGTGCTCGTGCTCGCGCACGGCGCCCGCGCGTTGGCTGACTTTCACAGCAGCGGCTCCGCGCGGCCGGGTTCGGCGTACAGCGTGCCGGCACCGTAGTAGGCGCAGATCTTCTCTTCCTCGAGCAGCGTCACCTTGTCGGGCTGGCGCGGCGCCGGCGCGCTGGAGAGCTGGTGGCCGAGCACCGACTTCACCGCGATGCGGTCACGGTGCACGCGTGCGAAGGTCACCGGCAGCAGCACGAGGCGCGGTCCGGTGGGCGAGGGCACTTCGAGCTCGAAGTAGCGGACGATGTTCTCGGAGTGGTCGATCCACAGGTCGTGCACCTTGCCGCCGACCTCGCCGTCGGCGCCCACCACCGGCATGCCGCGCGGGTCGGGGCTCTTGGACGCCACCTCGTAGCCGCTCATCGTGCGCATCGGCACGATGCGTGGGTGGCCGAGGTAGTCGATGTCCGGCTCGTCGTGGCGTCGCGCATAGGCGCCCGGGCCCACGGCCGCGAACATCGGGTCACCCACCGGCACCAGTGGCGCGCCGGCGTAGGCGTGGCCCGGCTCGGCGGAGAAGACGTGCGGATCGGGCAGCAGGTTCGGCACGCTGACTTCGCGGCCGTCGGACAGCTTGAAGGTCTTCGGGCCGGGCACCGGCCAGCCGCCGATGGTCGCCTTGCTGAAGCCGTCGGTCTCCATCGGGTAGCCCTCGCGATGGTTCTCGGCCGCGAGGTAGTAGATCAACCCGGCGAAGAAGATCCAGAACAGGTACAGCACGAGCTGCGCGACGTCGACGTATTGGGTGATCGCTCCGGTTCCCATGGGGTGCTCTCCTTCTTGATGGCGTTAGCCGGGGAAGTCGGCCAGGCCGAACTTCGCCGTGGTGGCGACCTGTGGGCGGCGCCCCATCGGCCGCACCAGCGGGCCGAGGGCGATGAGTGCCGCGAACAGCATGTAGATCTCGAGGTGGTAGACGAAGCTGTAGCCCGTCACCGGGCTGACCAGCGCCGCGCCCAGCAGGCCTTGCGTGGCGAGGTGCGACACCCCGTCGCGGATCGCGCCGCCGGCCGCGACGGCAAAGCCGCCCGCGCTGGCCTGCACCGCGCCCCAGGCGCCCAGGGCCAGGCCCACGTGTTCGGGTTGTTCCAGGCTCATCGCCGCGGTGAGCGTGCCCACCGCGAACAGCCCGCCGCCGAAGCCGATCAGCGTGGTGCCGGCGCGGAACAGCCAGGGTGCCTCCAGCGGCGCGGCGAACACCACGGCCGCGAAAGCCGGCAGCCCGAGCAGCGCACCGAGCGCCGCCACGCGGTAGGGGTCGCTGCCGCGCGCCAGCCAGCGTGCGGCCAGCGCGAAGGCGGCCAGCGAGCCGCCGGCCAGCATCGCGGTGAGCGCACTCGTGGCGCCCACGCTCAGGTGCAGGATCTCGCCGCCGTAGGGCTCGAGCACCACGTCCTGCATGTTGAAGGCGGCGGTGCCCAGGCCCACGGTCCAGAGGAAGCGGCGCGCCTTGGGCTGCGCGATGAAGCTGCGCCAGCGCGGCGCGAAGGCCGGAGCCGGCTCGCCCTTGTGCTTGCGGCGGCTCGGATCGCGCGCTTCCTGCTTCCACAGCGCCACGCCGTTGAGCCAGATCGACAGCACGGCCGCGCCTTGCACGACCTGGATCAGCCGCGTCGGGCTGAAGTCGGTCAGCAGCACGCTGAAGACTGCGCCGCCGCCGGCCAGGCCCAGCAACAGCATCACGTACATCAGCGCGACGATGCGCGGGCGGTTGGATTCGGTCGACAGGTCGGTGGCCAGCGCGAGGCCGGCGGTCTGCGTGGTCTGCAGCCCGGCGCCGACGAGCAGGAAGGCCAGGCCCGCCGCGAGGTGGCCCAGCCAGGCCAGACCCAGTTCGCCCTGGCCGGTGAGCAGCAGCAGCGCGAAGGGCATGATCGCCAGCCCGCCGAACTGCATCATCGTGCCCAGCCAGATGTAGGGCACGCGGCGCCAGCCGAGCGCCGAGGCGTGCGTGTCGGAGCGGTGGCCGATCAGCGCGCGGAAGGGCGCGGCCAGGATCGGCAGCGCCACCATCAGCGCCACCAGCCAGGCGGCCATGCCCAGCTCGACGATCATCACGCGGTTGAGCGTGCCCACCATCAGCGCGGTCGCCATGCCCACCGACACCTGGAACAGCGACAGGCGCAGCAGCCGCGGCAGCGGCAGCTCCACCGTCGCCACGTCGGCGAAGGGCAGGAAGCGCGGCCCGACGCGCTTCCAGAGCAGGGCGATGTCAGCGAACTTCATGCCCGCGCGATCTCCAGCGCCTGCGAGGTGTAGAAGCCGCTGGCCACGCGCTCGGTGCGCGCGTCGCGGAAGGCCTGCAGGCCCGGCGCGGCGAGCAGGCCGCGCTTGAGCGCCGTCTCGGCCACCGGCTCGATCGACGGCGCACGGTCGCCGCGCGGGAAGAAGCGGCCCACCGCGTGCATCGCCGCCAGCGCCGGCGTGCGCGGCGCGAAGGTGATCAGCATCGAGCGCGACACGCGCGGCGCCCAGGCTTCCAGCGCGCGAACCACGTCGTGGGCCTCGTAGTGGATCAGCGAGTCCATCGCCACCACGTGGTCGAAGTGGCCGAGGCCGGCGTCGAGCATGTCGCCGCTGCGGAAGTCGATGTGCCCGGCGTTGTCGAATGTCTCCAGGTGCTGCGCGACGCGGCGCACGGCGAGCTCGACCAGCGTGGGCGAGAGGTCGATCGCCACCACGTGGGCGCCGCGGCGTGCCGCCTCGACGGCCAGCGCGCCGGTGCCGCAGCCGGCGTCGAGCAGCCGCATGCCGTGCATGTCGGCCGGCAGCCAGGACAGCAGCCTGGCGCGCATGCGATCGCGTCCGGCACGCACGGTGGCGCGGATGCGGCCGACCGGCGCGTCCGAGGTGAGGCGCTCCCACGCCTGCACCGCGGTGCGGTCGAAGTAGTGTTCGATCTCGCCGCGGCGGGTCTGGTAGGTGGCGTGTTCCATCAGTCGTATCCCAGCAGGTCGAAGATGTCGCGGTCCTTCAGCGGCACCGCCGGCAGCGGGTCGCCGCCCAGCCACATCGAGGCCGCCAGGCGCAGGTACTCCTTCTGCACGGCCTCGATCTCGGGCGTGCCGTCCATCTCGAACAGGGTGCACTTCTTCAGGCGGCTGCGGCGGATCGCGTCCAGGTCCGGCAGGTGCGCGGCCAGCTTCAGGCCGGTGCGCTCGTTGTACTTGTCGATCTGGTCGGTGGCGGCGCTGCGGTTGGCGATCACGCCGCCCAGGCGCACCCGGTAGTTCTTCGCCTTCGCGCCGATCGCCTGCACGATGCGGTTCATCGCGAAGATCGAGTCGAAGTCGTTGGCCGTGACGATCATGGCGCGGTCGGCATGCTGCAGCGGCGCGGCGAAGCCGCCGCAGACCACGTCGCCGAGCACGTCGAAGATCACCACGTCGGTGTCTTCGAGCAGGTGGTGCTCCTTGAGCAGCTTGACGGTCTGGCCGACCACGTAGCCGCCGCAGCCGGTGCCCGCGGGCGGGCCGCCGGCCTCCACGCACATCACGCCGTTGTAGCCCTCGAAGACGAAGTCCTCGGGGCGCAGCTCCTCGGCGTGGAAGTCCACCGTCTCGAGGATGTCGATGACGGTGGGCAGCATCTTCTTGGTCAGCGTGAAGGTGCTGTCGTGCTTGGGGTCGCAGCCGATCTGCAGCACCCGCTTGCCCATCTTCGAGAAGGCGGCCGAGAGGTTGGAGCTGGTCGTGCTCTTGCCGATGCCGCCCTTGCCGTAGATCGCGAACACCTTGGCGGTGCCGATCTTCAGGTTCGGGTCCATCTCCACCTGCACGCTGCCTTCGCCGTCGGGGCGCCCGCCCTTGCGGATATCGCTCACTGGGACTGCCGTGATGTTCATGCTGCTGCTTTCTCGGGAAGGATTCCCTCGAGCCGGTCCTCGAGTTCCTCACCGGCGCGTCGCAGCGCCTCGAGGGTCTTGTCGTCCGGGGTCCAGAACTGGCGCTCCGAGGCTTCCAGCAGGCGGCTGGCGACCTTGGCGGAGGCGGTGGGGTTCAGCCGTGCGAGGCGCTCGCGCATCTTCTCGTCGAGCACGAAGGTCTCGCTGAGCTGCTGGTAGACCCAGGGCTGCACCTGCCCCGTGGTGGCCGACCAGCCCATCGTGTTGGTGACGTGCACCTCGATCTGGCGCACGCCTTCGTAGCCGTGCTCGAGCATGCCTTCGTACCACTTCGGGTTGAGCATGCGCGTGCGCGTCTCCAGCGCCACCTGCTCGGACAGCGTGCGCACCGTGCCGCCGCCCAGCCCGTCGCGGGTCTGGTCGCCGATGTAGACGGGCGCCATCGGCGCGGCCACGCTGCCATTCGCCGTCTTGGCGCGCTGCACGGCGCGGCTGATGCCGCCCAGCGTGTCGAAGTAGGTGTCGATGGTGGTGACGCCGAGCTCCACCGAGTCGAGGTTCTGGTAGGCCAGCTGCACGCTGGCCAGCACGCTCTGCAGCAGCGCGCCCTGCTGCACCGGGCGGCCGGTGCGGCTGTAGGCGAAGCCCTTGCGGCGCGAGTAGGTCTCGGCGAGTTCGTTCTCGTCGTCCCACTGGCCGTTGTCGATCAGGTGGCTGACGTTCGCGCCATAGGCCCCCTCCGCATTGCCGAACACGCGCAGCGAGGCCGATTCGAGATCGCAGCCATGTTCCTTCTGGAAGGCCAGCGCATGCTTGCGCACGAAGTTCATCTCGGCCGGCTCGTCGGCGCTGGCGGCCAGGAAGGCGGCCTCGGCGAGCATGCGGATCTGCAGCGGCAGCAGGTCGCGGAAGATGCCCGACATGGTGATCACCACGTCGACGCGCGGGCGGCCGAGCTGCTCGAGCGCGATCAGTTCGGCACCGGCCAGGCGGCCGTAGCTGTCGAAGCGCGGCTTGGCGCCGAGCAGCGCCAGCGCCTGGGCGATCGGGCCGCCTTCGCTCTTCAGGTTGTCGGTGCCCCACAGCACCATCGCGATCGACTCGGGGAAGGCGTTGCCGTCGGCGAGGTAGCGCTGCAGCAGCCGCTCGGCCTGGCGCGTGCCGTCCTGCACCGCGTAGGCGCTGGGGATGCGGAAGGGGTCGAAGCCGTGCAGGTTGCGCCCGGTGGGCAGCACGGCCGGGTTGCGCATCACGTCGCCGCCGGGGGCGGGCGGCACGAAGCGGCCGTCCAGCGCGTGCAGGATGCCGCCGATCTCGTGGTCCTGCGCCATCAGCGCGTCGGCGCGGGCGAGTTCGCGCAGCAGCTCGATGGTCGTCGACGCGCTGTCTTCGGCGGCGGCGTGGGTGAACACCTGCTCGGCCGTGCGGCCGGCCACCAGGGCCTCGACCAGCGCGCGCGCCGGGCGCTGGCCGTGCGAGGCCTCGGCCAGCGACAGCAGCATGTCGATGCGCTCGGCCGGTGTCGGCGCGCGGCCGACCACGTGCAGGCCGTAGGGGATCAGCGTGTACTCGAGTTCGAGCACGGCCTCCGACAGCACCTGGATGCGCGCATCGGCTTCGCCGGCCCAGGCGGGTTCGGCCGGCGCGAGCTCCAGCTCGGCGGCCTGGGCCTGGATCATCACCGCGAGTTCGCTGCGCTCGGCCTGTGCTTCGGGTTCCAGGCCGCGGTAACGCTCCAGCGCCGCCTTCAGGTCGTTCAGGCCCTTGTACAGGCCGGCCTGCGCGACCGGCGGCGTGAGGTAGCTGATCAGCGTTGCGGCGGCGCGGCGCTTGGCGATCGTGCCTTCGCTCGGGTTGTTCGAGGCGTACAGGTAGAGGTTGGGCAGGTCGCCGATCAGGCGGTCGGGCCAGCAGGTCGCTGTCAGGCCGTTCTGCTTGCCGGGCATGAACTCGAGCGCGCCGTGGGTGCCGAAGTGCAGCACCGCCTGGGCGCCGAAGTCCTCGCGCAGCCAGCGGTAGAAGGCCGAGAAGGCATGCGTGGGCGCGAAGCCCTTCTCGAACAGCAGCCGCATCGGGTCGCCCTCGTAGCCGAAGGCGGGCTGGATGCCGACGAAGACGTTGCCGAAGCGCTCGCCGAGCACGAAGATGTTGGCGCCGTCGCTCTGCTGGCGGCCCGGCGCGGCGCCCCACTGCGCCTCGATCTCCTTGAGGTGGCGCTCGCGCTTGACGTGGTCGTGGGCCGGGATGCGCACATGCACGTTGGCCTGCGCGCCGTACTTGGCGGCATTGCCCTCGATGACGCGGATGCGCAGTTCGTCGACGGTGGCCGGCACCTCGACGGTGTAGCCCTCGCGCTGCATCGCCAGCAGCGTGTTGTGCAGCGACTCGAACACCGACAGGAAGGCCGCGGTGCCGGTGTTGCCCGCGTTCGGCGGGAAGTTGAACAGCACCATGCCGACCTTGCGCTGCGCCCGCTCGCTGCGGCGCAGGTCGATCAGCTTGCCGACGCGGGCGGCCAGCATGTCGGCGCGCTCGATGCAGCTGCGCATGTCGTGCGCGCCGCGGCTGTTGTCGAAGCGGCAGCCGTGCGAGCAGCCGGTGCACTGCACCTGGCTGGAGCTGCCGCGGCCGCCGAACACCATCGAACCGGTGGCGCCGTCGAGCTCGGGGATGGCGACCATCATCGTCGCCTCCACCGGCAGCAGGCCGCGCTGCGAGGCGCCCCACTGGTCGAGCGTCTGGAACTCGACCGGGTTGACGGCCAGGTAGGGCACGTCCAGTTTGGCCAGCGTGTCCTCGGCCGACTTGGCGTCGTTGTAGGCCGGGCCGCCAACCAGGGAGAAGCCGGTCAGCGAGACCAGGGCATCGATGGTGGGGCGGCCGTCCTTCATGAAATAGGCGTCTATGGCGGGCCGGTTGTCCAGCCCGGTGGCAAAGGCCGGCAGCACTTTCATGCCGCGTGCCTCCAGCGCCGTGATCACGCCGTCGTAGTGGCTGGTGTTGCCGGCCAGCAGGTACGAGCGCATCAGCAGCACC
>CAZVLY010000251.1:1096-7063 GCA_964628175.1 uncultured Piscinibacter sp. | reverse complement strand
CGGCGAGAATCCGCCCATGGCCGAGGCCGCGCCCCCGTCGAACCCGAACAAGCCCAAGAGCGCGCCGCAACGCGCGCTCGACAAGCTCGGCCTCGTGCGCGACATCGACCTCGCCTTGCACCTGCCGCTGCGCTACGAGGACGAGACGAAGCTCGTCCCCATCGCCTCGCTGCGCGACGGCGACGTGGCGCAGGTCGAGGGCGTGGTGACCGACAGCCGCGTGCAGTTCCGCCCGCGGCGCCAGCTGGTCGTGAAGATCCACGACGGCGCCGACGACCTGGTACTGCGCTTCCTGCACTTCTACCCCTCGCACCAGAAGGCGCTGGCCGAGGGTGTGCGGGTGCGCGTGCGCGGCGAGGCGCGTGGTGGCTTCTTCGGGCTGGAGATGGTGCACCCGGCCTTCAAGGCGGTGGACGAGGCCACGCCGCTGGCCGGCGCGCTCACGCCGGTCTACCCGACCACCGCACAGTTGCCGCAGGCTTACCTGCGCAAGGTCGTCGCCTCGGGCTTGTCGCGCGCGGACCTCTCCGAGCAGCTGCCGCCGGGCAGCGTGCCGGCCGGCATGATGGGCCTGCGCGAGGCGCTGGAATTCCTGCACCACCCGGCGCCCGACGTCAGCGTCGAGACGCTGGAGGACCACAGCCATCCGGCCTGGCAGCGCCTGAAGTTCGAGGAGCTGCTCGCGCAGCAGCTCTCGCAGCTCAAGGCCAAGCAGGAGCGCGAGCGCCAGCGTGCGCCGGCCTTCGCGCTCGAAGCCGGTGGCCTGCAGGAGAAACTGCTCGCCGCGCTGCCCTTCTCGCTGACCGAGGCGCAGCGCCGCGTCGTCGAGGAGATCGCGCGCGACCTGGCCCGCGAGACACCGATGCACCGCCTGCTGCAGGGCGACGTCGGCTCGGGCAAGACCGTGGTGGCGGCGCTCGCCGCCGCGGTGGCCATCCAGCAGGGCTGGCAATGCGCGCTGATGGCGCCCACCGAGATCCTCGCCGAGCAGCACCTGCGCAAGCTGGTCGGCTGGCTCGCGCCGCTGGGCATCACCGTGGCCTGGCTGACCGGCAGCCGCAAGGGCAAGGGCCGCCGCGAGATGCTCGCGCAGGTGGCCTCGGGCGAGGCAGCGCTGGTGGTCGGCACGCACGCGGTGATCCAGGACCAGGTGGAGTTCGCCCGGCTCGGCCTGGCGATCATCGACGAGCAGCACCGCTTCGGCGTGCAGCAGCGCCTGGCGCTGCGCAGCAAATTGTCCGAAGGCCCGCTGGAACCGCACACGCTGATGATGTCGGCCACGCCGATCCCGCGCACGCTGGCGATGACGCTGTTCGCCGACCTCGACATCAGCACCATCGACGAGCTGCCGCCAGGCCGCACGCCGGTGGTCACCAAGCTGTTCGCCGACGACAAGCGCGACGCCGTGGTGGCGCGCATCCGCGACGAGGTGGCGCAGGGCCGGCAGGTCTACTGGGTCTGCCCGCTGATCGAGGAGAGCGAGACACTCGACCTGCAGAACGCCACGGCCACGCACCAGCAGCTGTGCGAGGCGCTGCCCGGCCAGATGATCGGCCTGCTGCACGGCCGCATGCCGGCGGCGGAGAAGGCCGCGGTGATGTCGCTGTTCACTTCCGGTCAGATGGGCGTGCTGGTGTCGACCACGGTGATCGAGGTCGGCGTGGACGTGCCCAACGCCTCGCTGATGGTCATCGAGCATGCCGAGCGCTTCGGCCTGAGCCAGCTGCACCAGCTGCGCGGGCGCGTCGGCCGCGGCGCGGTGGCCAGCGTCTGCGTGCTGCTCTACACGTCGCCGCTGTCGGAGACGGCCAAGTCGCGCCTGAAGGCGATGATGGAGACGAACGACGGCTTCGAGATCGCCCGGCGCGACCTGGAGATCCGCGGGCCGGGCGAATTCCTCGGCGCGCGCCAGTCGGGCGCGCCGCTGCTGCGCTTCGCCGACCTGGCGCTGGACGAACCGCTGGTGCACCAGGCGCGCGCCAGTGCGCTGGCGCTGCTGGCGAAAGACCCGCAGGCCGCCGAGCGCCACGTGGCGCGCTGGCTGGGCTCGAAGACCGACTTCCTCAAAGCGTGAGATCTCTCCAGCCTGCGGGCTGGCACGCCCGCAGGCGTTCGCCAGGCGACGGCCCGCGCGCAGGCGCGGTCCGACGTCCTGGCTCACCCAAAGTGCATCTGGTACTTCGCCCCGTCGGAGAACAGGCACACGCCGGTGCCCAGCGTCGGCCCGCTGATCAGGTACTCGCACTGCACGTTCACGCCCTTGCTGCCGAAGGCGTTGGCGATGCCGCGGCGGCCGCTGAAGTTGCGCGACGCGCTGCCCAGCACCTCGTTGTGCAGGCGGCCGAAGGCGGCGTAGTTCGCGTCCACGCGCGTCGCCTCGCCCTGCAGCGTGTCGCCCAGGTAGGCCAGCGTGAAGCTGCCGCGGCCGGTGTGGCTGTCGACGACAACGGCCGTGAGCAGGCCGCCCTGGTTGGCCTGCGCGTTCAGCGGGTACAGGCGCACGCTGAGCACGCCGGGTTGCGGCGGCGCGCTGGGTGCGGGCGGCGTGACGACGGTGACGCCGGCCGGCTCGCGGGCAGCGTAGGGGGCGGGCGGATAGGCCTGGCCGGTGCGCGGATCGATGGGCACGACGTAGCAGGCGCTGAGCCCGGCGAGGGCGGCGGCGCAGGCCGCGAGCAGGGCAAGGCGTGAGGCCGTTCGGGGCGAGTGGATGTTCATGCGTTCTCGGGTGAAGCGGCACATGCCGCCGGCGAAGAATCCGCGTGCCGCACGGTGCATGCAAGGCGCAGACGCGTCGGTATCGAAGCGCGATGCCGCCCGTCGCAGCCGGCGATGCGCCTCGCTGCGATACTTGCCGGCATGACGCTCACCGAACTCCGCTACATCGTCGCCGTCGCGCGGGAGAAGCACTTCGGCCGTGCCGCCGAGGCCTGCTTCGTGTCGCAGCCCACGCTGAGCGTGGCGATCAAGAAGCTCGAGGAAGAGCTCGACGTGAAGATCTTCGAACGCGGCGCCAGCGAGGTCAGCGTGACGCCGCTGGGCGACGAGATCGTGCGCCAGGCGCAGTCGGTGATCGAGCAGGCGGCGTCGATCAAGGAGATCGCCAAGCGCGGCAAGGACCCGATCTCCGGCCCGCTGCGCCTGGGCATCATCTACACCATCGGGCCCTACCTGCTGCCCGACCTGGTCAAGCAGGCCATCGAGCGCGTGCCGCAGATGCCGCTGATCATCCAGGAGAACTTCACCGCCAAGCTGCTCGAGATGCTGCGCACCGGCGACCTCGACGCGGCGATCATGGCCGAGCCCTTCCCGGACACCGGCCTGGCGGTGGCGCCGCTGTACGACGAGCCCTTCATGGCCGCGGTACCGAAGAACCACCCGCTGGCCAAGCGCAAGAGCATCACCGCCGAGGAGCTGAAGAACGAGACCATGCTGCTGCTCGGCACCGGGCACTGCTTCCGCGACCACGTGCTCGAGGTCTGCCCGGAATACGCGCGCTTTTCCAGCGACGCCGAGGGCATCCGCAAGAGCTTCGAGGGCAGCTCGCTGGAGACGATCAAGTACATGGTCGCCTCGGGCATGGGTGTCACGGTGGTGCCGCAGCTCAGCGTGCCCAAGGACCTGCAGCCGCACGTGCGCTACGTGAGGTTCGCCGCGCCGGTGCCCACGCGCCGCGTGGTGCTGGCCTGGCGGCGCACCTTCACGCGCTACGAGGCGATCGCGGCGCTGCGCAACTGCATCTACGCCTGCGAGCTGCCGGGCGTGAAACGCCTGAGCGACTGAGCCTGCCGCGCAGCGCACGGCCGGTGCGAGCGTCGTCCCTATCGCCGCGTTTCGGATCGCCAATTGGCCGGAACGATGCTTCGACCCTAATCTGACGGCACCCGTTCACGCGGCGGGTACCGCAGTCCGAAGCAACGACCGAGACAGGAGATCCACGATGTCCAACGAAGCGAAGTGCCCGTTCAACCATGCCGCCGGCGGCGGCACGACGAACCGGGACTGGTGGCCCAGCGCGCTGCGCCTGGAGCTGCTGAGCCAGCACTCGGGCCGGTCCGACCCGCTGGGTGCGGACTTCGATTACGCGCAGGCCTTCCAGCAGCTCGACTACTTCGCGCTGAAGAAGGACCTGCTCGCGCTGATGACCGACTCGCAGGACTGGTGGCCGGCCGACTTCGGCCACTACGGCCCGCAGTTCGTGCGCATGGCCTGGCACGCCGCCGGCACCTACCGCACGGCCGACGGCCGCGGTGGCGGCGGCCGCGGGCAGCAGCGCTTCGCGCCGCTGAACAGCTGGCCGGACAACGTCAACATCGACAAGTCGCGCCGCCTGCTGTGGCCGATCAAGCAGAAGTACGGCCAGAAGATCAGCTGGGCCGACCTGATGCTCCTGGCCGGCAACGTGGCGCTGGAGTCGATGGGCTTTCGCACCTTCGGCTTCGCCGGTGGCCGCGCCGACGTGTGGGAGCCCGACCAGGACGTCAACTGGGGCAGCGAGACCACCTGGCTGGCCACCGACAAGCGCTTCACCGGCGAGCGCGATCTCGACCAGCCGCTGGCCGCCACCCACATGGGCCTGATCTACGTGAACCCGGAAGGGCCGAACGCGAGCGGCGACGCGCTCGCCGCCGCGAAGGACATCCGCGCCACCTTCGGCCGCATGGCCATGAACGACGAGGAGATCGTCGCGCTGATCGCCGGCGGCCACACCTTCGGCAAGGCGCACGGCGCCGCGCCGGAGTCGCACAAGGGTCCGGAGCCCGAAGGCGCGCCGCTGGAGGCGCAGGGCCTGGGCTGGCACAGCAGCTTCGGCAGCGGCCACGGCCAGGACACCGTGTCCAGCGGCCTGGAGGTCACCTGGACGACCACGCCGGCGCGCTGGAGCAACGACTTCTTCGAGCACCTGTTCAAGTACGAGTGGGAGCTGAGCCACTCGCCGGCCGGTGCCAAGCAGTGGGTGGCCAAGGACGCGCCGGAGATCATCCCGGACGCTCACGTCCCCGGCAAGAAGCACCGGCCGACGATGCTCACCACCGACCTGACGCTGCGTGTCGACCCGGCCTTCGAGAAGATCTCGCGGCGCTTCCTCGACAACCCGCAGGCTTTCGCCGAGGCCTTCGCCCGCGCCTGGTTCAAGCTGACCCACCGCGACCTCGGCCCGAAGTCGCGCTACCTCGGCCCCGAGGTGCCCAAGGAAGACCTGATCTGGCAGGACCCGCTGCCCGCGGCCACGCTGCCGGCGCCCAGCGCCGCCGACATCGCCGAAGCGAAGTCGATGATTGCCGCGTCGGGGCTGACGGTCGCGCAGCTCGTTTCCACCGCCTGGGCCTCGGCCTCGACCTTCCGCGGCGGCGACAGGCGCGGCGGCGCCAACGGGGCGCGCATCCGCCTGGCACCGCAGAAAAGCTGGGAGGCCAACACGCCGGGCGAGCTGGCCAAGGTGCTGGCCACGCTGGAGGGCATCCGGCAGGCCTCGGGCAAGTTCTCGCTGGCCGACCTGATCGTGCTGGCCGGCGGCGTGGGCGTGGAGCAGGCCGCCAGGGCGGCGGGCGTCGCGGTCGAGGTGCCGTTCACGCCGGGGCGCGTCGACGCTACGCAGGAGCAGACCGACGTCGAATCCTTCGGCGTGCTCGAACCGGTGGCCGATGGATTCCGCAACTACTTCAAGGGCCCGGCCGGCGTGGCGGTGGAGCACCTGCTGGTCGACAAGGCACAGCAGCTCACGCTGACCGCGCCCGAGATGACGGTGCTGGTGGGCGGGCTGCGCGTGCTCGGCGCCAACGCCGGCGGCAGCCGGCACGGCGTGTTCACCGACCGGCCGGGCGTGCTGAGCACCGACTTCTTCACGCAGCTGCTCGACATGGGCACGCAATGGACGCCGGCCGGCGGCGTGTACGAGGGCCGGGACCGCAAGAGCGGCGCAACGAAGTGGACGGCCACGCGCGTCGACCTGGTGTTCGGCTCCAA
>CAZVLY010000251.1:0-1086 GCA_964628175.1 uncultured Piscinibacter sp. | reverse complement strand
GCGAGCGCCGACGCGAAAGAGAAGTTCGTGCGCGACTTCGTGGCGGCCTGGACCAAGGTGATGAACCTCGACCGCCACGGCCTGGCCTGATCGCGGCACGGACCCTGAACCTGCCTCAACCCGCGGCCCCGGCACTTCGCTACAGTGTCGGGGTCGTTCCCAGTCCTTCGGAGTTCGCATGGCCAAGAACAGCACCAAGAAGCCCAAGGTCCCGTCCGGGCCCGCCATCAACATCGGCATCAGCGAGAAGGACCGCATGGCCATCGCCGGCGGGCTGTCGCGCCTGCTGGCCGACACCTACACGCTGTACCTGACGACGCACAACTTCCACTGGAACGTCACCGGGCCGATGTTCAACACGCTGCACGCGATGTTCATGGCCCAGTACACCGAACTGTGGACGGCCGTCGACCCGATCGCCGAGCGCATCCGCTCGCTGGGCTCGCCGGCGCCGGGCTCCTACGCGCAGTTCGGCGCCCTGGCCTCGATCAAGGACGCGCCGGCCAAGCCGCCCAAGGCGATGGAGATGGTGAAGATCCTCGTCGACGGCCACGAGGCGGTGGCGCGCACCGCGCGCGGCATCTTCCCGCTGGCCGACGCCGCCGGCGACGAGCCGACGGCCGACCTGCTCACCCAGCGCCTCACGGTGCACGAGCAGACCGCCTGGATGCTGCGCTCCCTGCTCGAAGACTGAGCGGGCGGCATCGTGCGCATCGCCATCCTCACGTTCGACGGCTTCAACGAGCTCGATTCGTTCATCGCCCTCGGGATGCTCAACCGCCTCGGCGCGCAGGGCTGGAAGGCCGAGATCGCCAGCCCGACCTCGCACGTCACCTCGATGAACGGCGTCACCGTGCAGGCGCAGCGCTCGCTCGAGTTCGCCAACGAGGCGGACGCGGTGATCTTCGGCAGCGGCATCTACACCCGCGCCATCGCCGAGAACAGCAAGCTGCTCGACCGCCTGCGCCTGGACCCGCTGCGCCAGCTCATCGGCGCCCAGTGTTCGGGCACGCTGCTGCTGGCGCGCCTGGGGCTGATCGCCGACTTGCCGGCCTGCCACGACCTGGCCACCAAGCCCTGGGTGGG
>CAZVLY010000250.1:0-7102 GCA_964628175.1 uncultured Piscinibacter sp. | reverse complement strand
ACGACGTTGCGATGCAGCAGTGTCGCCCCCTTGGACACACCGGTCGTACCGCCGGTGTACTGAAGGAACGCGATGTCGTCTGGCGATACGTCGACGCGCCTGAGGCTCAGCCTCGTGCCCTCGGCGATCGCCATGTTGAAGCGCGTGACGGTCCGACCGCCATCGAGCGGGAGGCTGAATTCCGGCACCAGCTTGCGCACGTGCCGCACAGCGAGATTCACCAGCTGGCCCTTCCAGAACCCCAACAGATCGCCCATCGACGCCAGCACGACATGTCGTACCGACGTGCGTTCGAGCACCTCGCCCAGCGTGCTGGCAAAGTTCTCAAGGATCACGATGGCCTCGGCACCGGAATCCTTCAACTGGTGCTCGAGCTCGCGCGGCGTGTACAACGGGTTGACGTTCACCACCACGTAGCCTGCCCGCAAGACCGCCGCGATGGCCACCGGATACTGCAGCACGTTGGGCATCATCAGCGCCACGCGTGCACCCTTGGCCAACTGCCGGCTCTGCAACCACGCCCCAAGCGCCGAAGACAACTCGTCCAGTTGCGCGAAAGTCAGCTCGCTGTCCATGCACACAGCTGCGCATGACCGTGCGTGTTCGCGGAAGGCGTCGTCCAGCAAATGGGTGAGCGAGCGGTAAGCGCCGGGATCGATGTCGGCGGGAACGCCGGGCGGAAAGCTCGAAAGCCAGGGGCGATCAACGGGTTGCGACAAGTGTTCCTCTGCATTCAGGGCGAGCTCAGCATGCTCGCGGGCGACAGGCGGGGCGCCTATGGTAGTTGTCCTAACGCGGGGTCGAGCGGCGAACCGTGCAGGCGCGCCGAGAAGAGTGCTGCGGCCAAGGCGCGTTCGCGAACGCCGACCGTCGACAGGAACTCGGCCGCCCCACCCATCGCCTTGAAAGTATCGAAGCCCAGTTCCAGGAAGGCCTGCAGCGCTGGAAGACCTGCCGCCCTGGCGGGCCCGCGCATCAGATGCAGCGTGCCGCGAAGCAGGGGCTTGCGCGTGAGGCGGTCCAGATTCGAGCCGACGATGAGCGTGAGCGCAATCTGTCGCTCGCGCTGTGCCGCATCACCGGTGTGCTGCCACGCATCCGCATAGCCGAACCGATCGATGGTTCGCCCCTGCAGATGCCGAGCCATCAGGGTGTCGAGCGTCTCCGACAGGGCGTGCAGGTCGGCGAGTGTCTGCACCGTGCTGACGATCTCCGCGGGAAACAGCCGGACCATCGCTGGCACCACGCGCGCGAACTGCGCATCGCGCGAACTGAAGTCCTGCGGACCATACAGCTCGTCGAGAAAGAACCGGGCTGCCGGCCCATAACGCGTGCTCGCCAGCAGGTCGGCGTATGTGCCCGCAAAGCGCCGCTGCTGATAGGACTTCAGTTCCCGGACGGTGCTGGCCAGCGCCGGGTCCATGCTGCGCGCGGCGCGCTCGCGTTCGACGACATCGAGTTGGGCAAGGATGGACCTGGCTTCGGCTGTCATCGCGTTTGAAGATCCCTCTGCAGCTGACTGTAGCCGTGTCCTGCGGGTTTCTCACGAGCCCGGTTAGTCGGTCTTCTCTAAGGCGTCCCGCCTGAATGGTGCAACACTCGTCCACAGTCTCGGCGCCCATGGCCGTCGGTGGAACAGATGCAAAGACGAACCCTGCTCAAGCTCGGCATCGGCGCGACGGTGATTCTCGTCGCTGCGGGTGGCGGTGTGGCACTGCTCAATCCGGCACTGACCAACGGTCACCTCAGCAACGCGGCCCGAGCCGTCATGCACGCCGTGGCCCGGGCCGTGCTCGACGGGGCGCTGCCCTCCGCCGAAGCGGAACGCGACAAGGTACTCGAAGCCCATCTGCAGCGCCTGGAGGCGGCGATCGCGGCATTCCCGCCTGCCGTCCAGGCCGAGTTGTCGCAGTTGCTGGGCCTGCTGGCCACGCCGCCCGGTCGCATTGCCCTGGCAGGCCTCACGAGCGCGTGGCCGCAGGCCAGCGTGGCGCAAGTGCAGGCGTCGCTTCAAGGCATGCGGCTTTCGTCGTTGGCACTGAAGCAGCAGGCCTATCACGCACTCCGCGACCTCACCAACGCGGCGTACTTCTCCGACCCGTCCGCCTGGCGGCACCTGGGCTACCCAGGACCCTCGGACATCTGATGGAGCTCGCACCGTGAGCCGTCAACCCGATCCCGTTCGCGAAGGCCTGGCGCGCGGCTGGCGCGTGTTCGGCGGGCCGCATGGCGCCCTGCCCGAGCGCATCGAATGCGACGTGGCGATCGTCGGCAGCGGCGCCGGTGCCGGCATCACCGCGGAGTTGCTGACGCAGGCCGGGCTGCGCGTCGTGCTCGTCGAAGAAGGCCCGCTGCGCAGCAGCACGGACTTCCACCAGCGGGAGAGCGAGGCCTACCCGACGCTGTACCAGGAGAGTGCCGCGCGCAAGACGGCCGACAAGGCGATCACCATCCTGCAGGGCCGCTGCGTGGGTGGCTCCACCACGGTCAACTGGACCAGTTCGTTCCGCACGCCGCCCCCGACGCTGGATCATTGGCGCACCCGCTTCGGCCTGGCCGACTTCGGTGCGGACGCGCTGACACCCTGGTTCCAGCAGGCCGAACGACGCCTGAACGTCGGCACCTGGCTGATGCCGCCCAACGAGAACAACGAGCTGCTGCGACGCGGCGCGGCCCGGCTCGGGATCACCGCGCCGATGATCCAGCGCAACGTGAAGGGCTGCTGGAACCTCGGCTCCTGCGGCATGGGCTGCCCGACCAACGCGAAGCAGTCGATGCTGGTCACGACCATCCCGGCCGCGCTCGAGCGCGGTGCCACCCTGCTGGTCCAGACGCGCGTGCAGGCACTCGAGGCGAAAGGCGATCGCGTCGAGGCGCTGCGCTGTGTGCCCGTGCAGCTCGATGGCCGACCGGCCAGTGGCGCCGACGTGCGCATCGTCGCCCGGCACTACGTGGTGTCCGGCGGCGCCATCAACTCGCCGGCGCTGCTGATGCGTTCGGGTCTGCCCGATCCGCATTCGCTGCTCGGTCGGCGCACCTTCCTGCATCCGGTGGTGATCTCGGCCGCTCTGTTCGAGCAGGCCGTCGAAGGCTGGAAGGGCGCGCCGCAGACGATCTACACCGACCACTTCCTCGAGACGCAACCCATCGACGGCGCCATCGGCTACAAGCTGGAAGCGCCGCCGATCCACCCGGTGATCTTCGCCTCCACGCTGCCGGGCTACGGGCAGGCGCAGGCCGATCTGCTGGCCGAGTTCCCGAAGACGCACAGCCTGCTGGCGCTGTTGCGCGACGGCTTCCACGAGCAATCACCTGGCGGACGGGTCACGCTGCGGTCCGACGGCTCCCCGGTGCTCGACTACCCGTTGACCGACTTCGTCATGGACGGTGCCCGCCGCGCCTTCCTGAGCATGGCGGAGATCCAGTTCGCTGCCGGCGCGAAGGTGGTGCTGCCGGTGCACGAGACGGCACAGCGCTACACCTCGTGGACGCAGGCGCGCGAGGCGATCGCCGCGCTGCCGATGAAGCCGCTGCTCACGCGCGTGGTCAGCGCCCACGTGATGGGTGGCTGCGGCATGGCTGGCGACGACAAGCGCGGCGTCGTGCGGCCCGACGGCGTGCACTGGCAGGTGGCCAACCTCTCGGTGCACGACGGCTCCATCTTCCCCACCAGCATCGGCGCCAACCCGCAGCTGTCGATCTACGGCATCGTGAACCGCCTCGCCACGGGCCTGGCCAAACGGCTGACCGGCCGTGACGTGACGCTCGCCTGAGGGCGGGTAGCATCCATCGCATGCTCGCCCGCCTGCAACAGGCCATCACCGTCTCGCTGATCGTTCTGGCCACGTCGTGGGCCGCGTGGTTCGGTCATCAGGGGCGCTGGGGCTGGGCCGTGGGCGGCGCACTGTCGATCCTGTTCGGCTACGCCCTGTTCCTCGGCCTCGAATTCGTCATGCTCGCCTTCACGCGGGGCGACGATCCGGCTCCTCGCGCGACGCCGGCCCAGTTGCTGCAGGCCTGGTGGGGAGAGGTGCGGTCGGCGCCGCGCGTGTTCTGCTGGCGCCAGCCGTTCCGTGCGACCGCCGAGCCGGACTGGCTCGAACCCGCACATGCCGGCCGCCTGGGCGTGGTGTTCGTGCACGGCTTTGTCTGCAACCGTGGCTTCTGGAATCCCTGGTTGCGGCGCTTGCGGGCGGCCGGCATTCCGCATCTCGCCGTCAACCTGGAGCCGGTGTTCGGAGGCATCGACGAGTACGTGGCGATCGTCGATGCCGCGGTGTGCCGCCTGCGCGAGGTGACGGGCCGACCGCCGCTGATCGTGGCGCACAGCATGGGCGGGCTCGCGGTCCGCGCCTGGCTGTCGCGATGCCCGCCCGGCGACCAGGTCGAGCATGTCGTCACCATCGGCTCGCCGCATGGCGGCACCTGGCTGGCGCGCTTCGGCATCACGCCCAATGGCCTGCAGATGCGGCGTGCCAACGACTGGCTTCAGGAACTCGCCGACGCCGAACGCCGCCGCGAGCCACGGCCCTATGCAGGCTTCACCTGCCTGTACAGCCACTGCGACAACATCGTCTTCCCGCCGTCGACCGCCACCCTGCCCGGCGCCCACAACCGGCATGTGCCCGGCAGCGCGCATGTGCATCTGGCATTTCAGCCGGAGGTGTTCAGCGAGGTACTGCGTCGGCTGTCGGGCGCCCCGGCCGCCGAGCGCGGTCTCACCGCGCAGTAGGCGAGCCACCCGGCCACGGCCGCCAGGGCCAGGTGCATGAGCCCATGGCCGCTGATCCAGCCGGTGGCGCCGAGCACGGCTGCATCGGCCACGTCGAAGCCCTTGGCGATGCCGTAGGCCACCAGCATGATGATCCAGTCGGAGGCGCGTGTGTGCGCGCCGGGCAACCACAGCGCGCCGGCGGGAATCAGCAGCACCGGCATCACCTGCAGCAAGAGAAGCGGGCGCATGTCGATGCCATGCCCCCGACCCGCGCCAATGAGGACGATCGCGCAGGCGAGTGCCGCCAGCAGGCCGGAACCGAGCAGCGCGCGGACCGAGCCGAACTCCGGATGCACCCGCTCCGCCAGCACGCCCTGGCCGAGGTAGACGAAGCCCGCGGCGGCCAAGGCATGGGCCAGCACGAACGTGGCGTCGCCGGGCGCCACGTGATAGACGGCCGCCACCGCGGCGGCCGCGCCGGCGCAGACGTGAAACGCCGTCCAGGGCCGACGCAGCTCATCGCCCCAGCGGCTGGACCGCGTGACGACCACGCCCCAGAGGGCGGCGGCCAGCAGCGGCAGGCTCGCCAGGACGTTGGCGGCGTTGGGCAGGCCGGCCCAGTCGCGATCGTCCGCATACGCATGCGCGGAGGCGGCCAGCAACACCGGCCCCCAGGCGATCAGCCCGGCCACGGTTGCGACGGCCAGGGCCACGAGCAGGGTCAGCGCGCAGCGGCGACTCAGCGGCTCGCTCATGGCGCTGACTCGCGCGAGGGGCATGGACAGTGCGTCACGCCGGCCAGTGTCGGCGCGGGTGAACTCGCGGGCAATCGCCCCGAAGGGGGCCTCGGCGCGGGCCGGTTCAGACCAAACGGTCGCCTGGCAGGCGCGCGTCGGCCTCGAGGTCGCCGGCCGCGGCGACGCGGCGGTAGATCGGCGTGAAGTCGGGTGCCGTCGCATCGAACAGCTGCTCGAAGCTGTCGATCACGAAGTAGGTGGACTGGTAGGAGTCGATCCGGTAGCGCGTGCGCATGATGCGTTCGAGATCGAAGCCGACGCGCTGAGGTTCACGGCTCGTCACGCTGTGGCGCAGTTCGCCGGCCGACGACAGGATGCCTGCGCCGTAGGCACGCAGGCCCGCCGGGGTGGCGATCAGCCCGAACTCCACCGTGTACCAGTACAGGCGTGCCAGCGACTCGCAAGCCTCGAGCCGGCTCGCCTTCAAGCCACCGGCGCCGTAGGCCTGCATGTAGTCGGCGAACATCGGGTTGAACAGCAGCGGCACGTGGCCGAACAGGTCGTGGAAGACATCGGGCTCGACCACGTAGTCGAACTCCTCGGGTTGGCGGATCCAGCCGGTCACCGGGAAGCGACGCTGCGCGAGCAGCGCGAAGAAGGCTTCCTCCGGGATCAGCCCGGGCACGGCCACCACCTCCCAGCCGGTGGCGCGGTGCAGCCGCTCGCTGAGCTGGTCGAAGCGCGGGATGCGATCGGGCGCACCCAGGTGCGCCACCGCGGCGATGAACTCCTCGCAGGCCAGGCCCGGCAACTGCGCGGCCTGGCGCTCGTACAGGCGGCGGTACAGGTCGTGGTCGGCCGAGGTGTAGCGTTCCCACTGCTGGTCGCAGGTGTAGTCGGCCCGGGCCTGCGCATAGTCGCCGCGCGGCGGCCGGTCGCCCTGGCCATAGGTGACCGGGGCCACGCCCTGGTTGATGCCGGAATGGAAGTCGGGCTGGGCGTTCATCGTGTGCGCTCCCTCAGGCGGCCGTCTTGTCCTGCAGCACGCCGCGGCGGATCTGGTCGAGCTCGATGCTCTCGAACAGCGCGCGGAAGTTGCCCTCGCCGAAGCCCTGGTCGCCCTTGCGCTGGATGAGCTCGAAGAAGATCGGCCCGATCACCGTCTGCGTGAAGATCTGCAGCAGCAGTTCGTTCGGTGCGCCCTGGTGGGTGGCGCCGTCGATCAGGATGCGCAGGCGCCGCAGGTCGGCGACATTCTCGCCGTGATCGGGCAGGCGCTTGTCGACCAGGTCGTAGTAGGTCTCGATGGTGTCCTGGAAGCTCACGCCAGACGCCTTCATGCCCTCGACGGTGCGGTAGATGTCGTCGGTGCCCAGCGCGATGTGCTGGATGCCTTCGCCGTGGTACAGGTCGAGGTACTCGGCGATCTGGCTCTTGTCGTCGCTGCTCTCGTTGATCGGGATGCGGATCTTGCCGCAGGGGCTGGTCATGGCCTTGCTCTTCAGGCCGGTGAGCTTGCCCTCGATGTCGAAGTAGCGCACCTCGCGGAAGTTGAACAGGCGCTCGTAGAACTCGGCCCATTCCTTCATGCGGCCACGGTGCACGTTGTGCGTCAGGTGGTCGATGTAGGTCAGGCCGTGGCCCGCCACTG
>CAZVLY010000249.1:2507-7130 GCA_964628175.1 uncultured Piscinibacter sp. | reverse complement strand
GCCGCCATCGTCCACAGGCCGTCGTGCGCGGCGAAGTCGCCGTAGTCGTGGCCGAGCGTTCGCAGGTGATCGCGCAGCAGCGTGAAGTGCAGCGACTCCTCCGCGGCCACGCGCAGCCAGTCGCGGTAGAAGGCTTCCGGCATGCCGGCGAAGCGCCACACCGCGTCGAGCGCCAGGTTGATGGCGTTGAACTCGATGTGCGCGATCGAATGCAGCAGCGCCGCGCGGCCCTCGAGCGTGAAGGGCGAGCGGGTCGGCACGTCCTTCGGCGCCACGAGCGCGGGCCTGGCCGGACGTCCCGGCAGGCCTTCGGGTTCGGCCAGGTCGGCCTCGGTGTCCAGCGTCACGGCGTCCTGCGCCGCCAGCGCGCGCACGGCCGCGGCCTTGTCCGCCGGGTCGGCGATCTGCAGCAGGGCGAGCGCTTCGCGTCGGAGGTCCATGCGGCGATTATCGATGGCACGGTGGCGGCGCTTGATAAGCTCCGGCCCATGCCGCGCCCCCACAGCCATGTCCTGCTCGTCCTTGCCGATGCCACGCTGCGCCGAAGCCTGCTCAAGGGCCTGGGCACCGCTGCCAAGCAACTCGACAACCCCTGCGGCCTGAGCTTCCACGGCGTCGCCTCCGCCGCCGAGGCCCTGGGCATCGCCCGCGACGACGGCGACCTGCAGAGCGTGCTGATCGACAGCCTGGGCGACACGCAGGGCGGCGCCCCCTGGGGGGCCGAGGACCTGGTGCAGTCGCTGCACGCGCTGCGCCCCGAACTCGACCTCTACGTGCTGGTGGACAGCGCGCGGGACGAAGAGACCGTCGGCGCGCTGACGCGCGAGGCGATCGACGGATTCTTCATGCGCGACGAGGCCGATCCGCGCGGCTGGTTCCGCATCCTGCAGGCCGAGATCCAGGAGAAGTCGCGCACGCCCTTCTTCGACGCGCTGCGCGAGTACGTGCTGATGGCCAAGGATGCCTGGCACACGCCGGGGCATTCGTCGGGCGACAGCCTGCGCGGCAGCCCGTGGTCGGCGCAGTTCCACGAATTCCTCGGCGAGAACATGCTGCGCGCCGACCTGTCGGTGTCGGTCGACATGCTCGACTCGCTGCTCGACCCGAAGGGCGTGATCGCGCAGGCGCAGGACATGGCGGCACGCGCCTTCGGCGCCCAGCGCACCTTCTTCGCGACCAACGGCACCTCGACGGCCAACAAGGTGATCTTCCAGACCCTGCTGGCGCCGGGCGACAAGCTCCTGCTCGACCGCAACTGCCACAAGTCGGTTCACCATGGCGTGGTGCTGTCGGGCGCGCGGCCGGTGTACCTGGACAGCTCGATGAACCGCACCTACGGCCTGTTCGGCCCGGTGCCGAAGAAGACCTTGTTCGAGGCCATCGAGGCGCACCCCGACGCGAAGGCGTTGATCCTCACGTCCTGCACCTACGACGGATTGCGCTACGACCTGCCGCCGATCATCGCGGCGGCGCATGCCAAGGGCATCAAGGTGATCATCGACGAGGCCTGGTACGCGCATGCGCGCTTCCACCCGGCGTTCCGGCCGACGGCGCTGGAGGCCGGCGCCGACTACGCCACGCAGTCCACGCACAAGGTGCTGTCGGCGCTGAGCCAGGCCAGCATGATCCACGTGAACGACCCGGCCTTCGACGCGCACCTGTTCCGCGAGAACTTCAACATGCACACGTCGACGAGCCCGCAGTACGGCATCATCGCCAGCCTCGACGTGGGCCGCCAGCAGGCGGTGATGGAAGGCTACAAGCTGCTGCAGCGCACGCTCGAACTCGCCGCCGAGCTGCGCGAGGCGATCGACGCGACCAACGTCTTCCAGGCGCTCACCTTGACCGACCTGCTGCCCGCCGAGGTGCGCGACGACGGCATCCAGCTCGACCCGACCAAGATCACCGTCGACGTCTCGCGCTCGGGCTTCACCGTGGACGAGTTCCAGCAGGTGCTGTTCGAGCGCTTCAACATCCAGGTCGAGAAGTCCACCTTCAACACGGTGACGCTGCTGCTGACCATCGGCACCACGCGCAGCAAGGTCTCGCGCCTGCACGACGCGTTGCTGCGCCTGGCGCGCGAGGCCAAGGCGCCACGCCGACTCGTCAAGGCGCCGGAGATCGCCGGCTTCACCGGCCTGCGCTATCTGCCGCGCGACGCCTTCTACTGCGAAGGCGAACTGCTGCCGCTGCTCGACGACGACGAGCACGCCAACGCCGCGCTCGATGGCCGCGTCTGCGCCGACCAGATCGTGCCCTACCCGCCGGGCATCCCGGCGCTGGTGCCGGGGCAGGTGATCACGCGGGAGATCGTGCAGTTCCTGCTGTCGCTGATGCGCTCGCACAAGCGCACCGACCTGCACGGCGTGGTGCACGACGGCTACACCCCCTGCATCCGCGTGATGACACTGGCCGAGGAACGCAGCAACCGCGCCTTGTGACTACACTTCGCGCCTTTCCCGGAAGCACCGCCATGGCGATCTACCAGCTCGACGACGACATTCCCCGCATCGCGGACACGGCCTGGGTGGCCGACAGCGCCCAGGTCATCGGCCGCGTGGCGCTGGAAGAGGGCGCCAGCGTCTGGTTCGGCGCCGTCCTGCGCGGCGACAACGAGTGGATCACCATCGGCCGCGGCTCCAACGTGCAGGACGGCAGCGTGCTGCACACCGACATGGGCTGCCCGCTCACCGTCGGCGCCGACGTGACCATCGGCCATCAGGTCATGCTGCACGGCTGCAGCATCGGCGACGGCTCGCTGATCGGCATCCAGGCGGTGGTGCTGAACAACGCGAGGATCGGCCGCAACTGCCTGGTCGGCGCGGGCGCGCTGGTTACCGAAGGCAAGGAGTTCCCGGACGGCTCGTTGATCATGGGTTCACCGGCCCGGGTGGTGCGGCAGCTTTCGCCCGAACAGTTCGAGCGCCTGCGGCAGGGCGCGGTGCACTATGCCGAGAAGTCCGAGCGCTATCGCCGTGGCTTGAGGAAGATCGGCTGATGCGCGCCGCAGCGCCGGGCCGTCCCGAGCCAGGCCCGACCCTCCCGGAGGGTCGCAGGCCGTGCCCGGCCTGCGGGGTGTCGTCATGAGCGAGTTGCACAAGTTCATCTTCGAGGGCCTGCCCGTGCGCGGCATGCTGGTGCGCCTGACCGATGCCTGGCAGGAACTGCTGCAGCGCCGCGTGACCGCCGGAGACGCCTTCCCGCCGCCGGTGCGCGCGCTGCTCGGCGAGATGGCCGCGGCCGGCGTGCTGATGCAGGCCAACATCAAGTTCAACGGCGCGCTGATCCTGCAGGTTTTCGGCGACGGGCCGGTGAAGCTCGCGGTGGCCGAGGTGCAGCCGGACCTGGCCTTTCGCAGCACCGCCAAGGTGATCGGCGAGGTGCCGGCCGGCGCGAAGCTCGAAGCCATGCTCAACGTGCACGGCCAGGGCCGCTGCGCCATCACGCTCGACCCGCAGGACAAGCTGCCCGGCCAGCAGCCCTACCAGGGCATCGTGCCGCTGCATGGCGACGCGCGTGAACCGCTGCAGGAGCTGTCGCAGGTGCTGGAGCACTACATGCTGCAGTCCGAGCAGCTGGACACGCGGCTGGTGCTGGCCTCCGACGACAGGGTGGCCGCCGGCCTGCTGATCCAGCGCCTGCCGGTGGAAGGCGCCGGCAACCTGGCCGGCCAGCTCGACCAGGACCAGATCGGCCTGAACGAGGGCTTCAATCGCATCGCCCACCTGGCCGCCACGCTGACGCGCGAGGAGCTGCTGACGCTGGATGCCGAGACCATCCTGCGCCGCCTGTTCTGGGAAGAGCGGGTGCGCCGATTCGAGCCGCAGGTCGGCGCGCTGGGGCCGCACTTCGAGTGCTCCTGCTCGCGTGATCGGGTCGGTGCCATGCTGCGCAGCCTGGGCCGCGACGAGATCGAGAGCATCATCGCCGAGCAGGGCCGGGTCGAGATCGCCTGCGACTTCTGCGGCATCAAGTACCACTTCGACCCGGTCGATTCCGCGGGCCTGTTCTTGCCGCCGGGTTCGCGGCCGCCGGGCAGCAGCGCGCTCAACTGATCGGCGGCCGGGCGCCGCTACTGCTGGAACAGGCGCCGCTGTTCGGCGTCCCGCAGCTTCACGCAGGCCGGATCGGCCGCCAGTTCGCCCCGGCGGCATTCGCGCTGTTCACAGAAGCCGCGTGTCAGCAGGTTCGCTGCGGCACACAGTTCGGCCACGGTCTTGGCACGCTCGGGTGGCGGCGCGGCCGGCGCCGCGGCGACCGGCGCGGCAACCAGCGGCGGCGGCGCAGGCTCGGTCCGCACGGCGGGGGCTTCCTGCGCTCGCTTGCGTGCCACCGGCTCGGGGATTCTCTTGCGTGCCAGGGGGGCCGACGCCGACGAGGGGGCCGATGCGGCTGCGGGCGCGGTCGCAGCCGCGGGTGCCAGCGGGACGGCGGAAGTGGAGATCGCTGCGGCCGTCACCGGCTCGGGCGCCGAGGCTGGCAGCGCGGTGGCCGGTGGCGCTGCGACCGAGGCCGGTGCCGCGACCGGGGCGACCGCGGCGGGCGCGGTCGCTGTGGGCGGCGACGGCGGATCCGGCTTCGCCAGCCAGGCCAGCAGCGCGAATGCGGCCAGCAGGCCCAGGC
>CAZVLY010000249.1:0-2407 GCA_964628175.1 uncultured Piscinibacter sp. | reverse complement strand
GGATCCGGCTTCGCCAGCCAGGCCAGCAGCGCGAATGCGGCCAGCAGGCCCAGGCCGGCCGCCACCCAGCGCAGCGGCCGCGGGCCGCGCCGCACGGCCACGGAAGGTTCAAGGGGCGGCAGCGGCGAAGGTGCCGTGTGCGACATCACCAGCGTCGGCGCCGACAGCGGATCGAAGGTGTCCTCGTCGGGCGCCGCGGCGCTTCGCCACGCGGCCGGCAACGGCGGCACCAGGGTCGGCGTGGCCTCGCCGGACGGAGCGTCAGCCTCGGGCGCCGCTGCCGGCGCAGGTTTCTCATCCGTGGCCGAAGCCGCCCCGAGCGACAGCAGCGCCACGAGCCCGTAGCCGCAGCGCTCGCAGTAGCTCGAGCCGGCCGGATTGCGGTGCTCGCAGTCCTCGCAACGCAGCGACTGCGGCGCGTCGTTCTCCGCCAGTTCGGTGGATCGCGCTGCCAGGGGCACGCCGCAGGCGCGGCAGAACGTCGCGCCGTCGGCGTTCTCGGCAAGGCACTCGGGGCAGGCGTAGGCCATCGGGACTCGGTCGCAGGGACGCGGAACGATATCAGAGCGATGCGAGCCAATGGCGCTCGCAACTTGCGTCGCCGCAACGCTCGCAGACCCATTGCCAGCGTTTGGTGCCGTCGTCCACCGGCGGATGCAAGGCGCGCTCGACGGCGGCCCGTGCGTTGGCCAGCCGCTGCGGGCCCTGGCCGAACACCACCGCGCAGTCGATCGCGGCGCGGGCCAGCGCCGCGCGCACCAGCGCATCGACCGGCTCGCGCACGTGCGGTCCGTCGCGCTGCAGCCCGTCCGCCTGCCAGGGCAGGTCGAGCGCGGTCAGCAGCGTCAGGCTGCTGCGCGCGTGGTCGGCCAGCGCGCTGTCGTACAGGCTGGTGTCGCCGAACACCTGCTCGCTGTAGACGGCGATCATCAGCGCGGTGGTGTCGGCCACCACGATGTCGTGCGTCTGCGCCGCCTCGGCGATGCGCAGGCTCTGCTGCGCGGCGATGCCGGCCTGCTCGTCCTGGCGCGGCGTGCGGCCGGCGCGATGGCAGAACTCGCGCAGGTACTCCGGCACCACAGCCACGCGGCGCCCCGGTGCCGCCAGCGCCGCGCCGAGTTCGGCGGCCAGCGTGGTCTTGCCGGTGCTCTCGGCACCGAGCAGGCCGATCACGAAGGCCCGGCTCATCGCGCCTCGGTGCGGGCCAGCGTGGCCCAGGCGCGCCAGCCAGCCACGGACAGCAGCAAGAACACCGCGTAGAGCACGACCGTCAGCCACAGGCCCTTGTGGGCGAACAGGGCCACACTGACGGTGTTGACGATCAGCCAGGCCGGCCAGTTCTCGACGTACTTGCGGCCGAGCAGCCATTGGCCGACCAGGCTGCCGGCGGTCGGGAAGGCATCCCACCACGGCACGTCGGAATCGGTGACGCGGGCCAGGAAGGCGCCGAGCAGCGGCCAGGCCACCGCCATCGCCACCGTGCAGCCGATCAGCTCGCGCCGACCGAGCGAGCGCACCCGCAGTGCCGTGCCGTCGTCCTGCGTGCCGCGCAGCCATTGCCTCCAGCCCCACAGCGCCACCACGACGAAGAAGATCTGCAGGCTGGCCTCGCCGTAGAGCCGGCTGTCCCAGAACAGGGCGAAGTACAGCAGCGAGCTGGCGATGGCCAGCGGCCAGCCCAGCGGGTTGACGCGGATGTTGAAACCGACCATGGCCAGCGCGAGCACGAAGGCGACCAGTTCCAGCCAGCTCGCCGGCGCGCCCCACAGGGTGAAGGCGGGCGCGAACAGCGGCCGCAGCGCCTGCAGCAGCGTTTCCATCAGCGTGGGCGACGCGGGCTCAGCGCTGCGGCGCCGAGAGCTGCACGAAGATCTCGTCGGGCTTGACCATGCCGAGGTCGAAGCGGGCCTTCTCCTCGACCATTTCCAGGCCTTCCTTCAGGTCGCTGACTTCGGCGAGCAATTGCGCATTGCGCTGCTTCGCCGCCGCGTTGACCTCCTTCTGGTCGCGCAGCTTGCCCGACAGCTCCATCACGCGCGGCACGCCGCCCTTGCCGAACCAGAGTTCGGCATGCACCAGCGCGAGCAGCGCGAGCAGGGCGAGGGTGACCAGGCGCATCGCCGCGGGCTCAGCGCAGGTTGTAGAAGGCCGCGCGGCCCGGGTAGGTGGCGACGTCGCCGAGGTCTTCCTCGATGCGCAGCAGCTGGTTGTACTTGGCGATGCGGTCGCTGCGGCTCATCGAGCCGGTCTTGATCTGGCCGGCGTTGGTGCCCACCGCGATGTCGGCGATGGTCGAGTCCTCGGTCTCGCCCGAGCGGTGCGAGATCACCGCCGTCCAGCCGGCGCGCTTGGCCATCTCGATGGCGGCGAAGGTCTCGGTCAGCGTGCCGATCTGGTTGATCTTGAT
>CAZVLY010000248.1:0-7132 GCA_964628175.1 uncultured Piscinibacter sp. | reverse complement strand
TCCACGTCCGGCGGATCCGCCACGGTCACCTGCGCCGCACCGCGGATCAGGCGCAGCGCGCCGCCGGTGCCGGTGCTGGTGTCGTGGCAGCCGCCGCTCGAGCAGGTGTTGGTCGAGATCACGCCGCCCTGGTTGACCTGCAGGCTGGTGTCGTAGATCTCGTTGATGCAGCGCTGGAAGTAGATGAACGACAGCTTCTGGCCCGTCGTCGATCCCGGGTTGGAGATCGAGTCGGGGTTGGACAGCGGGTTGCCACCGCCGCAGCTGGCCAGCAGTGCGGCGGCGGAGATCGCGGCAAGTCGCTTCGTCGTCATTGTGTCGGGCAGCCACTGGCGATCCAGTTGGCGATGGCGTTGTAGTTGGCGCTGCCCGCGGGCAGCAGCGCCGTGCCCTGCGCGGTCGCACCCGACGGGTGCGGCACCGTCGACGGGCGCAGCAGCAGTGCGTTGGACGGTGCGCTGCAGACGTCCGAGATCATCGTGAGGCTGACGTTGTAGTCGCCTTCCACGCTGCCGGCAAGCACGAAGCGGTTGTTGGCGAAGGAGGCCGCCGTCTGTGCCGCCCCCGAGCTGCCCACCGGCTGGTGGCAGCTCGCGCATTGCGACTGCAGGATCGGGAACACGTTGGCCTCGAACGATGCTTCGCTGAGCGTGGTCAGACGCACCGGGCTGCCGTTGGCGGACAGGTTGTTGTAGTACAGGGCGCCCAGGTCCATCCACTCGGTGATCAGGCGCTTCTCTGCCAGGTTGAGCATGGCGGCGTGGTCGGGCGCCGTTCCGGGCGGGTTGGGGTGGACGGTGCGGGCACCGGCGCTGGACTTCAGCGTCTCGCCGAACATGATCTCCGTCAGGCGGCTCGAACGGGCCATGCCCGCGGCGTTGCCGGCCATGTTCTCGACCAGGGCGGGGCCGCGCACGATCTCCGGTTCACCGTCGCGCAGGCGCGTGACCGGCAGGCCGGTGGCCGGATCGATCTCCGGGTCGCCGAGCACCAGTTCTTCGTACGAGAGCACGCGGCCGGTGCCGGCGATCGTGCCGCGCAGGTCCAGCTTGGCCGGGTCGGCATGGCAGCTCGTGCAGGTGTTGGCGCCGCGATCGCGCGTCCACAACGGCTGGATGTGATCGGGGTAGTTGATGAAGCCGTTGGTCGGCACCGCCGTGGCCAGGTTGTCGGCCGCGTTGGTGTTGCCGGTGTAGCGGATCGAGATCGGTGCACGCGCGGTCACTCCGCTGCGCGAGGTGTCCGCCCACACGTCGGTGAACTCCATGTCGGCGCTCAGCGCGAAGCGCGAGTTGTCCAGGCGCGTCCGCAGCGAGGCCAGGGTTTCACCCGCCTGGTGCTGGCTCGCCAGCGCCGGCGTGAGCGCGGCCGGCAGCGTGTCGACCACCGTGCCGGAGTTCAGCGAGGCGCCGCGGCGCGGGCTGTGGCAGCCCAGGCAGGTGCGGCGCTCGCCAGGACGGACCTGGATCCAGTTCAGGTGGGTCTGGATGCCGCGTCCCTTCGAGTCCAGCACGGTCAGTGCCAGGGGCGTGTCGGCCGGCACACGCAGCTTGAAGGAGCCATCCGGTTCGATCGGCGCGTAGCCGAGGATCTGCTGCGGCTCGAAGTCGGTCTCGCCGATCGCCTCGCGCATGCCGGTGCTGCCGGCCGACGGAGCCACCACGCGGGTGGCGCGCACGAAGCGCATCGGCGAGCAGTGGTACGCCGGGTCGGCCGGGTCCTTCAGGCGCGACAGGTCCGCCACCTGGGCCCGCGTGTCGCTGGCGCTCAGCGGCGCGGCCTTGGCGATGCCGCTGGTGCAGCCGGCGGGCAGGTCGGCGGCAGCGAGCATGGATTCGCCGTTGCGGTCCAGGCCATCGGTGTCGTAGACGCTGCGCACTTCGATCTCGCCGAGGCCCTGGCCGGCGAGCGTCGCGTCGACGCTGGTCGGGTCGGTGGCGTTCGGCTCGGGGCGCACCTCGATCGCGACCGGGTCGCTGTACATGAAGCCCGGCGGCGGCGAGGCGATCGGCAGGAAGGTCTGCTTGGCCGGGTCGAACATGTAGATCGAGTAGGCCGCCGGCGCGTTGTCCTGCACCGCGTCGGCAGCGCGCTCGGCGCGCGACATGGTGTCGTCTTCCAGCCGCGCGCGTTCCTCGTCGGTGAGGTTCGCGCAGGGGATCACGACGCCGTTGCGCGTGACCTCGCAGGGGCGGTAGGCCAGCAGCACGCGGTCGGTGCCGTCCCACAGCGGGTAGGGCGTGGTGATGCGGCCATAGGTCGACAGGCCGCGGTTCTGGTTGATCGGCTTGTCGGTCACCTCGACCTGGCCGCCGACGGCCGCCACCGTCTTGGTGGCCGGCGTGTTCTGTTCGGAGTAGTTGGCCGCGTCGATCAGCATCAGCGAGCCGCCTTCCTGCGTGCGCGACAGCGCCATCAGGTCGGAGGACAGGTAGCCCTTGTACTTGCCCTTCGGGTCCATGTCGCGCGGGTGCAGGAAGCTGTTGCCCGGGCTGTGCGCGCCGTAGAGCACGAACATGTCGGTGCCGTCGGGCTTGACGCGGAAGACCGCGAAGCGGTTGCGCTGGCCCACGTGCTCCCAGCGCGAGAACATGATCTCGCCGTTCGGGCGCACCACCGGGTTGCGGTCGTGGCTGGCGTTGACGGAGATCTGCGTGATGGCCCCGCCGTTGGCGTCCATCGTGTGCAGCTGCAGCACGCGTTCACGTTCGTACTCGTCGAGCGCGTAGAAGGTCTGGCCGCCCTGCACCGTCTTGGTCTTGCCCTGGCGGTTCGAGGTGAACACGAAGCCGCGGCCGCCGGGCAGGTAGGCCGGATCGACGTCGTCGTCGGTGGTCGACGCGGTCAGTCGCCGGAAGCTGCCGCCGGTGTAGCCACCGGTGCTCATGTCGTATTCCCAGATGTTCCAGCGTCCCGTGCAGGCCGGCACGCCCTCGATCGTGGCCGGGTTCGAGGCCGGGCACTTCATCGAGAAGACGAGCTTCTTGCCGTCGTACGACACCTCGGGGTCGGACGCGTCGCCGTTGGGCACGCCGGCCGCATCGCGCGTGAAGCGCGAGGTGATGTTGTGTTCGGGCGCGCTCGGCGAGGACTTCTCGCGGATGATGAGGTCGCCGCCCGGCGCGCTGGGCGAGCCGTTGGTCGGGTTCATCGTCATCGCGGTGGACCGCTGCACGTAGGCGATGGGCACGTCGCCCGCCACCGTGACCGTGCCGGAATCGCTGCCGCTGCAGCCCGCCATGACGGCGGCCAGGGCGAGCAGGCTGAACGCCGCGATGCGGCCGGGGTGTGCTGTGAATTTTTTCATCTGTGCCTCCACTGATCTTGGTTGGCTCATGGCTGAGCCCTATCAACCGCATTCGGACTGCCGCCGAGCAGGCCGGACGAGTAGTGCAGGGCGCCTGCCGCGTCGACGACGACGGCATCCACGCCCGAGAGCGATTCGACGAGTTGCATGCCGCGCTCGAGGCCCAGCACGAACAGGCTCTTTGACAGGCCTTCGGTGGTCAGGCCGTCGTCGGCCAGGATGGTGACGCTGCGGATGCGGTCCGGCGACAGGCCGGTGCGCGGGTCGATCACGTGGTGGCGGCGCACGCCGTCGCGTTCGAAGAAGCGTTCGTAGTCGCCCGAGGTCGAGATGGCGGTGTCTTCCAGCGGCAGCACGGCCACCACGCCGCCCTCGCGGCGCGGGTCGCGGATGGCGATGGTCCAGGGCCGGCCGCGCCGGTCGCCCAGGATGTGGCTGTCGCCGCCGGCGGTGACGATCGCGTTGGTGATGCCGCGCCGCGCCAGGATGGCGGCGCCGTTGTCGACGGCGTAGCCCTTGGCGAAGCCGCCCAGGTCGATGCGCATGCCTTCGCGGGCGAAACGCAGCGTGCGAGCCTGCGGGTCCAGCACCAGGTGCCGCCAGCCGATCGCGGCGCGGCCGCGTTCGAAGGCCTGGGCATCCGGCTCCGTGCCTTCGCGGTAGTCGTAGAGGTTGCCGACGCTGGCGAAGCTGATGTCGAAGGCGCCGTCCGACAGGCGCGAGAAGACCAGTGCGCGCTCGATCAGTCCGTACATCTCGTCGCTCAGCGGCACGGCGCTGCGGCCGGCATCGCGGTTGATGCGCGACAGCTCGGAATCGGGCTTGTGCGGGCTCATGGCCCGGTCGATGCGGTGCATCTCGTCCATCACCGCGGCCATCGCGGCCTGCGCGGCGCGGCTGTCCTCGCACCACAGCTCGACGCGGATCGCCGTGCCCATGATGGCATCGTCGCGGCTGTGCCAGCCGTCGTTCGCAGCGCGCACGGGCGCCACGCCGCGGGGTGCGGCGCGTTTGATGAACGACAGGTCGAGCAAGGCCAAGATTCCACTCCCGTTTGATCCGCCGCAACCCTGGCCGGTTGTCGACGGGCAGCTGGTTCGCTGCATTGCGGGCGGATCTTCAAGCCTTGCGGGGGCTAAATTGCGTCAAAAGTTGGCAAACCGCGATGACCTTACAACCGGTCGCAGAAGAAACGGCAGCCGCGTGTTCCGGCGTGCGAGCAGATGTTTCAGATGCATGCAGACGCAGCCGGCGCTTGACTTGCCGGCCGGTCTCGACCCTCGCCGCGCGCGGCGAGCCTGGTCTTCAGCGCTCGAACTCGGTGACCAGTTCGCCGGCCAGCGGTGCGTCGCCGAGCAGGCCGGCCGCATTGGCCACTTGCCGGCCATTGACCCACACGCCGTGCACGCCGAGCGCGTCGGTGGTCAGCCGGGCCGCGCCACCCGGGAGGTCGTGCACGCGCCGCTGCGGCGCCCGGCCCACGGTGGCCGGGTCGAACAGCAGCAGGTCGGCCGCGTAGCCTTCGCGCAGCAGGCCGCGGCCGCGCAGGCCGAACACCTGCGCGCTCTGCAGGGTGAGCCGGCGCACGGCTTCGCCCAGACTCATCACGCCGCGATCGCGCGACCAGTGGCCCAGCAGGTGCAGGCCGAAGCCGGCGTCGTTGAAGAAGGTCAGGTGCGCGCCGGCGTCGCTCAGCGAGACGATGCTGTGCGGGTGCGTCAGCAGCCGCGCCACCGCCGGCTCGTCGCTGTTGAGCAGCTGCGCGGTGAAGATGGTCGTCAGGTCCTCGTCGAGCGCGAGGTCGAGCATCGTGTCCAGCGGGTCCTTGCCGGCGCGGGCGGCCAGCTCGGCGATGCTCTTCTGCTCCAGCGCACGATGGCGCTCCTGCGACACCTGCACCACGTGCACCTTGCCCCATTCGCCGTTGAAGAGGCGGAAGGTGGTTGGTGCCGCCAGCTCGGCGCGCACACGATTGCGGAACTGCGGGTCGGCCAGCAGCGCCTCGAGCGCCGCGCCCTTGAGCGACAGCGCCGGCTGCCAGCTGTGCAAGCCCTCCACCGGGTAAGGCGAGGCGAGCGTGAACTCCATCGTCAGCGGGCAGCACGACACCTGGCCGAGCAGGCGGCGGCCGCGCGTGTTGGCGGCGCTGATCGCGTCGAGGTCGGCGAACACCGCGTCGGGGTTGGTGCCGTTGTGCAGCAGCGCGGCGATCATCACCGGCCGGCCGGCGCGCGCCGCCATCTCTTCGAGCAGCGCCACCGGCATCTGCCCGCCCTTGGTGACCATGTAGACGCCGCCGCCGCGGTGCGCCATCGCCTCGATCAGCGCCAGGTGCTCGGCGTCGCTGGCCAGGCGCGAGGGCATCGGCACGCCGCCTTCGCCGTTGTGTGCCGGGCTGGTGGAGCTGGCGAAGCCCACCGCGCCGGCGTCCATCGCCTCGCGGATGACGGCCGCCATGCGCTCGATCTCGTCGGGCCGGGCCTCGCGCTTTGCGGCGTCGTCGCCCATCACCCAGGTGCGCACCGACGAATGGCCCACGTAGCAGGCCAGGTTGACGGCGCTGCGGCTGCGCCGCAGCTGCGCCAGGTACTCGGCGAAGGTCTCGAACTCCCAGCGGATGCCCTGGCGCAGCACGTCCAGCGACATGCCCTCGACCTGCGTGAGGTTGCGCATCGTGCGCTCGCGGTCGGCCGGGCGGCATGGCGCGATCGTGAAGCCGCAGTTGCCGATCACCGCCGTGGTCACGCCCAGCGCCGGCGAGGGCCGGACATACGGGTCCCAGGTGATCTGCGCGTCGAAGTGGGTGTGGCTGTCGATGATGCCGGGCATCAGCGCCAGGCCCTGCGCGTCGATCACCTGCGCCGCGTCGATCGGCAGCGACGCGGCGATCGCGCGAATGCGACCGTCCTTCACCGCCAGGTCGGCACCGAAGGGCTCGCCGCCGCTGCCGTCGAAGAGCTGCGCACCGCGGATCAGCAGGTCGTCGGACATGGTGTTCAGGCCGCCTTGCGGGCCGGTTGAGCGAACAGGTCTTCCATCGCGCGGCGCGTGCGGTAGGCGTGCGTGGTGGTGTCCATCGCCACGTCGGCCCAGCTCAGGCTCTGGCCCTTCTTCACCGCGCGCACGACCTTGACGTTGTGCGCCAGGCCGAGCGGCAGCCCGCCCATCGCCACCGACGTGGCGGCCGGCAGCAGCTTGCCCCACACCGTGTAGCCGCCCTCGCCGTCGAGCATCTCGCCCGGGGCCAGGTCGCGCTTGGCGGTGGCCACCACGTCGGCGTTCCAGCCGGTGGCCACGCCGGTGGGTTCGCCGCGCAGCGCCACGCTGGCCACCGACACGCCGACCTCCAGCCCGATCAGGTGCCAGCGCTTGTACAGCGTGAAGTAGCGGCCGCTCGGGTCGGTGTGGGCGTTGTATTCCTCGAAGCAGTTCTTGATGTAGTCGGTCTCGGCCTCGACGGTGACCCACACGCCCATGCGGATGTCGTACGGGATCTTGCGGCCGTCGGCCTCCAGCGAGGAGATCACCTCGACCATGCCCTTTTGCTCGAGCACCCCGCCCTCGCTCTTCGGGCGGGTGACGAAGGGAATGTCCTCCACACTCGCCGGCGGATACAGCAGCCCGTTGCTGGGCACCGCCAGGCCGGTGGCGTTGGACACCGCGGTCGATTCGATCGAGGGCTTGGAGCCGTCGAGGAAGCTGTTGAACATCTTCGGGTTCAGTCCGCCGCGCGCCGCCTGCTCGGGCGTCAGACCGTAGTTGCCCCACACCGTCTCGGGCGTCGACTCGCTGAAATGCGGCAGCCACTTGTGGCCGCGGCCTGCC
>CAZVLY010000247.1:0-7197 GCA_964628175.1 uncultured Piscinibacter sp. | reverse complement strand
TGATGCCGGCGAGCTTGTCGCAGCTCGAGTTGGCGTCCTGCTTGACCTGGTCGAAGGTGCCCTGCGCGCTGCGGGTGATGCGCTGCGTGAGGTCGCCGTTGGCCAGACCGGAGAACACGCGACCGACGTCCTCAATGATCGCTGCCAGCGCCTCGCTGGTGGCGTTGGCGTCGGCCTTGACCTGGTCGAAGGTGCCGGCGTAGTCGCGGCTGATGCGCTGCGTCAGGTCGCCCTCGGCGAGCGCCCCGAACACGCGGCCGACGTCGGCGAAGATCACCGAGGTCGTTTCCATCAGCGCGTTGACGCCCGAGCACAGTTCGCCGATCGGGCCGCTCTTGCCTTCCATCGGGATGCGCTGGGTCAGGTCGCCGGCCTTGGCAGCGCTCGTGACGACCTGCGCCTGTTCGACCGCCAGACGCAGCATCTGGTTGGCCAGGTACTCGGCCGTCACGTCGGTGGCGATCTTGACGATCTTCACGACGCGCCCCATCTCGTCCTTCACCGGCGCGTAGACGGCCTGGATGCGGACTTCCTGCCCGCCCTTCGTGATGCGCTTGAAGACCTGGTTCTGCGGCGTGCCGGCGTTGAGCTCGCGCCAGAAGTGGGCGTACTCCGGCGAATTGGCCTGCGACGCGTCGACGAACATGCGGTGGTGCCGGCCGACGACCTCATCGGCCTGGTAGCCCATCAGCGCGAGGAAGTTCTTGTTCGCGGCGAGCACGTGGCCGCCGAGATCGAACTCGATGTAGGCATAGGAAGCGTCGATCGCGCCGAGGATGCCGCGCGCGTTCTGGCGCTCGATCTCTGCCGCGGTGATGTCGTAGCGCACGCCGAGGTACTTCATCGGCTTGCCGTTGTCGCCCAGGATCGGCGCGATCACCGCATCGACGTAGTAGGGCGTGCCGTCCTTCGCGCGGTTCTTGATGACGCCGCGGAAGAGCTGGCCGCGGCCGATCGTCGACCACATCTGCTTGAAGACGTCCTTGGCCATGTCGGGGTGCCGCGTGGTGTTGTGCGGCTGGCCGATCAGTTCGTCGCGGGAGTACTTGGACACCTCGATGAACTTCTCGTTGATCGTCAGGATGTCGCCCTTCTTGTCGGCTTCCGAGACGATGCTCGTCTCGTTCATGATGTCCGTGCGCACCTTGAGCTCGGCCTCGACCTCGTCCAGCCGGGCCTTCACCTGGGCCAGCGTGGCGGACACGTCGGAGCGCTCGTGCTCCAGCGCGGCGCGTTCGGCTTCGATGCGCACCCGCTCGCTTTCGAGACGGGCCAGGGCCTGGGCCGACTGCTGGAGTTCGGCGCCGGCGAACAGGCGGGCCAGGAAGGAAGGGCTGGGCTGGGTCATGACGTTCTTTCAGTGGGTAGTTGTGGCGCTCGGGCCGTGGATTCGGTGGCCAGCTGGCTCAGGGAGGCGACGTCGAAGATGAGGGCGACCTCGCCATTGCCGAGGATCGAGGAGCCGGACATGCCGCGCAGGCTGCGGAACATGCGGCCCAGCGGCTTGATGACGGTCTGGTGCTGGCCGAGCAGCGTGTCGACGAGCACGCCGTATCGCTGCGAGCCGGCCTGCACGACGACCACGCTGCAGCGCTCCGGCGCCGGCGTGTCCAGCGCGTACAGCGCGCGCAGGCTGAGCACCGGCAGCACGCGGCCGCGCAGCTCGACCACGCTGCGTCCGCGTGTGTCCAGCGCGGTGGCGGTGGGCCGGTCCTCGATCACCTCGACGACCGATTCGAGCGGGAAGATGAACTTGCTTGCGCCGACGCCCACGAGGAAGCCGTCGATGATGGCCAGCGTCAGCGGCAGGCGGATCTCGATGCACGAGCCCTGCCCGTCGCGGCTGCTCACGGTGACGCTGCCGCGCAGCGCCTCGATGTTGCTGCGCACGACGTCCATGCCGACGCCGCGGCCCGACAGGTTGGTGACCTTCTCGGCGGTGGAGAAGCCGGGCTCGAAGACGAGGTTGAAGATGTCGCTGTCCGGCGGCGTGACGCCGCGCTCGACCAGGCCGCGATCCCAGGCACGCTGCAGCACCTTGTCGCGCTGGATGCCGCGGCCGTCGTCGATGATGCGGATCAGCACGCTGCCCGACTCGTGGCAGGCCGACAGCGTGAGCTTGCCCTGGGCCGGCTTGCCCGCGGCCAGCCGCTGTGCGGGGGTCTCCAGGCCGTGGTCCAGGCCGTTGCGCACCAGGTGCATCAGCGGGTCGGCGATGCGCTCGACGACCGACTTGTCGAGTTCGGTCTCGCCGCCGACGATCTCCAGCGCGACGTCCTTGCCGAGTTCGGCGGCGGTGTCGCGCACCACGCGGCGGAATCGCGCGAAGGTCTCGCCGATCGGCACCATGCGCAGCTGCAGCGTGCCGTTGCGGATCTCCTCGATCAGGCGGCCGATCTCGGCGTTGGCTTCCACCAGCGCACCGTTGCGGGTCTGGCGGGCCAGCAGCGCGGCGCCGGCGCCGGCGATCACCAGTTCGCCGAGCAGGTTGATGACGGCGTCGAGCCGATCGGCCTGCACGCGGATGTAGCGGTTGCCGTCCTGCGCGACGGGCACCGTCTCGCGGCTCTTCTGCTGCCTGCTCAGCGCCGCCTCGACGACCTGCGGGTGCACGCCGTCGGCCCGCAGCAGTTCGCCCAGGCGCGGGGCGCCTGCCGGGCTGTCGACCTGCCGCTGTTTGTGCAGTGCGCGCGAGAGCTGCTCATGGCTCACGGCGCCGATGGACAGCAGGATCTCGCCCAGGCGCGGGCTGTCCGGCAGCTCGTCGATCAGCTCGATCAGCCGCTGCGGCGTGGCGTCGGGGCCGATCACGTGGAGCGTGGCGTCGTCTCGCACGAAGCTGAAGGCGTTCTCGATCGCCTCGCGAGACTTGTCGGTGTGCAGCTCGAAGACGAAGGCCAGATGGCATTGCTCCGGATCCAGCGCGTCCAGTGCCGGCACGGCGGCGCTGTCGCAGGCGATCGCCCGCATGGTTCCGAGCTGGCCGACGTAGCTCAGGATTGCCAGCGGATCCATGCCATTGCGGAAGGTGTCCGCGCCGAAGCTCGCCGAGACATGCCACTGATGCTGCCCGCCGGCGGCCGGCGCGGCGCTCGTGCCCGCGGCGGCGCTCGGTCGGGAGGGGGCCAGCGCACCCAGCCGGCCGACCAGGGCCGCGCGATCGGCCTCGCCCTGCGCGTCGTCGCTGTCGCCGCCGGCCTGGGCGACGAGCTGCCGGATCTGGTCGTTGCTTTGCAGCAGCAGGGTCGACAGCTCGGGTGTCAGCGCCAGCTCGCCCTCGCGCAGGCGGTCGAGCAGCGTCTCCACGTGGTGCGTGAACGCCACCACCGCATCGAGGCCGAAGATGCCGGCCGAGCCCTTCACCGTGTGGGCGCAGCGGAACAGGGCGCCGAGCAACTCGCGGTCGTCGGGTGCGTCCTCGAGCTGCAGCAGCAGCTGCTCGATCGAGGCGATCTGCTCCTGCGCTTCGCTGATGAACGCGGGCAGTGCCTCGGCGATGAAGCTGTTGTCCTGTTCTTGCGAGTTCATGCCGGCGCTCCCGCACACGATTCGGGCTCGAGCAGGATCGCCAGGCCCAGGCGCTCGCAGGCACTGCGCAGCGCCGGGCTCGGCCGCTCGAGCTGCAGGCGGCGATGCTGCGCCTCGAGGGCGCGCGACAGTGCGACGACGAGCTGCAACCCGGCGGCGTCGACCTCGGTCACAGCGCTGGCGTCGACCCGCAGCGACTCGGCATCGTCGGCCGCGAGCCAGGCAAGCCACTGCGGGCGTGTCTCGCCTGCGGTGTAGATGGTCAGCTCGGCCGGCAGGGCCAGGGACGAAGGCATGCGTGCTCCTAGGGCAGGATCAGCTTGGAGACCGCGTCCAGCAGCTGCGGCGGATTGAAGGGCTTGAGGATCCAGGCCTTGGCGCCGGCGGCGCGGCCCTGTTCCTTCTTGGCGTCCTGGCCTTCGGTGGTCAGCATGATCACCGGCGCGAACTTGTGGCGCGGGTGCTGCTTCACCTGGGTCAGGAAGGTGATGCCGTCCATGTTCGGCATGTTCACGTCGCTGACGATCAGGTGCACCTTGGCCAGCTTGTCGAGTTGCGCGAGCCCCTCCTTGCCGTCGCCGGCCTCGAGCACCTCGTAGCCGGCGCGGGTGAGCGAGAGTTTCACGACGGTGCGCAGAGAACTGGAGTCGTCGACGATCAGGATGGTCTTGGCCATGGGAGCGTCCGGTTCAGAAGAAGGTGGTTCCGGCCGCAGACGCGGACGCTGCGGTCTGTGCGTCGGTGCCGGAGATCGCGCGCTGCTCGGCTGTCGTGTAGCCGGCGCTCAGCAGCGTCTGCCATTCGCCGGGATCGGGTGCGCGCCCGTCGGACAAGTCCGTCTGCAGCCGCTGCGTCGCGGTGTGGATCGAGGCGCCGACCTGGTCGAGGATCTGGCTGACGCGATCCTGGAACTGGAAGGCCACCATCAGTTGCTCGACTTGGGAGCGCACCGCCTCCCCGCGGGCACGCAGCTGCGCCGCGCGCTCGTTGAGCTGCGTCACCGCGCCGTCGACGTCGGCAATGACCGCGCGGATGGTGTCCTCGGAGCGCCGGATCTCGGCGCTGTCCTGCTGCGTGTACTCGTCGGCCTGGCGCAGCGCGCCGCGCATGCGGTCGCCGAAGCCGTTGACCTGGTCGCCGATGCGTCGGCCGGTGTCGCCGGACTCGGCGGACAGGCGTCGCACCTCGGCGGCGACGACGGCGAAGCCGCGGCCGCTCTCGCCAGCACGGGCCGCCTCGATGGCGGCGTTGATCGACAACAGGTTGGTCTGGCGGGCCAGTTTGCCGACGTCTTCGGCCATGTCGCCCAAGCTGGCGGAGGCGCCGGAGAGTTCGCGCACCGAGCCGAGCACCTGCTCGCGCGATCGCACGGTCTGTTCCAGCGTCTGCAGCAGGCCGAGCAGGCGCTGCTCGCACTGTGCGAGCACCGTGGCGCGTTCGTCGAGCTCGGCATGGCTGGAGCCGGACGCTGCGGGCGGCGAGATGATCAGGTCGAGTTCGGCCAGGATCGCCGAGAAGCCTTCGAGCAGATGCGCCGTGGCTTCGTGCATCTGCGACTGCGCGGTGCCGATGTGTGTCGTCCAGACCTGCGCGGCTTCGGCCAATCGGGCGCCGAACTCGCGGGCCTGCACCAGCTCCTGGGCAGCCCCACGGCGCGACTGGCGACGGAAGAAATCGAGCACACGTGCAAGCAGCCCCGCGGAGGGGCTGGGTTCGCCAAGAGGGCCACTGACGGAATGAAGCATGGGACGGCAGTTCGTTCGGAGCCGCCCTGCAACGCTTCGCGGCCCGTGCACTCAATGTCGGCATTTCCAGGCCGCGCATTGAGCACGAAACAGCGTCAGTTGCCCTTCAAATTCACTGCGCTTGCGGGGAAACCTTGCATCGCGCTCTGCAATCCGTCAGAGATGACGAACGGTATGCCGATATGAGCCCGTCCGGGGGGGCTCGCAACCCCCGATCAGTTCGCGAACGGATCGCGGACCGGCGCGCTCTTGCCAAGCAGCGCTTCCTTGAGCTGCGCATCGGCCGGCGAGTGGCCGAGCCAGATCTTCAGCAGCGCCGAGAAGAACTCGGGTTCCTTGATCGGCTCGGTGGAGGCCTTGCCGTTGATCAGCACCGTCGTGCCCTGCCCGGGCACGTAGTCGACGAAGAAGTATTCGCCGGCGGTGAGTTTCTTCTTGGCCGAGAACAGGTCGGCCAGGCGCAGCGTGCCGGCGATGGACTTGGAGAACTCCTCGCGCGGCGCGTTGTCCTGCATGCCGCGCGTGAACAGCTTGCCCAGTTCGTTGGCGTCGATGTCGCGCAGCATCACGATGTGCATGCGCTTGGGCCCCGGCGCGGCCAGCACGGCTTCCGGCGTGGAGGCCTTGCCGCCCAGGTACAGACCGGCGGTGTAGACCTTGAAGATGGCCTTGTAGCGCACGCCGGCGCCGTTGAGCAGCAGCTTCGCGTTGGCCAGCTGGGCGGACTGCTCGTATTTGACGCCGCCGACCTCGGTGGTCTGCGCCTGCGCGAGCGGCGTGGAAAGAAGTGCCACCAGGGTGGCGCCCAGAAGGATGGTGCGACGGATCACGACGCTCTCCGATGTCAAGTGGAGCAGGCCGATGAGCCCGCAAAGCAGCGCAGTGTGACAAAGCCCAGCCCGCCGTGTCCATGACGGATTGCACGGGTAGGCAAGGCAGTCCAGCCGGAATGGCGCCGCTGCTACACTGCCGACCCATGTTTTCGACGCGCAAGCAAACCGAGGGGTCGCACGACCGGGGAGCCTGGCCCTGGCGCCGCTCCTGCCATTGCGCCGGGCGCTGACCCGGCCACGTTTGCCTGCCGCGGAGCCCCCGATCGAGATGGATCCGCGCCCTTCGGCTCCACCGGCCGGACCTCGCTCCGGCCCGCTTCACCGAATCGAACCGTCATGCGCACGCAGCGCCGTGCGCCGGGCCGTGGAGGGCCCTGACCCGTGATCACCGAACTCGAATTCAAGAGCCTCGCTGCCCAGGGCTACAACCGCATCCCGCTGCTCACCGAGGCCTTTGCCGACCTGGAGACGCCGCTGTCGCTGTACCTCAAGCTCGCCTACGGCAACGGCGGCGGCAAGCACAGCTTCCTGCTCGAATCCGTCGTCGGCGGAGAGCGCTTCGGGCGCTATTCCTTCATCGGCCTGCCGGCGCGCACCCTGCTGCGCGCCACCGGCTTCAAGACCGAGGTCGTCACCGATGGCGTCGTCGTCGAGACGCACGAAGGCAACCCGCTGGACTTCATCGACGCCTACCAGAAGCGCTTCAAGGCGGCGCTGCGGCCCGGCCTGCCGCGCTTTTGCGGTGGCCTGGCCGGCTACTTCGGCTACGACGCGGTGCGCTACATCGAGCCCAAGCTGGCGAAGACCTGGAAGGACGGCGGCATCGACACGCCCGACATCCTGCTGCTGCAGTGCGAGGAACTGGCGGTCATCGACAACCTGTCCGGGCGCCTGTACCTGATCGTCTACGCCGACCCGGCCGAGCCGGAGGCCTACTTCAAGGCCAAGCGGCGCCTGGCCGAACTCGGCGACAAGCTCAAGTACAGCGTCACCGCGCCGCAGGTCAAGCGCGTCGCGGCGCATGGCGTGGAGCGGGAGTTCGCCAAGGAGGACTACCTCGCCGCCGTGCTCAAGGGCAAGGAGTACATCGC
>CAZVLY010000246.1:0-7249 GCA_964628175.1 uncultured Piscinibacter sp. | reverse complement strand
TCCCCGTGCCCGTGGTGGACCAGATGGCCGCGGCGATCAAGCAGGCCGAGGGGCTCGTGAGCTTGAACTGCCGCAAGGCCATCGCCGGCACCTGCCGACGGCCTGACGCGAAGGCCACGATCGGTCTCGAGCCGGCGCTGGCAAGGCGCTTCGAGCACAAGGACGAAGGCTGAGCCTCCTCGCACCGGCGGGTCGACCTGCCGACGACGGCGCCGCGGGTGTCGGCGCCCCCGCGATGCGGCCGTGGCACGATGGGGCATGCCGTTCGCCTCCCACCGCGATGTGTCCCTCTCGAGCCCGGGTCGATGCCCTGCCGGCAAGGTGCCGGCTTCGCGAGCATGCTGACCTTGCGGCTTCTGGGGCCGCCCGGCTGGCAATCCCACGAGGGAGAGCCATGGCCGCTGACACCTCAGCGGCGCCATCAGTTGCTGGCCTTGCTCGGCTACGAGGCGCAGTGGGTGTCGCGCGATCGGCTGTCGGCGCTGTTCTGGCCCGACCGGCCTGACCGCGCGGCACGCGGCAACCTGCGCAAGGTCATCCACGAGCTGCGCGCGCTGCACCTGGAGGGCATCGAAGAAGGCCCGCAGGGGCTGCGTTGGCAGGTGGCCAGCGACGTGGCGGAATTCGTCCGCGCCTGGGAACAGGGCGACTGGCAGCGGGCGGCCGATGCCGGCGCCGGTGAACTGATGCAGGGGCTCGACGACGCTCCGGGCTGCGCGGCCTTCGGTGAATGGCTGCGCGGCGAACGCCAGCGCTGGCACATGCGCTGGCGCGACGCGGTACTGCGAGCGGTGGCGTGCAGCGATCCGCCGCGCGCCTGGGCACTCACCGAGCAACTGCTGGCCTGCGACCCCGTGGACGAAGAAGCCATGGCCTTGGGCTTGCGTGCGACGGCGGCCCTGCAGCGGCCCGAGCTGGCACGGCCGGCCTGGCAGCGTTTCGTCGAGCGGCTGCGTGAAGACCAGGGGCACGACCCGCCTGCGGCCCTGTCGGCGCTGGCGCAGGGCGAAGCCGCACCCGGCGACAGTGCGCTGCACCCGATGGTCGGGCGCGAGCGTGAGCGGGCGGAGCTGGCCCGGCTGTTGAGCGAAGGTCGGCTTGTCACCGTGTTCGGCAGCGGTGGCGTGGGCAAGACGCGCCTGGCCCGCGATGCCGCGCAAGCCCTGGCCGCGCGCTTCACGCATGGCGCCGTCTTCGTCGCGCTGGAAGATGCGAACACGCCCGACGAGATGGCGGCCCGTGTGGCCTCGGCGCTGAGCCTGACCGTGGCAGGCGGCGGGGATGCGCTGCGGGCCTTGCTGAGAGCCCTGGCCGGGCGCGCCTTGCTGCTGGTGCTCGATGGCTTCGAGGCCGTGATCGATGCGGCGCCCGCGCTTGTGCGGCTGCTGGCAGGCGCGCCGGGCCTGCGCATCCTGGTCAGTTCGCGCGAACGGCTGGGCGTGGACGGGGAGTGGGTGCTGCCGCTGGCGGGCCTGGAGACCCCCTCGCGCGGCGCCAGCGACGAGGACATCCGTCGCGCTCAGTCCGTGGTGCTGTTCGCCAGCCGCGCACGGGCCGTCAACCCGGCGTTCGCGCTGAACACGGTGCTGGGTCCGGTGGCCGAGATCTGCCGCCGCCTGGACGGCTTGCCACTGGCCCTGGAGCTGGTCGCGAGCTGGGTGCGCCTGATGCCGGCCGCCGAGATCGCCGGCGAGCTGATGCGCGGCATCGACTTGCTGGAGCAGGGGGGCGATGTCGATCTGCACGCGGTCTTCGACCGGTCCTGGGCCCTGCTCAGTGCACGCGAGCGCGATGCGCAGTCCGCCCTCGCCGTCTTTCACGGCGGCTTCACGCGCGAGGCGGCGCTGCAGGTGGCCGGGGTCGAACTGCGCACGCTGGCGGCGCTGGTGGACAAGTCGATGCTGACGGTGCACCCCAGCGGCCGCTTCAGCATGCACTCCTTGCTCCTGACCCAGGCCCGCCGCAAGCTTGCCGCGAGGCCCGAGGCGGCGCAGCTGCAACTGGCGCACAGCCGCTGGTTCCTGGCGCGGGTGGATCAGCCCGGCGCCGGGGTGGCGACAGAACACGACAACCTGCTGGCGGCCTGGCAGGCAGCCGTCGCACGGAAGGACGCACCTGCTCTCGAGGCGGTGCTGTTCAGGATGCCCTGGGCGTCGCTGGTGCACGGGCAGATCGGCCGGGCCGTGCAGCTGTTGCAGGAAGCCACCCAGGCCTTCGATGCCACCGACCCCGCGGCCGCCCAGCTGCAGGCCTTGCAGGCCTGGCTGCTGCTGTGGCAGGGGCTGCGGCCACGGGCCACTGCGCTGGCCGCGCAGGCCTTGCAGGCGCTGGAGGGCCGGCCCCAGGTGGCCGGCCGCGTGATGGCACTGCGCACCCTGGGGCATGCAGCACGCCTGGACGGACAGCACGCACGCGCCGCCCAGCACCTGGCCGAAGGCATGCGGCTGGCGCAAGCCGCCGGGCTGCCGGCCATCCAGGCGCTGATGCAGGACGGCCTGGCCATGGCGCTGAACATGCTGGGCCGGCACGGCGAGGCACGTGCCGCCGTCGAAGCGGCGAGCCGCATCAACGACGACGCCGGTGACGCCACGCAGCGCGTCTACAACCTCTACAACCTGTCGCAGAGCCATTCGCTGGCCGGCGAGGCGGACCAGGCCTTGCCCTGGGCGCTGCAGGCGCTGGACCTGGCGCAGCGCATCGGCTTTGCGTACTTCCTGCCCCATGCGCATGTGGAGCTGGCGCTCGTGCACCTGGAACTGCGCCAGTTCGACCCTGCCCGGCACGAGCTGGAGGCCAGCCGGCGGCTGGCCAGCGATCACCAGGACTTCGTGACGCTGGCCGCCACCCATGAGGCCGTGGCCCGGCTGGCCCTGGCCGAAGGGGATCGCGACCGGGCATGGCACCACGTCGGCGTCGCCGCGCAGCTGTGCCTCGAACATCACCACGCGACCACCGGGGCCTGCGTGCTGCTGACGGCCGCCCGTCTGCGCGGGGCGACCCCGCTTGCGCGGGCCTGGCTGGATGCGCTGGTGGCCCTTCCCGACGTGCAGGAGCCGGTGCGTCGGCAGGCCCTCGAGGCGCGCGGCGCCGTGGCACCGGCGCCGCGGGCCGCAGCGGCGCCTACGCTGCGCCAGCTGCTGGCGCAACTCATCGCCTCGTCGCACGCCTGATCGCCGCTGGCGGAGCCGCCGCGAAACGCGAGCGAAACGCTGCCGATCGCAGACTGCGATCGCAATGACGACGCGCCCTTCGAACGTCGCGCTGCACAGCGGTTCTGCCTACTGCGGTCAAGGACACCATGCGAGCACGTTTCATCATGGCGGGCAGCTGCCTCGCGTTCTGGCTCACGGCCTGTGGCGGTGGCGGAGGTGGCGGCGGGGGTGACGAAGGCTTCGCCGTCAGCCTGGCCACGCCGGCGGCGACGCAGCAAGCGCGCCAACTCTCGCTCGGCTTCACGGCCAGCGGCAGCGCCAGCGCCTCGATCGCCGTGTACCGCGTGCAATGGCGTCCCGATGCCCAGAGCGACTACGCACAGATCGGCGCCGATCTCGACGCGAGCGCAAGCACCGGCATCGTCGAACTGCCCAGCCTGACGGCGCTCGACTGGACCCAGGCGAGCGTGCGGGTGCAGGCCTGCGATGCTGCCAACGCCTGCGTCGCCAGCAATGAACAGCCCCTGCTCACCGTCCTGCCGGCGATGGTGGGCTACTTCAAGGCCTCGAACACGGGCGCCGAGGACCTCTTCGGCCGGCGCGTCGTGCTCTCCTCGGACGGCAGCACGATGGCCGTCGCCGCGTCCGACGAGGGCAGTGCCAGCGACGGCGTGGACGGCGACCAGGGCGACAACAGCGCTCCCTACAGCGGCGCGGTGTACGTGTTCGCGCGCGGCGCATCGGGCTGGGTGCAGCAGGCCTATCTGAAAGCCTCGAACAGCGAGCCGGACGACAGCTTCGGCCGCTCCGTCGCGATCTCGGCCGATGGCGACGTGATCGCGGTCGGCGCCTCGGGCGAAGACAGCAATGCCACCGGCGTCGGCGGCGACCAGGCCGACAACGCGGCGTCGAACAGCGGCGCCGTCTACCTGTTCTCGCGCGTGGACGGCGCCTGGAGCCAGAGTGCCTACATCAAGGCGTCGAACACCGGCGCGGGCGACGCGTTCGGCTGGAGCGTGGCCCTGTCCGGGCTGGGGCACCGCCTGGCCGTGGGCGCCTTGCAGGAAGGCGGAAGCGGTGCCGCCTACGTGTTCGAGCGCAACGCCACCGGCTGGATCCAGACGGCGCTGCTGAAGGCGTCCAACCCGCAGGCGTCCGACTGGTTCGGGCACGCCGTCGCGCTGTCCGGCAACGGCAGCACGCTGGCGGTGGCCGCGCGCGAAGAGGACAGCGGCGCCAGCGGCGTGGACGGCGACGAGTCGGACAACTCGGTCACCGCCGCCGGTGCGGTCTACGTGTACGCGCGCACGCTGCTCGGGGATGGCTGGTTGCCGCAGGCCTACGTGAAGGCATCGAACCCCGGCAGCAACGATCGTTTCGGCCACGCGCTGGCGCTGTCGGACGACGGCGCCACGCTGGCCGTGTCCGCGCTGGGGGAGTCCAGTGCGGCCACCGGCGTGGGCGGCGATCAGGCCGACGACGCGGCCAGCGGGAGCGGTGCCGCCTACACCTTCGTGCGCAGCGGCGCCAACGTCTGGTCGCAGCAGGCCTACATCAAGGCATCGAACACGGGCGCCGGCGACAACTTCGGCGTCGCGCTGGCCCTCTCGGCCGACGGCAGCACGCTGGCCGTCGGCGCGCACGAGGAAGCCAGCGAAGCCCGAGGCATCGGCGGCAGGCAGAACAACGATGCGGCCGGTGGCAGCGGTGCGGTGTACCTGTTCGCGAGCGACGGCAGCGCATGGACGCAGCGCCGCTACGCGAAGGCACCCGATGCTCGTGCGCAGGACAACTTCGGGCTGAGCCTGGCGCTGTCGGCGGATGGCAGCACGCTGGCGGTGGGCGCCGTCGGTGAAGCCAGCGCCGCCACCGGCATCGGCGGCGACCGCGAGTCGATTGCCGCCATCCGCAGCGGCAGCGTCTACCTGTATTGACGTGGAGAGAACGACATGCAGCCGACAGCACGGTCCTTTCGCGAGGCCACCGGCGCTTCGGGCGGCGTCAATGGGCACATGTTCCGGACCACCCAGCCAAGGGAAACACATGACACGAACGACTCAAACCATTGACGGGCGTTTCCACCGGCCCCGTCGCGTTGCATGGCGCTGTCACGCGCTCGCATGGGCCACCGCGCTGGTGCTGGCGGCATGCGGCGGCGGCGGTGGTGACGCCGCCGCAGTGCCCCCGGTGGCCACCGCGCCACCGCCGGCGCCGGTGGTCGCACTCGCCACCGGCATCAAGACGCTCAAGTTCGACTGGGCCGCGGTGCCCGAAGCCACCCACTACCGCCTGGAGGAAGAGCTTCAAGGCGGCGACTACGTTCAGGTGGGCGCCGATCTGCCTGCCGGCGCCACGCACTTCGAGCACACCGTGGCCTTGTGGACGCGGGTGCTCGCGAACTATCGGCTGCAGGCCTGCAACGCTGCGGGCTGCACGCCGTCGGCCACGCAGACCTGGAGCATCGCGGCGCTGAACGCATCGATCGGCTACGTCAAGGCGAGCAACACGCAAGCCAGCGACTTCTTCGGGATGGATGTCGCGCTCTCGGGCGACGGCAACACGCTGGCCGTGGCGGCGATCGCGGAAGACGGCTCCGTCGCCGGCGTCAACGGCAACAGCTCCGACAACTCGCTGACGAACAGCGGAGCCGTGTACGTCTACGCGCGCCAAGGCGGCCAGTGGGCGCTTCAGGCCTATCTCAAGGCCTCGAACCCGGGGGCCGACGACGTTTTCGGCAGCGCCATCGGGCTCTCGGCCGACGGCAACACGCTCGCCGTGGGCTCGATCGGCGAAGACAGCAATGCCATCGGCACCAATGGCAACCAGTTCAACAATGCCGCTCCCGACAGCGGTGCCGCGTACATCTTCCAGCGCAGCGACGGCACCTGGGTCCAGTCCACCTACCTGAAGGCGACGAACACGGCCGCGGGCGCCCTCTTCGGCAGCGCGCTGGTCGTCTCGGGCGATGGCAACACGCTGGTCGTGGGCGCGCGGGGCGAGAGCGGCAACGCCACGGGCGTCAACGGCGTGCCCGTGGACTACGGCGCCACCGGCAGCGGCGCTGCCTACGTGTACCGCCGCAGCGCGACGAGCTGGGTCGCACAGGCCTATCTCAAGGCGAACCAGGCCGACACGAACGATCTGTTCGGCTGGGCGCTGGCCATTTCGCACGATGGCAACCGCGTCGCCGTCGGAGCTCCCCAGGAGGACGGATCGGCCACCGGCGTGGGCGGTGCCGTCAACAACCTGGCGCTCAACAGCGGCGCGGTCTTCCTGTTCGTGCGCAGCGGCAATGACTGGAGCACCGAAGCCTATGTCAAGGCATCCAACACCGGCGTGCAGGATCTCTTCGGTCGCGCGGTGGCGCTGTCAGGCGACGGTGCGACCCTGGCTGTGGGTGCCGAAGGCGAGGACAGTGCCGCCGTGGGCAGCATCGGCGGTGACCAGAGCGACAACAACGCGACCGACTCCGGCGCCGTCTACGCCTTCGACGTGCAAGCAGGCGTGTGGAGTCAGCGTTCCTACATCAAGGCGTCGAACACGGCGGGCGCATCGGACTACGGCCACGCGCTGGCATTGTCGTTCGACGGCCGGCAGCTGGCCGTCGGCGCCTCCGGCGAATCGAATGCCGGGCTCGGATTCGGAGGCAATGCTTTCAACGACGACGTCTCCGCACCGGCGTCCGGCGCCGTGTACATGCTGGAGCGGTCCGGCAACAGCTGGGTCATCCGCCGCTACCTGAAGGCCAGCAATGCCAATGCGGGCGACCGGTTCGGCGTGGCCCTGGCCCTGTCCGCCGACGGCAGCACGCTCGCGGTGGGCGCGTCCAGCGAAGACGGCGCGGCCACCGGCATTGGCGGCAACCCGAACGACGCCTCGGCAGCGGGTGCGGGCGCGGTGTATCTCTTCTGATGGCAAGTCGATCCTTCGAAGCTGGCCGTCATCTCAGGGCCAGGCCTTCGCGACGGCGATCTCGTCGAGCCGCGTCGTGTAGCGAGGTGTGCGCCGCTCCTGCTTCGACGCATGTGCGCTCGGGCCCGTGCGGCGTGCTGCGCTGGCGACCGTCACGGCATCGCGCCCGAATCGTTGGTTCAGCG
>CAZVLY010000245.1:0-7273 GCA_964628175.1 uncultured Piscinibacter sp. | reverse complement strand
GTGGCCGGGTCGCCGATCATGCGCAGCAGCTTCTTCTTCGAGTCCTTGATGCCGCCGTGGTAGTCGATCACCACCTGGCGCTGCGGGTCGTAGTACATCGCGTTGACGGTGAAGTCGCGCCGCGCGGCGTCCTCGATCTGCGGGCCCCAGACGTTGTCGCGCAGCACGCGGCCGCTGGCGTCGACGACGCTGGTCTTGCCGGCGAGTTCGCCCTTGGACGTCTTCTCGTTGCCGGCCACCTGGTCGGCGCTGGCGTCGATCAGCGCGCGGAAGGTCGAGACCTCGATCACCTCGTGGTCGCGGCCGCGGCCATAGACCACGTGCACGATGCGAAAGCGCCGGCCGATGATGAAGGCGCGGCGGAACAGCGACTTGACCTGCTCGGGCGTGGCGTTGGTGGCCACGTCGAAGTCCTTCGGCCGCAGGCCCAGCAGCAGGTCGCGCACCGCGCCGCCGACGATGTAGGCCTCGTGGCCGGCGTCGGTGAGCGTCTTCACGACCTTGATGGCGCGCTCGTCGACCAGCCCGAGGTCGATGCCGTGCTCGGCCTGGGGCACCTCCATCCGCTTGCCCAGCGGCGTGCCGGTGGCTGTCTTGGGGCTCTTGCCCAGCAGCTTGTCGATGAATTTCTTGATCATTCGAAGAGTCTCAGGATGCGCCAGCCGCGCTCGCGCGCCACGGTTTCCAGCGCGGGCGTCGGGTTGGTCGCGACGGGATCGGTGGCTCGTTCCAGCAGCGGCAGGTCATTGGGCGAATCGCTGTACACGCTGATGCGCTCGAAGTCGCCCCAGTCGTGCCCACCCTCGGCCAGCCACTGGCCCACCCGCACGACCTTGCCTTCGCGGTAGCTCGGCGTGCCGGCGATGCGGCCCGTGATGGTACCGCCTGGGCCTTGTTCGAGGCGCACGGCGATCAGCGAGTCGATGCCGAAGGCGCGGGCGATCGGCGCGGTCACGAAGTCGTTGGTGGCAGTGACCAGGGCGACGCGGTCGCCGCGCGCCTGGTGCTCGCGCACCAGGGCCAGCGCCTGCGGCCGCAACTGCGGCTCGATCACCTCGCGCATGAACTGCGCATGGGCGGCGGCCGCGGCGTCCGGGCCGCGCTCGCGCAGCGGCTCGGTGGCGAAGGCGATGTAGGCGTGGATGTCGAGACGGCCCGCCTTGTACTGGGCGTAGAAGGCGTCGTTGCGGCGGCGGAACGTGGCCTCCTCCACCCAGCCGAGGCGGATGACGAACTCACCCCATTCGTGGTCGGAGTCGAGCGGGATCAGCGTTTCGTCGAGGTCGAACAGGCACAGGTTCATGCAGCGCCCTCCTCGGCGAGCATCAGCTTGAGCATCGGCACGGTGATGGCGCGCTTGTTGGCCAGCGAGAAGCGGTCCAGCCGCTCGAGTTGCGCCATGAGCGGCTGCAGGTTGCGCTCGAAGCGCGTCAGCAGGTAATCCATCACCTCGTCGGAAAGAAACACGCCGCGGCGGTCGGCCTCGCGGCGCAGCGCCGCGCGCATCTCGGTCTCGGCCAGCGGCTGCAGGGCGAAGACATGGCCCCAGCCCAGGCGCGTGCGCAGGTCCTCGCGCAGCGGCAGGTCCACCGGCGGCACGCGGCCCGCCGCGGCCACCGGGATGCCCAGCGTCGCAGCCTCCACGAAGAGCGCGAAGGCGGCGTGCTGGCGTGCCTCGTCGAGCGCGTCGCAGTCGTCGATGACGACCAGCGACCAGGCCTCGTCGAGCTCCCAGGGGAGGTTGTCGGCGGCCGCGAACCAGCCGCTGCGCTGGCCCTGCTCGTGGACGCGGCGCACCAGCGCGCGCAGCAGGTGCGTCTTGCCGGTACCGCTCGGGCCCCACAGGTAGGACACCGGCGCGCCGGCGACGCCACCCTGGCGCAGGTGCGCCAGCGCAGCGCCGTTGGCGCCGGGCACATAGCTCTCGAAGCTCTGCTCGGGGCCCGCCCCGATCGCGCCGATGGCCAGCGGCAGCTGCTTCATCCGCGGTACAAGGGGCTCGCGAGGTAGGCGGCGCGCAGCCGGCGCACCGCGACCACGAGCAGCGCGCTGACCGGCAGCGCGATGAGCACGCCGACGAAGCCGAACAGGTGGCCGAAGGCGAGCAGCGCGAAGATCACCATCAGCGGGTCCATGCCGATGCGCTCGCCCACCAGGCGCGGCGTGAGGAACAGGCTCTCCACCACCTGGCCGATGCCGAACACCACGGCGACGGCGATCACGCCGTACCAGCTGGCGAACTGAAGCAGCCCGGCCAGCAGCGCGAGCACCAGGCCCAGGCCGAAGCCGAGGTAGGGGATGAAGATCGCCAGCCCGGTGAACACGCCCACCGGCAAGGCCAGGTCGAAGCGGAACAGCGCGAGGCCGATGCTGTAGAAGGCCGCCAGGATCAGCATCACCAGCAGCTGGCCCCGCAGGTACTGGCCGAGCACGGCGTCGCACTCATCCAGGAAGCCCGTGGCCTGTGCGCGCATGCGCGGCGGGATGAGCCCCTGCGTGCGCGCCACCAGCTGCGGCCAGTCGCTGAGCAGGTAGAACAGGACCACCGGCACCAGCACCAGGTTGCCGATCACCGCCAGAACGATGCTTCCGCCGATGCGTGCCGAGCTCAGCGCCGTGGCCAGTCCATCCTCGAAATTGGCGTCGAGGTACTTCAGCACGAAGGCCTTGATGCCGGGGATGTCCAGCGCGACGTCGATGCCGAACTGCGCCAGCCAGGGCGACAGGCTGCGGTTGAGCTTGTCGGCCAGGATCGGGATCTGCTCGCGCAGCAGCGGGAGCTCCTTCGAGATGATCGGCACGATCAGCAGCAGCACGGCGAGCAACGCAACGATGAACAGCACCTCGACCATCAGCACGGCCATCAGTCGCGGCACGCGACGGGCCGCGAGCCGCTCCACCGCGGGGTGCAGCGCATAGGCCAGTACCGCACCGACGATGAAGGGCGTGAGCACCGGCGCCAGCAGCCACAGCAGCAGGAAGGCTGCCAGCGCGAGGCCGGCCCAGGTGAGGCTGCGGCGTTGAGGGGGAGTGAGGTTCATGCGGCCGCGGATTCTACGTGGCGGCCCTGCGGCGGCCGTCAGTGCAACCGCGGCGCGCCGCGATGGCGCAGTTCGGTCAGGCGCGCGGCGATGGCCTGGCGGTCCTGCGCGTCGCCGGCATGTTCGAGGTAGTCGGCCAGGTCGCCGACGGCGGCAGCCTCCTGCCCCAGTTCGGCGTAGGTCAGGCCGCGGTCGCGCCGCTCCTCCCAGGCCTGCGGCAGCAGCACCACCAGCCGCTGCAGCACCGCCAGCAGGCGCGGCCAGTCCTCGGCGCTGCGGTGGATCTCCTTGAGGTTGCGCAGCATGCGGGCCACCACGTCGCGCGGCTGCGCCGCCTGCAGGAACAGGCCCAGCGGCGCATCGAAGTCGCCGAGCAGGCCGCGGTTGCGCTTGTAGGGCAGCAGCAGGTCGTCGAGTTCCTCGCGCGACAGCGACTGGCCGGTGAAGGGATCGATCACCACCTCGCCCTGCGGCATCTTCAGCTTGACGAGGAAGTGCCCGGGGAACGACACCCCGCGCGCCGTCAGACCGACCTGCGTGGCCAGTTCGATGTACAGCACCGCCAGCGTGATGGGGATGCCGCGCCGCGTGCTCAGCACCAGGTGCAGGTAGCTGTTGCCCGGGTCGTAGTAGTTGTTGACGTTGCCGCCGAAGCCGAGCTCCTGGAAGAAGAAACGGTTCAGCCAGCGCAGGCGCTGCACCGGCACCGCGTCGGCGGGGATGCGGCGCTTCAGGCGGTCGGCCAGCGAATCGATGTCGGCCAGCACGGCCTGCGTGTCAAGGCCGGGGTACTCGTCCTGGGCGATCGCGGCAGCCGCCTCGACCAGCGGCAGGCTCGCGTCGTCGGCGACCAGCGACGTGAAGTAGTCGAGCGCGGTCGGTGCCTCGAAGCGCAGGGGGCCGGACATGGAATCAGTTTAGCCGCGGCGGATGAATTGTCGAAGCTTCAACCCGGTGGCCAGCAGGCAAGCGAAGTACAGCGCGATCGCCGCCATCAGGCAGGCGGCGAGCAGGCCCGCGCGCTGCCAAGGGTGATCGCGCAGGCCAATCCAGTCGACCGCGTGCGCAGCCCAGGCGAGGAAGGCACCGAGCAGCGTGCAGGCCAGCAGCACGCGCAGCGCGAAGGCCAGCCAGCCGGGCTCGGGCGTGTACAGGCCGGCGCGACGCAGGCCGACGAACAGCCAGGCCGAGTTGATCAGCGCCGCCACGCCGATCGACAGCGCCAGCCCGGCATGACCCAGCCAGGGCACGAAGGCGAGGTTCATCAGTTGCGTGAGCACCAGCACGACGATGGCGATGCGCACCGGCGTGCGGATGTCCTGCCGCGCGTAGAAGCCCGGCGCCAGGATCTTCACGCCGATCAGCCCCATCAGGCCGACGCCGTAGCCCATCAGGGCCGTGGCCGTGCGCTCGACGTCGCGCGCGGTGATCGCGCCGTAGTGGTACAGCACCGCCACCAGCGCCTGCGGGAACACCAGCAGCGCCACCGCGCAGGGCAAGGCCAGCATGAGGACCAGGCGCAGGCCCCAGTCGAGCAGCCCGGAGTAGCGCGCCGACTCGCCCTTGGCCTGCGCCGCCGAGAGCTGCGGCAACAGCACCACGCCCAGGGCCACGCCGAGCAATGCCGTCGGGAACTCCATCAGGCGGTCGGCATAGGTCAGCCACGACACCGCGCCCACGCCCTGGTGCGAGGCGATCTGCGTGTTGATGAGCAGCGACAGCTGCGCCACCGACACGCCGAGCAGCGCCGGCGCCATCTGGCGCAGCACGCGCAGCACGCCGGGGTGGTGGAAGGCAGCCCGCAACGCCCCCGGCGTCAGGCCCAGGTGCGGCAGGCAGCCGATGCGCAGCAGCGCGGGAATCTGCACCGCGAGCTGAAGCACGCCGCCGAGCATCACGCCGATCGCCAGCGCGTAGATCGGCTCGATGCCGTGCCGGCGCAGCACCGGGCTCAAGGCCCAGGCGGAGGCGATCACGCTCAGGTTCAGCAGCACCGGCGTGGCCGCCGGCAGGGCGAAGCGCTTCCAGGTGTTCAGGATGCCGGAGGAGAACGCCACCATCGACATGAAGCCGATGTAGGGGAACATCCAGCGCGTCATCACCACGGCGCCGTCGAAGCGCTCGAGGCCGGAAGCCATCAGCCAGACGACCACCGGTGCGGCCACGATCCCGATGCCGCAGGTCGCCAGCAAGGCCCAGAACAGCACCGTCGCCACGGCATCGACGAGACGGTGCGTGGTTTCGTCGCCCTCGCGGGCGCGGGTTTCGGCGAGGATGGGCACGAAAGCCTGCGAGAAGGCGCCTTCGGCGAACAGCCGGCGCAGCAGATTCGGTATCCGGAAAGCGACCTGGAAGGCGTCCATCCAGCCGCTGGCGCCGAAGCTGGCGGCGACCACCGCCTCGCGGGCCAGGCCGGTGATGCGGGAGGCGAGCGTGAACAGGGAGACGGTGGAGGCAGCCCGCAGCAGATTCATGGGTCGGGCGGATTATAGGGAGCCGCGGAAACTGCTATACTCGCGGTCTTTGCCCCACCCAGGACAGAAGCTACAGCATGGCAACGTCATCCAAAGCCAAGAAGAAGACCGTTCGCATCGCGTCGGGTCGCAAGCGCGCCCGCCAGGACGTCAAGCTCAACGCCGCCAACACCGCGCTGCGCTCGAAGTTCCGCACCGTGATCAAGAACGTGCAGAAGGCCGTCACCGCCGGTGACAAGGCCAAGGCGACCGAGATCTTCCAGGCCGCCCAGAGCGTGATCGATTCCGTGGCCGACAAGGGCCTGTTCCACAAGAACAAGGCCGCTCGCCACAAGAGCCGCCTGTCGGCCAAGGTCAAGGCGCTCGCCGCGGCCTGATCAGATTCCTGGGATGGACAGCCAAGGGCCCGCTCTGCGGGCCCTTTGTCATTGGCACCCGCACTCCGGGGGCCCTTCGTCATTCCGGGTCCTGCGGCGCGCCGGCCTCGACGACCTTCAGATGGTTGTCGCGGGCGAAATGCATCACGAAATCCCAGGCCATCGGCTCCACGCCGCGCAGGGCCTCGTTGACGAGCACGCATTTCAGGCCGCCGACGACGCGCGGCACGCAATACGGCGAGTAGCCGATGTAGGCGCCGATGCCGCCCTGCACGCCCTCGGGCCGGAAGCAGGCCATCGCGCCCGCGAGCCGCTCGGCCCAGTCGCTCGGGCGGAAGGTCCTGCCCTCCAGCGTCAGGCCCTGGATGTAGAACTCGCGGGGTGGGGTCTCGGTCATGGGGGGAGCGTCGTGCCTGGGCTGCAGCCACCAAGGCAGCTCTGCCCACAGCTGCCGTGAGTCGGCCGGCGCCATTGTGCCTTCGTTGTGCTGCACTGCAGCAAGCCTGATGCCCGGTTCGATCGCGCCCATGGGGCCTTATCGGCGCCTTCGGGGCGACCCTTAGAATCCCGGCTCGCCCTCGGCGCTGGAGATTGCGATGAATGCCCCGGAAAAGCTGCCCACGAGCCGTGAACCGCACGTGATGAAGACCTACGGTCGGCTGCCGATCGCGCTGTCGCACGGCCGAGGCTGCTGGGTCTGGGACACCGAAGGCAAGAAGTACCTCGACGGCCTGGGCGGGATCGCGGTGAACACCCTGGGGCACGCGCACCCCAAGCTGGTGCCTGCGCTGCAGGATCAAGTCGCCAAGCTGATCCACAGTTCCAACTACTACCTCGTGCCGCTGCAGGAACAGCTCGCTGCCAAGCTGTGCGAGTTGTCCGGGCTGACCAACGTCTTCTTCTGCAGCACCGGCCTGGAGGCCAACGAGGCGGCGTTGAAGATCGCGCGCAAGTTCGGCCACGACAAGGGCATCGATCGCCCGGAGATCGTCGTCTACGAGAAGGCCTTCCACGGGCGCTCGATCGCCACGCTGTCGGCCACCGGCAACCCCAAGGTGCAGGCCGGTTTCGGCCCGCTGGTCGAGGGCTTCCCGCGCGTGCCGCTGAACGACGTCGGCGCGATCGAGGCGCTGGCCAAGTCGAATCCGAACATCGTCGCCGTCTTCCTCGAGGTGATCCAGGGCGAAGGCGGCATCAACCCGGCCACCACCGACTACCTGCGCGCCGTGCGCAAGCTGTGCGACGACAGGGGCTGGCTGCTGATGCTCGACGAGGTGCAGTGCGGCATCGGCCGCACCGGCAAGTGGTTCGCGCACCAGTGGGCCGGCATCCAGCCCGACGTGATGCCGCTGGCCAAGGGCCTGGGCTCGGGCGTGCCGAT
>CAZVLY010000244.1:0-7284 GCA_964628175.1 uncultured Piscinibacter sp. | reverse complement strand
GGACTGCATGCGAAGGCGCCATGCAAGTGCCGGGCCGAGCCGCCTGTCTCCCCGGCGACAGGCGCTCCCCGGGCTTTCGCGGCTGGGCGCTGCCGGTCGGCTGCGGTATACCCGAGTCCGACCCGGCCGATGCCTGCGGCCGTCAGACAGGGAGTCCCCGTGCCGTCCGAATCCTCCACCGCGCAGCCGCCGCGTCCGCACCACCGCATCTGGCCGCGGCGCCTGCCGCGCGCCGTCGTCGCGCCGGAGACCTCGCTGTGGTTCAACCTCGAGGTGGCGGCGCGGCGCTACCCCGGCAAGCCGGCCTACCTGTTCTTCGGCCGGCCGCTGAGCTACCGCGAACTGCACGGCCAGGCCGAGGCCATCGCCGGCTGGCTGCAGTCGCGCGGCGTGAAGAAGGGCGACCGCGTGTCGCTGTTCATGCAGAACTGCCCCCAGTACGTGGCGGCGCTCTACGGGATCCTGCGCGCCGACGCCGTGGTGGTGCCGGTCAATCCGATGAACCGCGCCGAGGAGTTCGGCCACTACATCGCCGACCCCGGTGCACGTGTCGTCGTCTGCAGCGCCGACCTGGCCGGCATCGTGGCGCAAGCCAACGCCGCCCTGCCCGAGTCGCAGCGCCTGAGCGACGTGCTGGTGACCCGTTACGCGGACGCGCTGCCCGAGGGCCCCATCGCGCCGGAAGAGGCCCCCAACGCCGCGACCGAACAATGGCTGCGCGCCGACCCGCCGCTGCCCGAAGGCGGGCCGGCATGGGCACGCTGGGGCGACGTGCTCACGCAGCGCCTGCTGCCCGGCCCGCACACCGCGCTGCCCGACGACATGGCGCTGCTGCCCTACACCTCGGGCACCACCGGGCTGCCCAAGGGCTGCATCCACACCCACCGCACGCTGATGCACAACGCCGTGGGCGGGCAGTGGGGCCACAGCGGGCCGGAGTCGGTCGGCCTGGGCGTGGTGCCGATGTTCCACATCACCGGCATGATCTACAGCGTGCTCGGCGCGGTCTACGCGGGCTCGACCACCGTGATCCTGCCGCGCTGGGACCGCGAGCTCGCCGCGCGCCTGATCGCCGGCCACGCGGTGACGCACTGGACCTGCATCCCGACGATGATCATCGACCTGTTCGGCAGCCCGAACTACAAGAGCTTCGACCTGTCCAGCCTGCGCAACCTCAGCGGCGGTGGCGCGGCGATGCCGCAGGCGGTGGCGCAGCGCCTGATCGACGAGTTCGGCCTGACCTTCGCCGAAGGCTACGGCCTGACCGAGACCGCCGCCCCCAGCCACGCCAACCCGCCCGAGCGCGCCAAGCTGCAATGCCTGGGCATCCCGATCTTCGGCGTCGACTCGCGCGTGGTGGACCCGCTGACGCTGCAGGAGATGCCTGTGGGCGAGGTCGGCGAGATCGTCACCTTCGGGCCGATGGTCTTCAAGGGCTACTGGCGCCACCCCGAGGCCACGAAGGCCGCCTTCGTGGCGCTGCCGGGCGATCCCTCGGGTCGCCTGTTCTTCCGCACCGGCGACCTCGGCCGCATGGACGAGGAGGGCTACTTCTTCCTCACCGACCGGCTCAAGCGGATGATCAACGCCAGCGGCTTCAAGATCTGGCCGGCCGAGGTGGAGATGCTGCTTTACAAGCACCCGGCCGTGCAGGAGGCCTGCATCATCAGCGCGAAGGACGAGTACCGCGGCGAGACGGTCAAGGCGGTCGTGGTGCTGCGCGCCGAAGCGAAGGGCAAGACCAGCGCCGAGGACATCATCGGCTGGTCGCGCGAGCACATGGCCGCCTACAAGGTGCCGAAGTTCGTCGAGTTCGTCGACAGCCTGCCCAAGTCGGGCGCCGGCAAGGTGATGTGGCGGCTGCTGCAGGACCGCGAGGCCGACAAGGCCGTGAAGGCCTGATCGCCGGGGCGGCCTAGAAGCGCGAGCCGGGCTCGGCCAGGAAGGCGATCTCTTCGGGCGTGCTGGCGCGGCCGAGGATCTCGTTGCGGTGCGGAAAGCGGCCGAAGCGCCGGATCACCTCGCGGTGCCGAATGGCGTAGTCGAGCCGGTCCCGCATCGCGGGTGCGGTCGCAGCCAGCGCCTCGAAGCAGCGCACGGAGCGATCCTGCAGCGCCGGGTCCTCGGCATGCTCGAAGGGCAGGTAGACGAAGCTGCGCTGCAGCACGGGCAGGCCGTGGTCGGCGCCGCGTGCCGTCATGGCCTGGGCCAGCGCGAGCGCCTGCGCGTCGCCGGCGAAGGCCTGCGGCGTGCCGCGATGCACGTTGCGGGTGAACTGGTCGAGCACCAGGATCGCTGCCAGCGTCTCCGGTGCCGCGGCGCCGAATCGCGCGCCGCCGAGCACCGCGGCGATCAGCGTGCCGAAACGTTCGCGGATGCGCGCATCGAACGCTTCATCCTTGCGGAACCACTCGGGGCGGTCGCTGCCGTGCTCGGGCGAACCGGCGATGCCGAACCAGAAGTCGAGTACGGCTTGCGCGTCTTGGTGCATGGATTCAGTCGGTGCGCGACAGTTGCTGCCACAGGTAGGTGAACTCGAGCGCCTGCAGCGTGGCGCGCTGCTCGTTGTCGGCGGCGCCGCCATGGCCGCCCTCGATGTTCTCGTAGTACAGCACCGGGTGGCCGTACTCGCGCAGCCGCGCCACCATCTTGCGCGCATGGCCGGGGTGCACTCGGTCGTCGCGCGTCGAGGTGGTGAAAAGCGCCATCGGGTACTTGCCGTCGCGCCTGACGTTCTGGTAGGGGCTGTAGCGAGAGATCCAGGCCCACTCCTCCGGCAGCTCGGGATTGCCGTACTCGGCCACCCAGCTCGCGCCGGCGAGCAGCTTGTGGAAACGTTTCATGTCCAGCAGCGGCACCTGGCAGACGACGGCGTTGAACAGCTCCGGCCGCTGCAGCATCACCGCGCCGACGAGCAGACCGCCGTTGCTGCCACCCTCGATGCCGAGGTGGCGCGGGCTGGTGATCTTGCGGCGCACCAGGTCTTCGGCCACGGCGATGAAGTCGTCGTAGCTGCGCTGCTTGTCGGCCCGCATCGCCGCCTGGTGCCAGCGCGGGCCGAACTCGCCGCCGCCGCGGATGTTGGCCACCACGAGCACCCCGCCGCGCTGGTACCAGGCGGCGCCGAAGCCGCGCGAGTACCAGGGCTCCAGCGAGATCTGGAAGCCGCCGTAGCCGTACAGCAGCGTCGGGTTGCTGCCGTCGGCCTTCGCGCCGCGCGGCCAGACCACGAAGTAGGGCACCCGTGTGCCGTCGCGGCTGGTGGCGAAATGCTGCTCGGCGCGCATGCCCACCGAGTCGAACGAGGGCGGCAGCGACTTCAGCGTGTCGCGCTTGTCGCTGCCGCTTCGGCCCAGCAGCAGCGAGTCGGGCGTGAGGAAATCGGTGTAGCTCAGCAGGTACTGCTCGGCCAGCGGGTCGTCGCGGCGCAGCGGATCGTGCAGTCCGATCACGCCCAGGTTGCCGGGCGAAGGGGCGTCGACCGTGCGGCGCGTGAAGCGGCCGCCGGCGTCGCGCTTCCATTCCTCCAGACGGCCGGTCACGTTGTCGAGGATGTTGACCAGCACGTGGCTGCGCGTCAGCGCGGTACCGGCCAGCGAGCGCGTGTCGGTGGGCTCGAACAGCACCTGGAAGCGCCGCTCGCCCTTCAGGTAGGCCGCCATGTCGGCAGCCAGCAGCGAGCCCTTGGGGTGCAGGCGATCGCCGGCCTTCAGGTCGCTGCGCAGTTCGAGCAGCAGCGTGTCGCCGGCCACGCCGGCGCTGTGCATGAAGGACACACGGGCATCGTCGGGCACCTCGAGCCGCACCAGCGTCTCGCCCTGCAGCAGGTAGTGCTCCTGGCGGAAGAAGTCGAGCGCGCGCACGATCAGCGTGCGCTCGAAGCCGGGCGTCGTGTCCACCGACACGCCGACCCAGATGTTCTCGGGCCGGCCCTCGAACACCGTCTTCGCCTCGGCCAGCGGCGTGCCGCGCTTCCAGCGCTTGAGGATGCGCGGGTAGCCCGAATCGGTCATCGAGCCGGGGCCGAAATCGGTGCCGACGTAGAGCGTGTCGGCGTCGGCCCAGGCGACGTCCGACTTGGCCTCGGGCAGCACGAAGCCGCCGGCGACGAAGCGCTTGGCCACGGTGTCGAACTCGCGGATCACCTTCGCATCGGCGCCGCCGCGCGACAGCGAGATCAGGCAGCGGCGGTAGTCGGGGCCGAGGCATTCGGCGCCGGCCCAGACCCAGTTCTCCTTCTCGGCCGCGGCCAGCGCGTCGAGGTCGAGCACGGTCTCCCACGCCGGGCTGGCCTTGCGGTACTCGGCCAGCGAGGTGCGGCGCCACAGGCCGCGCTTGTGGTCGGCGTCCTGCCAGAGGTTGTAGAACCACTCGCCGCGGCGCGACACGGCCGGGATGCGGTCCTGCGAGTTGAGCACCGCGAGCAGCTTCTCGCGTGTCGGCGCGAAGTCCTCGCGGGCGCCGAGCAGCTGCTGCGTCTGGGCATTGCGCTCGCGCACCCAGGCCAGGGCCTTGTCGCCCTGCACCTCCTCGAGCCAGAGGTGCGGGTCGTCGTCCATGGCAGCGGGTTTGTCTTGGGACATGGCCATCGGGGCAAAAGCGGCCGCCAGCGCACACAGCAGCCAGCGGACCCGGGTTCGTCGGTTCGTCATCGTCGTCGTCGTCAGCCCAGCAGGCTCTGCACTTCGGGGTGGCGGCGCATGTAGGCCTGCACGTAGGAGCACAGCGGCCGCACCTTCAGGCCGTGCTCGCGGGCATGGGCCAGCGCGGCACGCACCAGCTCCGAGGCGATGCCCTGGCCCTCGAGCTCGGGCGCGACCTCGGTGTGCGTCATGACCATCACGCCGTCGCGCAGCCGGTAGTCGCACACGCACAGGTGGCCGTGCACCAGGGCGCTGAAGCGGCCCAGCGCAGCGTCGTGCTCGATCGTGATGTTCATGGTTCGCCTCCGTGAGCCGAGGGCAGGGGGGTCAGCGCGGGTTCAACCGCACCGGCGTCACCTCCACCGAGCTGGCGCCGTCGCCCACCCAGGCGGCGCCGTCCTGCACCGTCACCTGCAGCTGCATGGTACGTTGGGCCAGCGCCGCCAGCGCCTGGCTCTGCGCGGCGTCGATCTGCCAGACCTCGATGTTCGAGGCCCGCGAGATCTTGTTCGCGATGCCGCTCCACCAGATCGGCGTGCTCGCCGCATAGGCGTAGACGCTGACCTTGTCGGCGCGGCCGGCGGCGCGCAGCAGGCGCTTGTCGTCGGGCTGGCCCATCTCGAGCCAGTGGCGGATGCGGCCGGTGAGGTCGCGGTGCCAGAGCTCGGGCTCGTCGACGTCGGACAGGCCCTTGCCCATCTCGAGCGTGCCCTCGTGGTCGTCGGCGGGCACGTTCAGCGCGAAGGCGAGCACGCGCACCATCATGCGTTCGTCGGTCTCGGAGGGGTGGCGGGCCAGCGTCAGCGCATGGTCGGCGTAGATGCCGCGGTCCATGTCGGCGAGCTGCACGCGGGCTTTGAAGATGGTGGCCTTGAGTGCCATGGGCGGTGCGGCGCAAAGCCGCGATTAGACCAGAGCCCCGCGCGCCGCCCGGCGGGCCCCTCGCGACAGGCCGGCCGCGCTCAGGGCTTCTCGGCCAGCGCCTTCAGTCCCGCCAGGCCGTCGGCGAAATCCTTGCCGATCATGGCGTCGGCGCCGAGCGCGAACCAGCGCATCAGCGGGTTGCTGCCCATGTCGCCGTTGATGCGCCAGGTCACGCGCGTGCCGCTGCCTTCGGGCGCGAGGCTGACGTCGCCGGTCGAGGTGGTGCCGAAGTCGGGAAAGAAGAGTTCGTAGTCGACGCGCGTGGGCGCCGCGGCCGCGGTGAAGGTCATGCGGCCGTCGCCCTCGGTCTTGCTCTGCCACGACCAGGCCGCGCCGGCGCCGCTGGGCGGGCCGCTGTAGCTCATCTGCATCTGCGGATCGCGCTTGTTCCACACCGTCCAGTCCTTCCAGCGGCGCGGGTCGACCACCAGCGCATAGACCTTGTCCGGGGGCGCGGCGATCGAGACGCTGCGCGCGACCGAGAACTTCGGCGACAGCAGGAAGCCGCCGAGCACCAGCACGGCGGCGATCACGAGAATGAACACGAGCAGCGCCTTGATGATCTTCATCGCGACTCCTGTGACCGAGGGTGCCGCAGTCTGCGCCCAGTCTCAGCCCGGGGCAATGCCGAGGGTGTCGAGGCCTTCCGGCGCTTCGGCCATGCACTCGCGGCCCTCGCGGGCGCTGCGCTGGCCGAGCTCGAGACAGGCCATCACCGCGCAGGCCTGCGCCGCGCTCACCGGATTGTCGCCCCGACCCTGCAGCGCGTCGCGCAGCGCGGCGTAGTAGGCGCCGTACGCGCCCGGCGACAAGGGCAGCGGCTCGGTGCACAGCGATTCACCGCTCGGCCGCGTCAGCAGGCTGGCCTGCCGGTCCACTCCCCAGTCGGGCTCCGGGGGCCAACCCGGGCGGGCGCCGGCCTTCAAGGCGTCTTCCTGCGGATCCAGGCCCTGCTTGAGCCAGCTGCCTTGCGTGCCGTGCACCACGAAGCGCGGCGCGGCGGTCGCGGCCAGCATGCTGGCGCGCAGCAGCACGCGCCGCCCCGGGTAGCGCAGGCTGGCCTGGAACCAGTCGTCCGACCGGCCGCCGTCGCGCAGCACCGCCTGGTCGAGTGCGATCGCCTGCGGCCAGCCGAACAGCTGCAGCGCCTGGTCGAGCAGGTGCGGCCCGAGGTCGAACCACAGCCCCGCACCCGGCGCGGCCGATTCGCGCCAGCGCTCGCGCACCACGGGCCGGTAGCGGTCGAAGGACGACTCCAGGTGCACGACGCGGCCGAGCTGGCCGCGCCGGATCAGCGCGCGCAAGCTCAGGAAGTCGCCGTCCCAGCGCCGGTTGTGGAACACCGACAGCATCCTGCCGCGGGCATGAGCCAGCGCGCCCAGCTCGCGCGCTTCGGCCAGCGTGAGCGTGAAGGGCTTGTCGACGACCACGTGACGGCCCGCCGACAGCGCGGCGCGGGCCAGCGGATGGTGGCTGTCGTTGGGGCTGGCAATGACGACCAGATCGAGGTCGGCGCGCGCGATCAGCGCGTGCGCGTCCGGCAGCACCTCGACGGCTGGCCAGTCGGCATGCACACGCGCGGCGTCGCGGCTCGAAGCGGCAACCAGCGCGAGTCCCGGCACGCCGGCGATCAGGGGGGCATGGAAGGTCCGGCCGGCGTAACCGTAGCCGATCAAGCCGACGCGCAGGGCAGGTGGGGGCATGGCGGTGTGCGGCA
>CAZVLY010000243.1:0-7313 GCA_964628175.1 uncultured Piscinibacter sp. | reverse complement strand
CTGCCGGCGCGTCAGCCGAAGGCGTAGGTCGCGGCGCCGGCCAGGCCCACGCGCAGCGTGGCCTCGATGCCATCGAGGATCACCGCATTCATGCCGAAGGTCAGCGCGCCGTCCAGCCGCGCATCGGCGCGGTAGCTGGCCAGCGTGTCGCCCACGGCGTGGCCGGTCTCGGCGGTGGCCGGGTCGACGTCGGGGACCGTGCAGCGGCTGCACGGCTTGACCAGCTTGATGCGCACCGGGCCCTCGGGCGCGGCGAAGACGATCTCGTCGAGGTGGTCCTCGCCATGCGCATCGAGCCCGTCGAGCACGATGTTCGGCCGGAAGCGCTGCATGGTCACCGGCGCGTGGCCGGCCGCGGCAAGGCGGCGGTTGAACTCGTCCAGCCCGGCGGTCGAGGTGACCAGCAGCGGGAAGGCGTCGGCGAAAGCGTTCTCGGCCTCGATCGGGCCGGTCCAGCGCGGGTCGGACAGGCGGCGCTGCTCGGGGTCGAAGCGCGCCAGGCGCAGCCTGCCGCCCCGGTAAGGCCCGAGAAAATCGCTGAACCACTGCGCGGCAAGGTCGCCCATGTCGTAGGCGGCCACCGTGTCGTTCCACACCGTCACCCGCACCGGCTGCTCGACGGTGTCGAGCGCGATGTGCAGCGCCAGCATGCCCGGCGCACGCAGCACCATGTCGTGGTGCTTGAGCGTGGGCTGGATCAGCGCCATGCGCGGCAGCTCGCGCTGCGTGACGAGCATGCCGGCCTCGTCGACCACCATCCAGGCGCGGTCGAACTCGAAGCCGGTCTCGATGATCAGCGCCTCGGGCACGGCGATGCCGGCGCAGGACTTGATCGGGTGCAGGTTCAGCCCGGCGATGCGGACCTCGATGTCGCCAGGCTTCTCGCTCGTTTGGCTCACTTGAACAACCCCTTCAACAGTTTCTCCTTCAGTTGCTGCTTGGGCGTGGGCGCCGAGGCCGCACCGGCCGCCGCCGAGGCGCCGCCCGCCGGGGCCTTCAGGCCGAGCTTCTCGCGCAGCTTGTCTTCCAGCTTGTTCTGCACTGCGCCGGCGGCCACCGCCGACCACTGGATCTTCCAGTCGATCGCCTCGAAGGGCCCGGTCAGGCGCACCGGCACCGTCACGCCCTTGAGCGCGGCCAGCTCGGCGCCGCCTTGCCCCGCCGCCGTGCCCGTGACGGTGGCGCGCGCGGTGTAGTCGATGCGGCCCTTGCCGATGTCCACCGCGCCGTCGCCGCCCAGGCGCAGGTACGGGCTCTTCAGGTCGAGGTCGTTGCTGCGCGCCACGCCGTCGGCGATCTGGAAGCTGGCACTCAGCTCGGAGAAATCGGTCTTCTCGGTCTGCACGGCCTTCGTCGAGGCATCGTCCTTCATCGACAGCGCGGCCTTGGCCTGGCGCATGCTCTTGGCCAGGTTGATGCCCTTGATGGCGCCATCGCGCAGGTTCAGCGAGGCCGTGCCGCGAAGGTGCGAGCGCAACTCGCCGACGCTCTTGCCGGTGGTATCGACGTCCAGTGCGACGCGGCCGGTGCCCTCGAGCAGGTCCTTGCCGGCCACGTCCTTGAGCAGCGCGTTGACGTTCACGCCGGTGGCCACCGCCTTCACCGCGATGCGGCTGGCGCGTGCGTCGGCCAGGGCGTTGGCATCGAGCGCGCCGCCCCAGGCCTTGGCCTGCAGCACCGGCACCTTGAGCATGCCGTTGTCGAGCTGCGCCTCGATGCGCGCGTCGGCGATGCGGTACTGGCGGAACACCAGGCTGCCGGCACGCAGCGACACGCTGGCGTTGAGCGCACGCAGGGCGGAGAGGTCGACGGGCGCGTCGGCGGCCGCCTGCGTGCCCGGTGCCGCGCCGGAGGACGCGCCCGCGGGCAGCAGCGTGTTCAGGTCGAGCGCGTCGAAGCGCGCGTTGGCCTTCACGAACAGCGGGCTGGCCGACAGGTTGGCGTTGCCGTCGATCGCGAAACTGTTCGTGTTGACCTGGCCCGACACCGCCCACTGCGCCGCCTGCGGCGAAGCCGAGGCGCTGCCCTTGAGCGACAGGGCCACCGGCTTGAGGCCCTTGTCCTCGACATTGGCCTGCAGCGCCAGCGCCTCCAGGCTGATCGCGGATTTCGCCGGCTTGATGCCGAGGTTGGCGCGCAGCGTCCCGTCGAGCTTGCGCGCCGCGCTGTTGCTCGACAGCTTCGCCTCGAAGGCGGGCAGGGCGACGGCGTCGAAGGTGCCGGTGGGCGCGCCGCTCTTGAACGTCGCGTTGACCGGCAGTTCGCCGCCGAGCTCCAGCTTGCCTTCGAGAGGGCTGCCCTTGAGCGACTGGCCTGCGACGTCGAGCTGCGGCCAATCGAGGTCGAGGGCGAGCGGGTCCTTGCCGCGGCTGCCCTTGACGCGCAGCTTGAGCTGTTCGACACGCAGCGCCTGCTTCGTCGGGTCGTAGCCGAAGGCGCCGATGGACAGCGTGCTGCCGGCGACCTGGATCGCGCCGGCGCGCGCTGCGAGCTGCATCTCCAGGGCCTTGGCGTCGATCGAGCCTTTCGCGCCGTCGTAGGCGAGGGCGCCGCGCACCGTGGTTTCCACCGCGCTGGCGCCGGGCACGTCGCCCTTGAAGCTCAGGTTCATGTCGGCCAGGCGCACCGAGCCGCTGGCGAGATCGGGGGTGAGGCGGGTCTTGCCGTCGAGCGAACCCTTCAGGGCCGGCTTCTTGAAATCGAACTTCGCGGCCAGTTCGACCGCCGACTCCACGCCGTTGGCGATGCGGCCGGTGCTCAGCGAGTCGAGCACCAGCTCGCCGTCGATGCCGCCCTGCTCGTCCTTGACGCGGGCGCGTACGTCCTTGAGCGTGATGCGGTCGATGTCGAAGTCCAGCGGCTTGCCGGCGCCGGCCTTGGGCTCGGCGTCCGACGGCGCCGAGGCCGGCGCGGCCGGGCCGGCGAGATCGTCGGTGTTGCGCTTGCCTTTGGCGTCACGCAGCAGCTGCGCGCGCACGCCGCTGGCCTCGACACGGCCGACGACGACGCGGCCGCTGAGCAGCGGCATCACGTCCACCGCCAGCGCGGCCTTGTCGATGGCCGCGAACTGTTCGCTGCGGCCGGCTTCGCTCAGGCTGAGTCGGCTCAGATTGACCGCCACACGCGGGAACACCGACAGCTCGATCGGGCCGTCGATGACCAGCGTGCGGTTGCGGTTGGCCTTCATCCAGTCGACCGCGACGCCCTTGTAGCGGTTGGGGTCGAAGGTGCTGACGAGGTAGACGGCGGCGGCGATGGCCACCAGCAGCAGCACCGCGAGCGCGATGCCGATTCTCTTGATCCAGGCAGACATGCAATGGGGAGCGGGCCGCGCCGGCGCCCGCACAGAGCCGATCGGGAGCCGGGATTGTGCACCCCACGCGCAGCAGGGTGCCCGGTCCGGCTCCCTACAATGCAAGGCGATGAAACACGTGGATGTGCTGGTGCGCGGGGCGGGCATCGTCGGGCAGAGCCTGGCGCTGTCGCTGGCGCGGCTCGGGCTGCAGGTCGGCCTGTGTGCGGAGCCACCGCGCCCGGAGGGCACGCCCGACGTGCGCGCCTATGCGCTGAACGCCGCCTCGGTGGCGCTGCTGCGCAGCCTGAAGGTCTGGGATTCGCTGCCCGCGCAGGCCGCCACGCCGGTCTACGACATGCACGTGCAGGGCGATGCCGAGGGCGCCGCGATCGACTTCTCGGCCTGGGAGCAGAAGGTCGGCGAGCTGGCCTGGATCGTCGATGCGCCGGTGCTCGAGCGCGCGCTCGGCGCGGCGGTGCGCTTCTCGCCGCACATCCATGCGCTGTCCGCGGCCGAGGCCGAGCGCGTGAAGGCCCAGCTCACCGCGCTGTGCGAAGGCAAGGCCTCGGCCAGCCGGGCCCGATTGGGCGTGGGTTTCGAGCGCCACGACTACGGCCACAGCGCCATCGCCGCGCGGCTGGTGGCCTCGCGGCCGCATTCGGGCACCGCGCGGCAGTGGTTCCGCTCGCCCGACGTGCTGGCGCTGCTGCCCTTCGATTCGCCGCAGCCGGGCTGCTCCTACGCGCTGGTCTGGTCGATGCCGCGCGAGCGCTGCCGCGAACTGATGGCGCTGGACGAAACTGCCTTCGCTGCGCGGCTGATGGAAGCCACCCGCGGCGAGGCCGGCGAGCTGACGCTGGCCTCGCCACGCGCCGAATGGCCGCTGGCCCTCGCCGAGGCCAGCGCCTGGAGCGGCCCCGGCTGGGTGCTGCTCGGCGATGCCGCCCACCTGGTGCACCCGCTGGCCGGCCAGGGCCTGAACCTGGGCCTGGCCGACGTGATCGCGCTGACCCGCGTGATCGCCGCGCGCGAGCCCTGGCGGCCGCTGGGCGACGAGCGCCTGCTGCGCCGTTACGTTCGCGAACGCAGCCTGCCGACCTGGGCGATGGCCCAGCTCACCGACGGCCTGCTGCAGCTTTTTGCACAGCCGGCGCCGGCCGTGCGGGAACTTCGCAACCGCGGGCTGAGTCTGGTCAATCAGCTCACCCCCCTGAAGCGCTGGCTCACCGGCCGCGCGCTCGACGCCTGAAAGCCTGCCCCGCATGAACCGCCTCGTCCCATTCGCCCTTGCCGCCGCGCTGGCGCTGCCCGCCCTGGCCCAGGAGGCGGTGATCCGCAAGAACCTGAGCGAGCGGCTGCCCGACTTCCCGAAGATCGACGAAATCACCAAGACGCCGATCCCGGGCCTGTACGAGTTCCGCATCGGCACCGAGGTGTTCTACACCGACGAGCAGGGCAACTACGTGATCGAGGGCCATGTCATCGACACGCGCACGCGCGTCAACCTCACCCAGGTGCGCATCGACAAGCTGACGCAGATCGACGTCAGCAAGCTGCCGCTGAAGGACGCCATCGTCTGGAAGCAGGGCACGGGCGAGCGCAAGCTGGTGGTCTTCGCCGACCCCAACTGCGGCTACTGCAAGCGCTTCGAGCGAGACATCAGCGGCGTCAAGGACGTGACGGTCTACACCTTCCTCTACCCCATCCTCGGCGGCGACTCGCCGGAGAAGGCGAAGAACATCTGGTGCGCCAAGGACAACACCAAGGCCTGGCGCGAGTGGATGCTCGACGGCACCACGCCGCCCAAGGCCATGGGCCAGTGCGACCTGGGTGCGCTCAACCGCAATGCCGAGATGGGCCGCAAGTACAAGATCAACGGCACGCCCTCGATCGTGTTCGAGGACGGCAAGCGCGTGCCCGGCGCGATGAACGCCGAGCAGATCGAGAAGCAACTGGTCGCCAGCCGCAGCGCCCGGCCTTGAGCGCCGCGCCGCCTCAGGCGTAGCGCAGTTCGCCGGTCTTGCCGCGGAACACGCGGTACGAGAACACCGTGTAGGCCGCGATGGCCGGCACCGAGATGCACACGCCGAACAGGATGAACTTCAGCGAGGCCGGGCTGCTGGCCGCCTGCCAGATCGTCAGGCGGTCGATCACCACGTAGGGATAGATGCTGTAGGCCAGCCCGAGGAAGCCGAGCACGAACACGGCGATCAGCAGCACGAAGGGCAGCCACGAAGCCGGCCCGCGCACCACGCGCGAGTTGAGCAGGCCGCGCACCGCCAGCAGCAGCACGCCGGTCATCAGTGGAATGGCCGACAGCGCGATCACCTCGGGCAGCACGAACCAGCGCGCGCGCACCGTCTGGCTGATCCAGGGTGTGGCCATCGAGATCAGCAGCAGGCCGCCGACCATCGGCGCCCAGGCGATCTTCGCCCAGCGCACCGCGCGCTCCTGCAGTTCGCCCTCGGTCTTCATCACCAGCCAGGCGGCACCGAGCAGCACGTAGGCCATCGGCAACGCGGCGGCGATGGCAGCGGCGAACAGCGGGTAGTTCCAGCCCTCGCCGAAGCCGCTGACGTAGCGCCCGAGCATCCAGCCCTGCGACACCGCCGCGACCGTCGATCCGGCGAAGAACAGGCGATCCCAGGTCGGCTTGTGCGAGGCGCTGGCCTTGACGCGGAAGTCGAAGGCCACGCCGCGCAGGATGAGGCCGACCAGCATCAGCGTGACCGGCAGGTACAGCTCGGTGAGCACCATGCCGTGCGCCTTCGGAAAGGCCACCAGCAGGATGCCCACGCCGAGCACCAGCCAGGTCTCGTTGGCGTCCCAGAAGGGGCCGATGGAGGCGATCATCACGTCCTTCTCGGCCTCGCTGGCGCGATGCATCAGCATGCCCACGCCGAGGTCGTAGCCGTCGCTGACCACGTAGACCAGCATCGACAGGCCCATCAGCGCCATGAAGACGACGGGCAGTGCCTCGTCGAAGTTCATCGTGTTCATGCGGCACCTCTGGCGGGCAGCGCCGGCACGGCACCGGGCTCGGGCGCATCGGGCGCATCCGGCTTCTCGGCCATGTACTTGAGCACGCCGACGTAGGCGACGATCAGCGCGACGTACACGGTCACGTACAGCGCCAGCGTCAGCGCGATCATCGGCGCCGGCACGGTGGAGGCGACGTCGGCGGTGCGCAGCAGGCCGTACACGATGAAGGGTTGGCGGCCGATCTCGGTGACGTACCAGCCCGCCACCGTGGCCACCCAGCCGGAGAAGGTCATGCCGGCGAGCGTCCACAGCAGCGCGCGCGGCAGCCGCTCGGGCCGCCAGCCGCTGCGGCGATAGACCCACCAGCCGGCCCAGCTCACCGCCAGCATCAGCACGCCGACGCCGACCATGATGCGGAAGGCAAAGAACAGCGGCAGCACCGGCGGGTGCGCGCCGCGGAATTCGTTCAGGCCGCGGATCTCGCCCTGCGCGTCGTGGGTGAGGATCAGGCTGGCCAGGTTCGGGATGGCGATCTCGGCGCGGTTGCTGCGCGTGGTCTCGTCAGGAATGGCGAACAGAAGCAGCGGCGCGCCGCGCTCGGTGTCCCACACGCCTTCCATCGCGGCGATCTTCTGCGGCTGGTGCTTCAGCGTGTTCAGGCCATGCTCGTCACCGACGAAGATCTGCAGCGGGATCAGCAGCGCCGCCAGCGTGAGCGCCACGCGCAGCACGCGCGGTGCCGCGCTCTGGCCGCCGCCCTTGAGCAGCTGCCAGGCCGACAAGCCGGCCATCAGGAAGGCGCAGGTCAGCGCCGAGGCCAGCAGCATGTGCGTGAAGCGGTAAGGGAACGAGGGGTTGAAGATCACCTCGATCCAGCTCTTCACGTGAAATTCGCCGTTGATGATCTCGTGCCCCGCGGGTGTCTGCATCCAGGAGTTCAGCGCAAGGATCCAGAAGGCGCTCAGCGTGGTGCCCAGCGCGACGAAGAAGGTGGCCATCAGGTGCACGCGCTCGCTGACCTTGCCGTGGCCGAACA
>CAZVLY010000242.1:0-7342 GCA_964628175.1 uncultured Piscinibacter sp. | reverse complement strand
CCCAAGTCACCCGTCGGCAAGGTGCTGCGGCGAAAGCTGCAGGCCGGCGAGTACGAAGCCGTCGGCAACACCTCTTCGGAGACCCCCTCATGAAAACGCTGCTCGCCTGCGTGCTCGCCACTTCGCTCGCGTTCGGGTTGAGCCCGGACCTGCGCGCGCAAGGCACCTACCCGAACAAGATCATCCGGCTGGTCGTGCCCTACAGCGCCGGTGGCACCGGCGACCAGATCGGCCGGCTGGTCGGCGACAAGCTCGGCGAGTTGCTGGGCCAGCGGGTGCTGATCGACAACAAAGGCGGTGCCGCGGCAACATCGGCGCAGAAGCGACCGTGCGTTCGCCCGCCGACGGCTACACGCTGGTGATGGCCGCCACCAGCCTGGCGAGCAACCCGGCCCTGCTGAAGAAGATGAGCTTCGATCCGGTCAAGGATCTGGTGCCCGTCAGCCAGTGCTGCGGTGTGCCGATGGTCGTGGTCGTGAACCCGGCGTTGCCGATCAGGAGCATCAACGAACTGGTGGCCTATGCGAAGGCGCAGCCGGGCCGGCTGACCTTCGCTTCGTCGGGCATCGGCACCGGCAGCCACCTGGCCGCCGAGCTCTTCAAGCTGCTGGCTGGTGTCGACATGACCCACGTGCCCTACAAGGCCGACTCGCAGGCGCTGCCCGACCTGCTGTCGGGCAATGTCGACCTGATGTTCATGTTCCAGACCTCGGCCTTGCCGCAGGTCAGGGCCGGCAAGCTGCGTGCGCTGGCGATCAGCACCGCCAGGCGCTCTCCGGCGGCGCCCGACCTGCCCACCGTCGCCGAGGCGGGCGTGGCGGGTTACGACTTCAACGGCTGGTTCGGCCTGTTCGCGCCGGCCGGCACGCCCAAGGCCGTGATCGACGTGCTGGCCGCGGCATCGGTGAAGGCGGTGCATTCGCCGGACCTCCACCGCAAGCTGATCGACCAGGGTTTCGTGCCGATCCCGCCCGACACGCCGGCGCAATTCGCGACCTTCTTCCAGAACGAAGTGGCGAAGTGGGTGCGCGTGGCGCGCGACGCGAAGTTGCAGGCGATCGACTGAGGACCATTTGATGACCACCCCCCAAGCCTTCACGAGCCTGCGCGGCTGGCTGCGCCACCTGGCTGCCACCGACCGGTTGGCGCAGATCCGGCCCGGCGTGGCGCTGACCCACGAACTCGCCGCCATCGCCAAGCGGCTCGACGGCACCCAGGCGGCGCTGTTCCCGCAGCCGGGCGGGCACCCGATGCCAGTGGTGTCGGGCTTCATGTCCCGGCGCGCCTGGATCGCCGAAGCCATGGGTGTGCCAGAGGCGCAACTGCTGCAACGGTTCCGCGCTGCGGCCGAACGGCCGCTGCCGTGGCGCGAAGTCGCCCGCGACGCCGCCCCGGCGCAGCAGGTGGTGCATCGCTTCGGCGAAGGTGAAGGCGACATCCGAACGCTGCTGCCGATCCCGACGCACAGCGAACACGACGACGGCCCCTACATCACGGCCGGCCTGGTGATCGCACGCAACCCGAAGACGGGGGTGCAGAACGTCTCGATCAACCGCATCCAGATCCACGGCCCTTACCGGCTGGGCGTGCTGATCCTGCCGCGCCACCTGCATGCCTTCTTTGCCAGCGCCGAAGCGCAAGGCCAGGCACTCGAGGTCGCGATCGTGATCGGCGTCGACCCGCTGACCGCGCTGGCGTCGCAGGCGATCGCGGCGCTCGACTGCGACGAACTCGAGATCGCCGGTGCGCTGCACGGTGCGCCGTTGCCGGTCGTGAAATGCACGACGAACAACGTGCGTGTGCCGGCCGAAGCCGAGATCGTGATCGAAGGCCGCATCCTGCCGAACGTGCGCGAGCCCGAAGGTCCGTTCGGCGAGTTCCCCAAGTACTACAGCGCCCGCGAAGAACGCGAAGTGATCGTGATCGACGCCGTGACGCACCGGCGCGACCCGGTGTTCCACACCATCGTGCCGGCCGAGATGGAACACCTGCTGCTGGGCGCGATCCCGCGCGAGGCGACGCTGCTGGCCCATCTGCAGCGCAGCTTCCCGAACGTCAGCGACGTGCACCTGTCGGTCGGGGGCGTGGCGCGTTACCACCTGCACGTGCAGATGAAGAAGACCCGCGAAGGCCAGGCCAAGAACGTGATCCTCGGCGCCTTCGGTGGCCACTACGACCTGAAGCAGGTGATCGTGGTCGATGAGGACGTGAACGTGCACGACCCCGCCGAAGTCGAGTGGGCTGTCGCCACACGCTTCCAGGCCGACCGCGACCTGGTCGTGATCGCCGGCGCACAAGGCTCGGCCCTCGACCCTTCGACCACCATCGCTTTTGCCGGCAACAAGCCGCCGCTCGAGTGGCAGGGCTTCGGCGCCAAGATGGGCCTGGACGCCACCAAGCCGATCCGTTCGAGCGAACACGTGTTCACGCGCGTGCGCATTCCGGGCGAGCGCCAAGTCGACCTGGCCACCGCCATCACGGCCACCGGCGCCGCCGCGCTCGCCGGCACACCGCTGGAGCGCGCATGAAGCGCCTCATCGTCGCGATCACCGGTGCGAGCGGCGCGGTCTACGGCGTGCGCCTGCTGCAGATGCTGCGCGCGCTGCCGGAGGTCGAAACGCACTTGGTGCTGTCGCAGGCCGGCGGGCTGACGGCGATGCAGGAGCTCGACATGGCCCGCAGCGATGTCGAGGGCCTGGCCGACGTGGTGCACAACCCGCGCGACATCGGCGCCAGCATCGCCAGCGGCTCCTTCGTCACCGCCGGCATGGTGGTCGCGCCGTGTTCGATGAAGACGCTGGCGAGCATCGCGCTCGGCTTCGCGGACAACCTCGTCAGCCGTGCCGCCGACGTGGCGCTGAAGGAGCGCCGCCGCCTCGTGCTGATGGCCCGCGAAACGCCGCTGAACCTGGCCCACCTTCGCAACATGACGGCGGTCACCGAAATGGGCGGTGTGATCTGCCCGCCGGTGCCGGCGTTCTACCAGCGGCCCGAAAGCCTGTCCGATGTCGTCGACCACAGCGTCGCGCGTGTGCTCGATCTGTTCGGCATCGAAACCGCTACCGCACTGCGTCGCTGGCAGGGCCTGCGCGCCACCGACCCCGCCTGACCTCACACCCCAAGACCGGAGACAACATGAAAACCAATCTGCTTCAGAAACTCGCTGGTGCCGCACTCGCCGTGGTGGCCGCAGCACCGGTGGCTGCCAAGCTCAATTCCTGCGACGGCCCGATCGTGTTCGGCACCACGATCTCGGAAACCGGCCCGTTCTCGACGCTCGCCGACCGCTGGCGCAAGATGACCGAGGTCTTCGCCGAGGAGGTGAACAAGACGGGCGGCGTAGCCGTGAAGGCCTGCAACAAGAAGCTGCCCATTCAGTTTGTCATCTACGACGACCAGAGCGTGCCGGCCACCGCCGTGCAGCTTTACGAGAAGATGGCCACGGTCGACAAGGTGGACTTCTTCGTCGGCCCCGACTGGTCGTCCATCGGCGGCCCGGTGCCGCCCATCGCCGACAAATACAAGATTCCCATGGTGATGGCCAACGTGGCCACGCCGGCGCTCTATGACCGCGGCCTGAAGTACATCTGGGGCACGCCCTTCCCGGTGGTGCCCAACTGGTCAGCGCGCTATTTCGACATGATCAGCAAGGTCAGCCCCAAGCCGCAGACCATCATCTTCATCACCCACGACAACCCGGTGATGAAGGGCATCACGGCCACGTGGAGCAAGAAGGCCGAGGAGCAAGGCCTGAAGGTGCTGGGCACCGAGATGTTCGGCGCCGAGCTGAAGGACTTCACCGCGCTCATCGCCAAGGTGCGCGCGGCCAAGGCCGACATCGTCTACATCAGCAGCTACGACAACGCCAGCGTGCCGCTGGTGCAGCAGATGCGCCAGCTGAAGGTGCGTGCCATGGACGTGCACCACACCATGCTGACCGGTGCGCTGCAGCGCCAGGTGGGGCAGGACTTGGAAGGCATGACCGGCGAACTGAGCTGGTACCCGGGTGTGAAGGGTGCCTACAGCGAACTCGTCGAGACCGTGATGCAGCGCTCGAACGTGACCATGTTCGACTACATCTGGACCCTGGGCCGCCTGACCAGCTACCTGGCCATGATCCAGGGCATAGAAAAAGCCGGCGAAGTGGACCGCGAGAAGGTCAGGGCGGCGCTCTTCAAGGCCACCATCAAGAGCCCGGCCGGCGATGTGACCTTCGACGAGCGCGGCTTTGCCAACACCGGCGCCTTCACGGTGCAGATGCAGGCGGGCAAGGTGCAGGTGGTGTGGCCACCGGAGGTGGCCACCAGCAAGCTGCAGTGGCCTTCGCCGAGCTGGCAGTGACGCGGCGCAAGCGGAACTGATGGCCATGGAAGTGCTCCTGCAAGTGCTCATCGGCGGCGTGCTGCTGGGCGGGTTGTACGCGCTGGTCGCGTTCGGCCTGTCCCTCATCTACGGCGTGGTTCGCATCCTCAACTTCGCGCACGGCACACTGCTGGCCGTCAGTGGTGTGGCGGCCAGCCTGGCCTTTGCCACCTGGCAATTGCACCCCGTGCTCATCGCCGCGCTGCTGGCACCGCTGCTGGGTGCTTTGGCCTACGGCTACTACCACCTGCTGCTCAAGCCGCTGGCCCAGCGTAACCACTTCGAAGGCACCGTGGGCACGGTGCTGGTGACGGTGGGCACGCTGATGGTCCTCAGCGACCTCACCGCCAAGGCAGCGGGCGCCACGCAGCGCAACATCCCGGTGCGGCTGGAAGCGCTGGAGTTCGGTGACATCGTCGTTAGCACCGTGCAGTTGCTCATCCTGGGCGGCATCGCGCTGCTCACGTTGGTGATGCACCTGATCCTGAAGAAGACCTGGTTCGGCCGCGCCATACGCGCGGTGACGCAGGAACCGGTGGGCGCGCAGATCTGCGGCGTGCAGAGCACACGCATGAAGGCGCTGACCTTCGCCTTCGGTTCGGCCACGGTGGCCATCGCCGCGGTCATGTACGTGCTGAGCTTCCCGGTGGACCCGACCATGGGCTTCAGCCTCACGGTGAAGGCTTTCACCATCATCGTGGTGGGCGGCATAGGCAACCTGCCAGGTGCGCTGTTGGCGGGTGTGTTCCTGGGCGTGGCCGAAGGCCTCACGGGCCTGTACTGGAAGCCGGAATGGGCGCCCGCACTGAGCGTGGTGCTGATGCTGGCCATTCTGGTGGCCCGCCCGCGTGCGGCAGGGGTGAAGTGATGGCGGCGCTGAACTTTGCAAAGGCCGCTGGGGGCGGTACCGCCAGCCGGCCCGCCACAGCGCGTTACGGCTGGAGCCTGGGCGCGCTTGCCGTGGTTGCACTTGCGGCCTTGCCGTTTTTCGGCAACCCCTACTACGTCACCTTCGCCTTCACGGTGCTCATCGCCTACATCCTGGGCCAGAGCTGGGACTGGGTCGCCGGCGAGATGGGCTATGTCAACCTGGGCCACTACTGTTTCTACGGCATAGGCGCCTACGGCTTCGCCATCGCGTTGGTCTCAGGCTGGCCGTTTCTTGCGGCCTTTGGCGTGGCGCTGCTGGCCACCGCGGTGGTCGCGGCGGTGGTGTCGGTGCCGCTGTTCAGGCTGCACGGCGACTACTTCGCCTTTGCCACGCTGGCGTTGCTGCCGCTGATGGAGGTGATGGCCTTCAACCTGGGTTGGTTGACCAAGGGTGCCGACGGCATCGTGCTGCCCGTGGCCCAGGTGCTCACGCCGGCCTTCCTGGGTGCGCTGGCGGTGTGCGTGGTGACCTTTGTCGTCACCTTGCGCATCAACCACGCGCGTTTCGGCTTTGCGCTGAAGAGCATACGCAACGACGAGCAGGTGGCCGAGACCGTGGGCGTGAAGATAGGCCCGGTGAAGCGACATGTGCTGGTGCTGAGCGCCGTCTTCGGTGCCGCCGCGGGTGCGCTGCAGGCCTGGCAGATGAGCTACATCGACCCCACCAGCGTCTTCGGCCTGAACGTGGCGCTGGTGCCCATCGCGATGGTGCTCTTTGCGGGCTCGGGCTTGCGCTTCGGCCCTTTGGTGGGCGTGGTGCTGCTGGCCAGCATGCAGCAGTGGTTGCTGGTCAGCGTGCAGGGCTTTCAGCACACGCTGTACGGCCTGACCATCCTGCTCATCGGGCGCTTCATGCCCGGCGGCTTCCTGCGCGCGAAGTGGGTGCGCCGGGTGCCGGGCCTGAAGCTGCTGGGCCGTGAGCACCATGAGCATGTCGGCGAAACCGCCGCCGACATGGTGGCCACGCCCACCAGCGCGGCGGTGGCGCTGCCGCTTCCACGCCTGGACGTGGACCGCAGTCGCCCGCTCATTGAACTGCAGGGCGTGCGCATGCAGTTCGGCGGCAACGTGGCCGTCAACGACATCAGCCTGAGGATCATGGAAGGCGAGATCGTCGGCCTCATCGGGCCCAACGGCTCGGGCAAGACGACGCTGTTCAACTGCATCTCGCGCGTCTACACACCCACCGCCGGGAAGGTTCTGATGGGAGGCCAGGATCTCGCTGGCCTGGGCCGCGACGGCATCGCGCGCCTGGGTGTAGGCCGCACTTACCAGATTCCGCGGCCCTTCGGGGACCTGACGGTGCAAGAGAACATCGCCATCCCATTGATGTTCAGCAGCCAGCCGCTCAGCCCACGTGACGCCATGCGCGAGGCACGGGCCTTCATCGCCTACGCCGAGCTCGGCCCACGCCTGCACGACCGTGCCGACGCGCTGAGCGTGCAGGAACGCAAGGCACTGGAGTTCGCGCGGGCGCTCGCCTGCCGGCCGCGCCTGCTGCTGGTTGACGAGGTGGCCTCGGGCCTGACGCCGGCCGAGGTGAAGCGGTTTGTCGAGCACATCCGCCATGTGCGCGACCGCTACGGCATCACCGTGATCTGGGTCGAGCACATCTTCTCGGCGCTGGAGCAGGTGGTGGACCGTGTCATCGCGCTGGAGCAGGGCAGCCTCATCGCCGACGGTCCCTTGTCCGTGGTGGTGAAGGACGAGCGTGTGCTCAGCACCTACCTCGGGTCGGCTGCACCACGCCCACCGGAACCACGCCCACCCGCCGCGCCCACGCTGGCAGGAGTGATCTGATGCTGACCGTGAAGAACCTGGCCGTGGACCACGGCAAGCTGCGCGCGCTGTGGGACGTGAACCTGCACGTGGGCAAGGGCGAACGTGTGGGCCTGCTGGGTGCCAATGGCGCCGGCAAGAGCACTGCGATGGGCGCCATCGTCGGCCTCTACCTGGTGGCGGGTGGCGAGATCAGCTTCGGCGGTGCGCCCATGAGGGCGCGCAGCACGACGCAGACCGTGGCCGGTGGCATTGCGCTGGTGCCCGAAGG
>CAZVLY010000241.1:0-7353 GCA_964628175.1 uncultured Piscinibacter sp. | reverse complement strand
TGGCACGCTACCTGTTCAAGCTGATGGCCTACAAGGACGAGTACGAGGTGGCGCGTCTGCACACCGACCCGGCCTTCACGAACAAGATCGCCGCCATGTTCGAGGGCGACTTCAAGCTCGTCCACCACCTCGCGCCACCGATGCTCGCGAAGCACAACGACCGTGGCGAACTCGTCAAGCAGCCTTACGGCCCCTGGGTGCGCAGCGCCTTCGGTGTGCTGGCGAAGCTCAAGGGGCTGCGCGGCACGGCCTTGGATCTGTTCGGCCGCACCGAGGAGCGCAGGACCGAACGCGCACTGATCGGCGAGTACCGCGCCTGCATCGAGGAGCTGCTGCGCACGCTGAACGCCAGCAACCTGGCGCTGGCCGCCGAGATCGCGCGTCTGCCCGAAGAGATCCGCGGCTTCGGCCACGTGAAGGAGCGCCACCTGAAGGCGGCGCGGCCGAAGTGGGACGCGCTGATGACGCAGTGGCGAGGCGGCGCGGCGCGGCAGGCCGCCTGAGGCCGGGCACTAGAAGAGATCGCTCCAGAGCACGACCTTGCTCGCGTCGAAGACGCCGTTGCCATCGGCGTCCAGGTCGATCTGCACCTGCGTCGTCGACAGCACCGTGGCCTGCAGCGAGCCGGTCTTGCCCACCGCCTCGAACTGGCCGGAGCGCGGGTTGGCGTCGACGTTGTACTGCAGCATCGGCTGCAGCGTGCGCACTGTCACATAGCCACCAGCGCTGGCCGAGGCCACCTGGCCGGAAGCCGTCGTCGAGGTGCGGCCCGCCACCGTGCCGCCGGGCGGCAGCGCCGTAGCGTCGTACACCGAGTCGATCGTGTAGCCGGCGCGCAGGGTGATCGTGTCGCTGAAGCGCGGCGTGGTGAAGGCGAGTGCCAGCGAATTCCCCACGCCGATGTGCAGGGTGTCGCCGGAAATGCCGGCGAACTGCAGCCGCATGCTGAAGTCGCCCTGCGCCGACGCATTGCGTGTGCTCGACACCATCGTGAGGTTGTTCGTCGTCACGTTGGCCGCGATGGTCAGCGTCGCCGGGTCGATCTGCGTGTAGGTTGCGGTGAGCGTGCCGTTGGTCACCTCGCCGGCCACCTCGACGCAGTCGTTGTAGGTGTACGTCAGCACGTCGCCGACCGTCGCGGCACCGCTGTTGTCGCGGTCGTCGAGCGTGCTGGTGGTGTTGCCCGAGATGAAGCAGGCCTCCACTTCCGGCGCGAGCACTGCCGCGATGTGCTTGCGCAAGCCTCGGGCCAGCGGCGCCGCCCGGCCGGGGCTGCCGGCGATTCCCAGCGCGCCACCGATCACATCGCCCTGGATGGCGATCACGCCGGTGCGCACGAGCACGTCCTGGTTGGCCGCGCTCACGTCGATGCTGCCCATGGGCCCGCCGTCATCCCCGCCACCGCCGCCGCAGGCCGTCATCAACACGCCCAGCACCGCCGGAATGAGCAACTGCCGCGAACCGCGCCGGCACGAAACCGTATCCATCACTGACTCCTGTCTTCATTTCGAGACAAATCCACTGTAGGCAGTCCGCGCCCGGCGTCGTTGAGTGAACGCAACGAGCTCTGCCTGGCGGAGATGGCATTGGTTCACCAGCTTTTTTGAACGCTCACATCAAGCCGCCTGAAATGCCGCGGCGCCCTCGCCACCTACAGTGCCGTCGGTCTGCACCTTCGGAAGCCCATGAATCCAGCCCCCAGCGCGCGTTACACCGGCCCGGCCATCGCCCTGCACTGGCTGCTGGCGCTGGCCATCGTCGGCTCGTTCTGCGTGGGCCTGTACATGACCAGCCTGCCGATCTCGCCGCAGCGCCTGAAGCTCTACAACTGGCACAAGTGGGCCGGCATCTGCATCCTGTCGCTGTCGGCGCTGCGCCTGCTGTGGCGCCTGACGCACAAGCCGCCGGCCGACGTGCCGATGCCCGCCTGGCAGCGGCGCGCCTCGCACGCCGTGCACGGCCTGCTCTACGTGCTGTTCTTCGCCGTGCCGCTGGCCGGCTGGGCCTACAGCTCGGCGGCGGGCTTTCCTGTCGTCGTCTTCGGCGTGCTGCCGCTGCCCGACTTCGTCTCGCCCGACAAGGCGCTGGCCGAGGCGATCAAGCCGCTGCACAAGATCCTGGCGTTCGCGCTGGCCGCGCTGGTGCTCGCCCACGTGGGCGCAGCGCTGAAGCACCATTTCATCGACCGCGACGGCCTGCTGGACCGCATGCGTCCGGGCCGCGCCTGAAAGAACTCCGCCCCATGAAGACCTACCTCGTCGTCAGCGCCCTGTCGGTGGCCGCCTTGTTCGCCGCACCGGCCTGCGCGCAGCAGCTCGTGCCGGCCGGCAGCGAGATCGCCTTCACCAGCAAGCAGATGGGCGTGCCGGTGGACGGCAGGTTCCGCAGGTTCGAGGCCCAGGTCACCTTCGATCCGAAGAAGCCCGAGGCCGCGAAGATCGCCTTCAGCATCGACCTGGCCAGCGTGTCGCTGGGTGCGGCCGAGACCGAAGCCGAAGTGCTCAAGCCCGACTGGTTCGACACGAAGAAGTTTCCGCAGGCCAGCTTCCAGAGCGCCGCGGTCAAGACGGCCGGTGCGGGCAGGTTCGAGGTCACGGGCAAGCTGACGATCAAGGGCGCGAGCCAGAACGTCGTGGTGCCGGTGGCGCTGACGCAGTCCGGCGCCATCACCACGGCCACCGGCGGCTTCGTGCTCAAGCGGCTCGATTTCAGGATCGGCGACGGCGACTGGAAGGACACGTCGATGGTCGCCAACGACGTTCAGGTCAAGTTCAAGCTCGCGCTGACGGGTGTCGGCGCGCTCTGAGTTCCACCCCCACACACCCGACTCCACTTTCCGACAGGGACAAGACGATGAAGAAGACACTGATCGCCACCGCACTGATCGCGGCGGCCGGGCTCGCGCAGGCGCAAAGCGCCACCTACAGCGTGGACCCGACGCACACCTTCGTGACCTTCGAGGCCAACCACTTCGGCACCTCGACGCTGCGCGGCCGCTTCGACCGCAAGGAAGGCACCGTGCAGTTCGACCGCGCCGGCAAGACCGGCAAGGCCGAGATCACGATCGACATCACGTCGGTGAGCACCGGCGTCGGCCCGCTGGACGGCCACCTGAAAAGCCAGGACTTCTTCGATGCTGCCAAGAACCCGAGCGCCAAGTTCGTCGGCGACAAGTTCAGCTTCAGCGGCGACAAGGTCACCGCGGTGGCGGGCACGCTGACGATGCTGGGCAAGACCGTGCCCGTCACCCTGAAGGCGAGCAACTTCAACTGCTACCAGAACCCGATGTTCAAGCGCGAGGTGTGCGGCGGCGACTTCGAGACCACGCTCACGCGCAGCCAGTGGGGCATCGTCTACGGCGTGCCGGGCATCCCCGACAACATCCGCCTGCTGATCCAGATCGAGGCGATCAAGCAATAAGCGTCAGCTCCCCGAGGGGGCGCGGGCCGGCGTGGCCCGCGGTGCCGCGCCTTCAGCCGCCGCCGAGGTGGCGTTGCAGCACCAGCGCCAGTTCGGCCTCGCCGAAGGGCTTGGCGAGGTGATCGTCCATGCCGGCGTCGAGGCTGCGCTGGCGATCCCCTTCCAGCGCATTGGCGGTCAGCGCGACGATGCGCAGCGGCTCGCGGCGCTCGGCGCGCTCTTCGGCGCGGATGCGCCGGGTCGCCTCGAAGCCGTCCATGCCGGGCATCTGGCAATCCATCAGCACCAGGTCGAAGCGGTGTTCGCGCACACGCCGCAGCGCCTGCTCGCCATCGTCGACGCACTCCACGTGCAGGCCCACGCGCTCGAGCATGGCCTGCGCCACCAGCGCATTGACCGGGTTGTCCTCCACCAGCAGCACCTCGCCCTGCAGCGAGCTGGAGAGCTCGGGTTCGGGCGCCGACTCGGCCGCCTCGGCCAGCGGCAGCGGCAGGCGCAGCTCGAAGCAGGCCCCCGCGGCGGGCGCGGCCTCGGCGCAGCGCACGTCGCCGCCCATCGCGCGCGCCAGCTCGCGCGAGATCGCCAGGCCCAGCCCGGTGCCGCCGTGGCGTCGTCCGAACGAGCCGTCGCCCTGGTGGAAAGGCTGGAAGATGCGCTCGCGCTCGGACCGCGGCACGCCCTCGCCGCTGTCGATCACGGTGAAGACCGCGCGGCCGCCCGCATCGCAGCGCACGTGCAACTCGACGCGGCCCCGCTCGGTGAACTTGACGGCGTTGCCGGTGAGGTTGAGCAGCACCTGGCGCAGGCGCGCCGCGTCGCCCGTCACCCAGAACGGCCGCGGCAGCGCCAGGTCGAGGACGAAGGCCAGACCCTTCTCGGCGGCCGACACGCGGGTCAGCTCGCCCACCGCCGCGACGAGCTCGGCCAGGTCGAAGGGCCGCGGCGCGAGCTGCAGGTAGCCGCTCTCGATCTTCGAATAGTCGAGCACGTCGTTGATCAGGCCGAGCAGGTGGCGGCCGGTGTGCTCGAGCATGCCCAGGTAGCGGTCGGCCTCGGGCGTGCCGGCACGCGCCAGCGCGGCCAGCCCGAGCATGCCGTGCAAGGGCGTGCGCATCTCGTGGCTCATGGTGGCGAGGAACTGGCCTTTCACGGCGCTGTGCCGCTGCGCCAGGTCGAGCGCCTGCTGGCGCTGGTCGGCGACCACGGCCATCTCGAAGCGCAGGCGCAGCATCGTGCGCGTGGTCGCGGCGGCACGCCGGCCCTCGGCGATGATCAGGCCGAGGAAGACCGTCATCGCCAGCGCCGTGTAGAGCGACAGCCGCGTGCCCATCGACAGCTGGTAGAGGATCGGCGGCAGCAGCACCGGCACGCAGAAGCCCAGGCAGGCGAAGGGCCGCACCGACAGCACGATCAGGCCGATCGCCGCCACGCCGATCACGGTGGCATTCAAGAGCGCGGCGGCCTCGGGCTCGCCCGGCGGCAACAGCAGCGTGGCGATCAGCCCGTAGACCGCGCCGTCGACCACCAGCGCCCACTCGTACCAGCGGCCCCAGCGCATCTCGTGGACCGGGCCGTCGCGCCGGTAGCGCCAGGCCATGCCCAGGCGCACGAATGCCACCGTGTACTTGAGCGCCAGCCAGCCCAGCAGCGTCGCCTGCGGCACGACGTGCCACAGCAACCAGCACAGCAGCAGCCCGACGGGAAAGGCGATCCAGTTGGACGTGCGCGTGCGGTCGAACAGCAGGGCGATCTCGGCGCGCAGGATGCGCGACTCGAGCACGGTGGCATCGATCGCGTCGAGGTCGGGCGCGCCTTGGGGGCGTGGGTCGCTGGGCGGTCGCATCGGCAGGCAGGATGCTGAACGCGAATTCTCACACTGCCGCGTGGGCGCCGGCCGACAATCGGGCCATGAACCGTCGAGCAGTTCTCGCCCTCGGGCTGGCCGTGGCCGCCGCCGGCGCCGTGGCGCAGCCGCTGAACTACCGCTTCGACCCGTCACACAGCTTCGTCCACTTCGAGGTGATGCACTTCGGCACCACGACGCTGCGCGGCCGCTTCGGCCCCCTGGACGGCCTGGCCACGCTGGACCCGCGTGCCGGCACCGGCCAGGTGTCGCTGAGCATTCCGACCCAGGCCGTGAGCACCGGGCTGGCCGTGCTCGACACCCGGCTGCGCGAGGACGACCTGCTGGCCAGCAGCGCGTTTCCGCAGGCCTATTTCGTCGCCGAGCGCTTCGTCTTCGCGGGCCAGGCGCTGCGCGAGGTGCGCGGCGAGTTCACGCTGCGCGGCACCAGCCGGCCCTTGACGCTGCGCGCGCAGCGTTTTGCCTGCGGCACGCACCCGGTCGTCCAGCGGGGCTGGTGCGGCGGCGATTTCGAGGCCGAACTGCTGCGCAGCGACTACGGATTGAGCTTCGGCCTGCCGCTGGTGGCCGACCGCGTGCGCCTGCTCGTCCAGGTCGAGGCGATCCAGGAACCTTGATCAGCGCGCGGCCGCCCAGGCGGCGACGAATTCGCGCGCCGCACGGTCGATCTCCGCCAGCGCCTGGCCCGGCTTGAAGAGCTGGCTGCCGATGCCGAAGCCGGTGGCGCCGGCGCGCACCCACGGCGCCAGGCTCTCGGGCGTGATGCCCCCCACCGGCCACAGCCCGGTGCCTGCCGGCAGCACCGAGGCCATCGCCTTCAAGCCGGCCGGACCGATCACTTCGGCCGGGAACAGCTTGAGCACGCCGGCCCCGGCTTCCAGCGCCGCGAAGGCCTCGGTCGGTGTGGCCACGCCGGGCGCGGCGAACATGCCGCGCTGGCGGGCCTGCGCGATCACCGCCGGGTTGCAGTTCGGCGAAACCATCAGGCGGCCGCCGGCGGCATGCACTGCTTCGACGTCGCCCGGCGTGAGCATGGTGCCGCCGCCCACCAGTGCGTCGGCCGGCGCCAAACGCGCGATCGACGCGATGCCCTCGATCGCGCCGGGCCGGTTCAGCGGCACCTCGACGATGCGAAAGCCGGCGTCGAACAGCACGCGCGCGACCTCGGCGGCGCGCTCGGCCTCGAGGCCGCGCAGGATGGCCACCAGGGGCGGGCGGGGGCAGGTGGGCTCGGTCATGAGCGGCTATTCTGCGTGAGGTGCGCGGCGCAGCGCCGCCGCCACTTCAGGAGACACCGTCATGGCCACCGTTCCCCACATCGAATTCGCCGGCGTGCGCTTCAACAGCCTGGCCGGCCAGGGCATGATCGTCACCGGCGGCGCCAGCGGCATCGGCGCCGACATCGTGCGCGCCTTCGCGCAGCAGGGCTGCCGGGTCGGCTTCGTCGACCGCGACGAGGCGGCCGGCCGGGCGCTGGCGGCCAGCCTGCCGGACACCTTCTTCGAGAGCGTCGACGTGACCGACGTGCCGGCGCTGAAGGCGGCGATCGAACGCCTGGCCGTGCACACCGGCGGCGTCGACGTGCTCGTCAACAACGTCGCCAACGACCAGCGCCACACGATCGACGAGATCACGCCGGCGTACTTCGACGAACGCATCGCCGTCAACCTGCGGCCGCACTTCTTCGCCACGCAGGCGGTGCTGGCCTCGATGCGCGGCAAGGGCGGCGGCAGCATCGTCAACATCGGTTCGGGCAGCTGGAAGAACAAGACGCCGAACCTGAGCGTCTACGCCACCGCCAAGTCGGCGATGCAGGGCTTCACGCGCTGCCTGGCGCGCGACCTCGGCCGCGACGGCATCCGCGTCAACTGCGTGGTGCCGGGCTGGACCATGACCGAGCGGCAGGTCTCGCTGTGGGTCGACGCCGCCGGCGAGGCCGAGATGGACAAGCAGCACTGCATCCCCGGGCGGATCGTCGGCATGGACATTGCGCACATGGTGCTGTTCCTGGCCGCCGACACGGCGCGCATGGTGACCGCGCAGGAGTTCGTCGTCGACGCCGGCTGGGC
>CAZVLY010000240.1:0-7368 GCA_964628175.1 uncultured Piscinibacter sp. | reverse complement strand
GCCAACAAGGGCGTGACGGTGAACACCGTGAGCCCGGGCTACATCGCCACCGACATGGTCAAGGCGATCAAGCAGGAAGTGCTGGACAAGATCGTCGCCGGCATCCCGGTCAAGCGCCTGGGCACGCCGGAGGACATCGCCTCCATCGTGTCGTGGGTCGCGTCGGACGAATCCGGTTTCGCGACCGGTGCCGACTTCTCGGTCAACGGCGGTTTGCACATGGGGTGACCGGCGTCGAGAAATCGGTCCCTGCGGACCGATTTCTCCGCAGGTCACGGCAGCGGCATGCTTGCCGCTGACTGGGGCCAGAGTCCACTTGCCCGGCCCGTGCGCCGGGCTTTTTCATGCCTGCTCAGAACGCGACGTAGCGTCCCGGTCGGTGGTTCAGCGCGAGCGTGAGGTTCAGTGCCAGTGCGCCCACGATCGACATCAGGATGCGCTGCGGCTCCACCAGCGCGAGCGAGGCGACGAGGATGGCGCCGTCGATGCCCATCTGCACCCAGCCGGCGCGCCAGCCGAAACGCTTCTGCAGCACCAGCACGAGGATGTTCAGCCCGCCCAGGCTGGCGTGGTGGCGGAACAGCACGAGGAAGCCCGCGCCCATCAGCAAGCCACCGGCGATGGCCGCGAACCAGGGGTCGAGCACCGCGAAGCCGGCCCAGCGCGGCACCGCGGTCGTGAGCGCCGACAGCAACGTCACCGCGGCGAAGGTCTTCAGCGTGAAGCTGTGCCCCATCGCCCGCCAGGCGAGCAGGTAGAAGGGCAGGTTGATGACGAAGAACAACGGGCCGAAGCCGATGCCGGTGGCGTAGTGCGCGAGGAAGGCCACGCCGGCCGTACCGCCGGTGAGCAGCCCGGCGTGGCTGAACATCGCCACACCGAAGGCGATGAACAGCGTGCCGGTGACGAAGGCCAGCGCATCGTCGTACCAGGCATGGCGCAACGCGGTGTCCGCGGAGTCGCTCATTCGACGATGCCGGAGATGAAGAACTTGATCAGCCCCTTCGCCGCGAAGCCGACCAGGCCCACGCCCAGGCCGAGCAGCAGCACGAAGGTGCCGAACTTGCCGGCCTTCGACTCGCGCGCCAGCTGCAGGATGATGAACACCATGTAGAGCATGAACGCGCTGACCCCGAAGGTCAGCCCGAACCAGGCGATCTGCTCTTCGGTGTAGCCGAACATGCCGTGCCTCGGTCTCAGGGCCGCTCGGCCAGGCCGGAGGTGTCGACCAGGTCGCGGTAGGCATGCCAGCTGGCGTGTGCGATCCACGGCACCACGACGGCCAGGCCGAGCATCAGCGTGGCCATGCCCAGCAGCGTGAAGGCCATGATCAGGCCGGCCCACAAGGCCATCGGCAGCGGGTTGTCCATCACCACGCGCCAGCTCGTGAAGACCGCTGCGAGCACGCCGACCTCGCGGTCCAGCAGCAGTGGAATGGCGACCACGCTGGAGGCGAACACCGGCGCGGCGAGCAGCCCGCCGAGCGCCAGCCAGATCTCGAACAGGTAACCCTGATCGGCCAGCAGCACCACGCGCACGAAGTCCTGCGGGTTGCGCACCGGTGTCGGCGCGAGGCTGGTGATCAGCGAGGCCGAGGTCATCACCCAGCCGGTGCCGGCGAAGGCGAGCAGCACGCCGAACACCACCAGCCGCCCGTCGCGCGGGCGCCAGGCGCGCAGCGCGACCGCCAGGTCGGCACGGCCATGGCGCTGCAGGGCGCGGCTCACTGCGTACAGGCCGGTGGCCAGAATGGGCGCGACGAGCAGGAAGCCGGAGAACGCGCCGGACAGCAGCCAGAACTGGCTGCGTGCGGACCAGAAGAGCGCCGCGCCGAAAACAGCCAGCGCCAGCCCATGCAGCAGGCCGGGCAGCGGGCAGCGCACGAAGTCGCGCCAGCCCGCGGCCAGCCAGCCCAGCGGTCGCAGCACGGGCACGGTGCGCGTTCCGAAGCGGCGGGATTCGACCAGGGCGGGGCTTTCGCGCATGGCCGGCAGTGTGCCTGCACCCCATCGCGAGGCGCTTGATCAAGGTCATGCGGAATCGGCCGTGTGGTGCGCCGCAGCATGGGGCCGACAAACCGGCTACAATGCGGGGCTGCACTCGGAACGATCCGGCTGCAATCGTTCATCTCCTACGACCTCGTCTCGTAAACGCCGCGCACCCTGCGCCGGCCGATTCACGAAACTCTCTCGCCGTTCAGGCGTGGGCTACGGTTGGCGGCGATGCCGTCGCTTCGACTGTTCCCTCGAACGTTCCCCGCGACCTGTTCCGGTCGTCCTGCATGGACGGCCCGGTGGCGTTTTACGTCGCCGACTTGCGAAAGAGAAAGATGAGTTTCGATACCCTGGGCCTGCACGAAGCCCTCACCAAAGCCGTGGCCGATTCGGGCTACGACACCGCCACCGAAGTCCAGACGCAGGCGATCCCGCCGGCGCTGGAAGGTCGCGACCTGATGGTCTCGGCCAGCACCGGCAGCGGCAAGACCGCGTCGTTCATCCTGCCCGCCCTGCAGCGCATCCTCGCCGCACGCGGCGACAACACCAAGCGCCGCGAGAAGGGCATCGTCTACGGCCCGCGCATCCTCGTGCTCACGCCGACGCGCGAGCTGGCGATGCAGGTCGCCAAGGCGGCCGACACCTACGGCCGTCACGTGCCGGGCCTGCGCGTCGCCACCGTCGTGGGCGGCGTGCCGTACCCGGCGCAGATCAAGGCGCTGCGTGGTCCGCTGGACATCCTGATCTCCACGCCCGGCCGCCTGCTCGACCACCTGAACACCGGCAAGGCCGTGCTCAGCAACGTCGAGGTGCTGGTGCTCGACGAAGCCGACCGCATGCTCGACATGGGCTTCATCGACGACATCAACACCATCGCCGACCAGGTGCCCAAGGAGCGCCAGACGGTGATGTACAGCGCCACCTTCGCCGGCAACGTGGGCAACCTCGCGCGCAACCTGCTGCGCGACCCGCAGCGCATCGACGTGGCCTCGCACACCGACACGCACGCCAACATCGAGCAGCGCCTGCACTGGGCCGACAACTCGCACCACAAGAACGCGCTGCTGGACCACATCCTGACCGAGAGCAGCCTCGAGCAGGCGATCGTGTTCACGAGCACGCAGCGCGACGCCGACTGGCTGGCCGATCGCCTGGCCGAACTCGGCCACGCCGTCGCCTCGCTGCACGGCGGCATGCCGCAAGGCCGCCGCAACCGCGTGCTGCAGGGTCTGCGCAGCAAGCACCTGCGCGTGCTGGTGGCCACCGACGTGGCCGCACGCGGCATCGACGTGCCGACCATCAGCCATGTCATCAACTACGGCCTGCCGATGAAGGCGGAAGACTACGTGCACCGCATCGGCCGCACCGGCCGCGCCGGTCGCAACGGCCTGGCGGTGACGCTGGCCGAGCGCATGGACGCCGGCATGATCCGTCGCATCCAGCACTTCACGACGCAGAACATCGCCGTGGCCACGGTGCCCGGCCTCGAGCCGAAGAGCCCGGAGCCGCGCATGTTCCCCGGCCGCCCGGCCGGTGGCCCGTCGCCCGAGCGCGGCCGTTTCGGCGGCAAGCCGTTCGGCGCCAAGCCCTTCGGGCCGAAGCCCTCGTTCGGCAACAAGCCGTTCGCCGCGCGTGCCGCGCAGGGTGACGCGCCGCGCAACCCGTTCGACCGCCCGGCGGGTGATCGCCGCCCGCACGATGCGGCGGGTCCGCGCAAGTCGGGCTTTAAGCCGCACCCGGTCGGTGGGCGCCCGAGCCGCTTCGAGCGCTGAAGCGACACGCTGAGTGAAAAGGGCCCGCGATTGCGGGCCCTTTTTCATGGTGCGGCCGGAACCGAATCGCGCTCAGTCCTCGTCGAGCCGGTGCACCTGCACCGTGGCTTCGAGGCCGAGGTAGGCGTCGGCCGCGCCGAACCACGAACCGGAGATCGGCGCGGCCTGACTCGGGTCGCGTGCCACGCCGACCCGGATCAGCGTGTTGCCGCCGAGCAGGTTGTTGGTCGGATCGAAGGGCACCCAGCCTGCGCCGGGCAGGTAGGCCTGCAGCCAGGCATGGGTGCTGCCGGCGCCCACCGTCGGGGCGCTGACCACGTCGGTGTCCGCGTCGGCGTCCGCTCCGGCAGGCCGATCCAGCGCGGGGTCGTACAGGTAGCCGGAGACGAAGCGCGTCGCCACCCCCAGGCGCCGCGCCGCTTCCATCATCAGCAGCGCGAAGTCGCGGCAGCTGCCGCTGCCCAGGTCGAGCGTCTGCAGCGGCGTCTGCGTGCCTTCCTCGTCACGTTCCAGGTACTCGAAGTTCTCGCGGATGTGCTGGTTCATGTGGACCAGCAGGTCGCGCGTGCCGGTCGGGCCGTCGGTGCGGATGAACTGACGCGCCCAGGCAGTCAGCCGGCCCAGCGGGTCGTCGTGGTGCGGGCGCAGGTAGTGTTCGAGGTCGAAGCGCTCCTCGACGCTGTAGGCGAAGGGGAAGAACTCCGCGCCCGGCGCCAGCGGCAGCTCGAGGTTGTGGCTGTGCGCATGCTCGATGGTGAAGCTGCAGACGATGCGCAGCTCCAGCGCCGGGTGCAGCGGTTGCACGATGGCGATGGAGTTGGAGTGCGGGTCCTGGATCAGCCGGATCGTCGATTCCGGGCTGACTTCCAGGTCGGTGGCGAGCACGCGCAGGTCGTGGCTGTCGCGCGGCCTGAACATCACCCGGTGCTCGCCGAAGTGCACCGGCTCGCGATAGCGGTAGACCGTCGTGTGGACGATGTCGTAGCGGACGGTCATGCGCAGGGAGAACTACACGCCGAGCAGTTCGACTTCGAACATCAGCGTGGCATTCGGCGGGATCACGCCGCCCGCGCCGCGCGCGCCGTAGCCGAGCTGCGGCGGGATCACGAGCAGCCGCGTGCCGCCGACCTTCATGCCCTGCACGCCTTCGTCCCAGCCGCGGATGACCATGCCCTGGCCGAGGCCGAACTGGAAGGGGTCGTTGCGGTCCTTGCTGCTGTCGAACTTGGCGCCCTTGACGCCGCCGTTGTACAGCCAGCCGGTGTAGTGCACGGTGACATGCTGGCCGGCGCGCGCTTCGGCGCCGTTGCCCGCGGTGGTGTCTTCGTACTGGAGGCCGGAGTCGGTCGTGATCATGGCGAACTTTCGCGGAGTGGTAACGCAGGGGCCGCCATCATGCCAGGGTGTGCCGCCACGCGTTGACGGCTTCGGCGAGGAAGCCGTCCGGGTCGCCGGCATCCACCGGCAGACCGAGCACGCGGGCGGCCTTTGCGAGTGCCGCCAGCGGGTCGCGCAGGTCGAGCGCCGCGGCGCCGTTCTGCTTCGACAACTTCTCGCCGTTGGCGCCGAGCACCAAGGGCGTGTGCAGGTAGACCGGCGTGGGCAGCCCGAGCGCGCGCTGCAGCAGGATCTGCCGCGGCGTGTTGTCGGCCAGGTCTTCGCCGCGCACGACATGGGTGATGCCCTGGGCTGCATCGTCCACCACCACCGCGAGCTGGTAGGCCCACAGACCATCGGCGCGTTTCAGCACGAAGTCGCCGACGGCGTCGCACAGGCGCTGGTGTTGCAGGCCCAGGCGACGGTCGTGCCATTCGATCTCGGCCTCGTCATCTGGCGCTCCAAGCGAGGTGCGCATGCGCACGGCGCGCGCGGCGCGGCCGTGCAGGCCGTCGCGGCAGGTGCCGGGGTAGACCAGCTCGCCGCCGCGCGGCTTCGGGCTGCCGCGCGCCCGCAGGGCGAACTCGATGTCGCGCCGCGTGCAGCCGCAGGGGTAGGCCCAACCGGCGGCCTGCAGCCGCTCGAGCGCCTCCTGGTAGGCCGCACCGCGCGTCGATTGCCACAGCGGTGGCTCGTCGGCATGCAGCCCACAGGCGGCCAGTTGCTCGATGATCTGCAGGTCGGCCCCGGGCACGCAGCGCGGCGTGTCTATGTCCTCGATGCGCAGCAGCCACCGGCCGCCATGCGCGCGTGCGTCCAGCCACGAGGCCAGCGCCGCCACCAGCGAGCCGGCATGCAGCGGCCCGGTGGGCGAGGGCGCGAAGCGCCCGACGTAAGCCGCCGCGCTCATCCGCCCCAGGGGCCGGTGTGCCGCTCCAGCATCGCGCGTCGCGTCGCCGGGCTCTCGAGCTGGTTCAGCCACCACTGCAGCGCCAGCCCCAGCGGCGCGCGCTTGCCCTTGGAGCCCACGCCGGCGCGCCAGGCATAACCCAGCACCGCGGCCTGCCGGTTGCGCTCGACCTCCTTGACGACCAGCCGGCCGGCCTCGACGTGCGGGCGGGCCATCGGCTCGGGGATGTAGCCGCAGCCCATGCAGCGGATCTGCGCCTCGATCTTGGCCTGCGTGCTGCTCACCGTCAGCACGTCCTGACCGGGCAGGATGTTCACCGTGATCGGCGACATGCGCAGCGCCGAATCGGCCACCGCCACGGCGCGATGCTTGAGCAGCTCGGCGTCGCTGATCGGGCCGTCGTGCGCGGCGAGCGGGTGGTGCGGCGCGACGGCGAAGACGAACTCCATCTCGCCAAGCAGCGCGAACTCGATGCCTGCGGGCGGCTGCGACTGCGTGCCCACGCCGATGGCCAGGTCGGCCTGGCCGCTGATCAGCGCCTCCCAGGTGCCGGCCAGCACCTCGCTGCGCAGGCGCAGCCGCGTGCCGTGTTCGACGTTCTGCTCCGCGCAGCGTGCATAGAAGGCCTCGCACAGCTCGAACATCGTCACCTGCGACATCACCACGTCGACCGCGATGGTCAGCTGTGTCTCCCAGCCGGTGGCCACGCGCCGCACGCGATTGGCCACCGCGTCCATCTCGACGAGCAGGCGGCGGCCTTCGGTGAGCAGTTCCTCGCCAGCGGCGGTGAGCTGGGCCTGGCGCGAACTGCGATCGAACAGCAGCACGTCCAATGCGTCCTCGAGCTGGCGCACGTTGTAGGTCAGCGCCGAGGGCACCTTGCCGAGCTCGCGGGCGGCCGCGGCGAAGCTGCCGGTGCGCGCGATGGTGTCCATCATCGCGAGGGCTTCCGGGGTGAGCACGTTGCGGCGGTCGGGCATGGCGGGGCTCGGTGGCGTTCAGGGGTTCATCTTATTTGAACGCGAGCTTCAAGGCCGGAGCGCTGGCCGATCGGGGCGCGGCTCCTACATTGGACGCATCGCCACCAGCACCCATCCATCGAGCACCACCATGATCACCCTGCGCAAGTCCTGCGACCGCGGTTATGCCGACCACGGCTGGCTGAAGAGCTTCCACAGCTTCTCGTTCGCCGACTACCACGACCCCAGGCACATGGGCTGGGGCAACCTGCGCGTGATCAACGAGGACCGCATCGCACCGGGCACCGGCTTCGGCACGCACGGCCATCGCGACATGGAGATCATCAGCTACGTGC
>CAZVLY010000239.1:0-7392 GCA_964628175.1 uncultured Piscinibacter sp. | reverse complement strand
GTGGCCAGCATGTCGATGCGGTTGCGGATGGGCGGCACCCAGATGTTGGACAGGCCGGGCACCGTCACCGCGCGGTCCAGTTCCTCGACCAGCTTGTCCGGCGTCATGCCGGGCCGCCACTGCTCGCGCGGCTTGAACTGGATGGTGGTCTCGAACATCTCGAGCGGCGCGGGGTCCGTCGCGGTATCGGCCCGGCCCGCCTTGCCGAACACCCGCTCGACTTCGGGAACCGTCTTGATGAGCCGGTCCGTCTGCTGCAGCAGTTCCGTCGCCTTGGAGACCGACAGGCCCGGCAGCGCCGACGGCATGTAGAGCAGGTCGCCCTCGTCCAGCGGCGGCATGAACTCGCCGCCCAGCCGCATCGCCGGAATGGCGCTCAGCGCCAGCACCAGGGCCGCGACGACCAGCGTGGCCTTCGGGAAACGCAGCACCAGCTCCAGCGCCGGCCGGTAGATGCGCATGAGGAAGCGGTTCAGCGGGTTGGCGTTCTCGTGCGGAATGCGCCCGCGCACCAGCAGGCCCATCAGCACGGGCACCAGCGTCACGGACAGCGCCGCCGCGGCCGCCATCGTGTAGGTCTTGGTGAAGGCCAGCGGCGAGAACAGGCGCCCCTCCTGCGCCTCCAGCGTGAACACCGGCAGGAAGGACAGCGTGATCACCAGCAGCGAGAAGAAGAGCGCCGGCCCGACCTCGACCGACGCCTCGGTGACGAGGGCCCAGCGCTCCTGGTTCGTCGGGCGCCGTTCGTGCCGGTGTTCGAACGCCTCGATGTGCTTGTGGGCGGCCTCCAGCAGCACCACCACGCCGTCGAGCGCCGCGCCGCAGGCCAGCGCGATGCCCGCCAGGCTGAGGATGTTCGCGTTCAGGCCCTGCCAGCGCATGACGATGAAGGCGATGCCCACCGCGATGGGCAGCGAGAGGACGGCCACCATCGCCGAGCGCAGGTGGAACAGGAAGATGGCGCACACCAGCGAGACGGCGATGAACTCCTCGGTGAGCTTGAGCTGGAGGTTGTCGATCGAACGGTCGATGAGCTTGGACCGGTCGTAGGTCTCGACCACCTCCACGCCCTGGGGCAGGCTGGGCTTGAGCTGCTCGAACTTGGCCTTGACGCCCTGGATGGTCGCGCGCGCGTTCTTGCCCGAACGCATCACCACCACCCCGCCCGCCACCTCGCCTTGCCCGTCGAGCTCGGCGATGCCACGGCGCATCTCCGGCCCCAGCTGCACGACGGCGAGGTCGCGCAGCAGCACCGGGGTGGCCCCGGTCAGCGCGACGGGGATGCCGCGGAAGTCGTCGAGCGTCTTCAGGAAGCCGCTCGAGCGCACCATGTACTCGGTCTCGGCCAGCTCGACCACCGAGCCGCCGGTGGACTGGTTGGCCTTCTGCAGCGCCGCCATGACCATGCCCTGCGTGATGCCGAGCTGGCGCATGCGGTCCGGGTCCAGCACGACCTGGTACTGGCGCACCATGCCGCCGATGCTGGCCACCTCCGCCACGTCCGTGACCGTCTTGAGCTCGAACTTCAGGAACCAGTCGTTGAGCGCGCGCAGCTGGCCGATGTCGGTCTTTCCCGTGCGGTCGACCAGCGCGTATTCGTAGACCCAGCCGACCCCCGTCGCGTCGGGCCCCAGCGCGGCCGTGGCGCCGCCGGGCAGCCGGCTCTGCACCTGGTTGAGGTACTCGACCACGCGCGAGCGCGCCCAGTACGGGTCGGTCTGGTCGTCGAACAGGATGTAGACGAACGAGTCGCCGAAGAAGCTGTAGCCGCGCACCGTCTTGGCGCCGGGCACGCTGAGCATCGTGGTCGTCAGCGGATAGGTCACCAGGTCTTCGACGACCTGCGGCGGCTTGCCCGGATAGGTCGTGCGGACGATCACCTGGGTGTCCGAGAGGTCCGGCAGGGCATCCACGGGCGTATGGGCCACCGAGAACAGCGCGGCCGCCACCAGGAAGCCGGTGGCGATGAGGACCAGGACGCGGTTCGTCACCGACCAGCGGATGAGCGCGGCGATCACTTGGCCGCTCCCGTGCGATGGACCGAGACGAGTTCGTACTCGTCCCCCTTCTTCCTGAACTCGAAGTGCACCGTGTCGCCGGCCTTCACGTCCGCGAAGGCCTTCGGGTCGGGCTTGTTGAAGCCCATCGTCATCGCGGGCCACTTGAGCTCCGCGATGGGGCCATGGGAGATGGTCAGGCTGTCGGCCTCGACGCTCTCGACCTTGCCCTGCGCCGTGTAGCGGGCCGACGCCGCGGGGGCCGACGCCGAGGACGCGGGCGCGGACGCCGGCGGCGCCGCCACCAGGCTGCCCAGCACCGAGCGCAGGCGCGCCTCGGAATCGACCAGGAACTGGCCGCTCGCGACGACCTGCTCGCCCTCGGCGAGGCCAGCCAGGATCTCGACCTGCTCGCCGAGGTCGGCGCCGAGCTTCACCTCGCGCGGCTCGAACGCGCCGCCGTCCTTGCGCACGATGGCCACCGCGCGTGTGCCGGTGCGGATGACGGCCTCCGCAGGCACCACCAGGCGCGACGAGGTCGGGCCTGCGACCTGCAGACGAAGCAGCATGCCGGGAACGAGCCTGCCGCCCTTGTTGTCGACCTCGAAGCGCGCCTGCAGCGTGCGCGTGGCCGCGTTCACCTGGGGCAGGATCTCCTGCATCGTGCCGGTGAAGGTCTGGCTCGCGTCCGCCTGCAATGCGGCGCTCACCTTCTGGCCGCGCGTCAGCCGCACGGCCTGGGCTTCCGGCACCTCGGCGACCGCCCAGACCTTCTCGAGGCCCGCGATGCGGAACAGTGTCATGCCCGGCGAGACCGCGACGCCTTCGCGGACGCCGAGTTCGGCGACCACGCCGCTCGCCGGCGCGACGAGCGTGTACCGGGCCTGCGGCGTTGCGCCCGCTTCGGCCTGGCGCACCAGGTCGGCGGGGATGGACATCGCGCGGGTCCGTTCGCGGGCGGCATCGAGCAGTTCGGGCGAGGCGCCGGAGCGCCGGAGCGCGACGATGTCGTTCAGCGGGCCGAGCCACTCCGGCGCGAAGACCGTGCCCAGCGCCTGGCCCTTGACCACGCGCTCCATGGGCGCGCGCACCGAGAGCCGCTCCAGGTAGCCCGCCGTCCTCGTCTGCACGGCCACGCTCAGGCGCTCGTCGAACTGCACCGCGCCGACCGCATCGAACGACGAGCTGATGTCGGCTTTCTTCACCACGGCCGTGCGGATGCCCAGGTTCTGCTGGACCTGCGGGCTGACCTTCACCCCGGAGCCGCCGGCCTCGTCGGCGTAGACCGGCTGGAGCTGCATGTCCATGAAGGGGGACTTGCCCGGCTTGTCGAAGCGCTGGCCGGGCACCATCGGGTCCTGCCAGTACAGGACCTTGCGCTCGGCTGCGGAGGCGGGCGCGGCAGGCGCCGCCACGCTGGCATGGCCGGCGCTGCTGCGGCCCAGGTAGAAGGCGCCGACGCCGATCACGAGAGCGGCCGCCACGGCGATGACGGTGAATGGGACGCGGCTCATGGCGTTGCTCCTTGGGCGATCGGCTTGAAGACGAGTTGCGCCTGGGTCCTGGCCAGGTCGCGCTGGAGGCCGAGCAGCTTGCGCTGCGCCTCGACCTCGGCATGGCGGGCCTCGAAGAGCATGGCCAGGCTCGCCTGGTTCGAGCGATAGGCGGCCAGCGTGGTGGCGCTGCGCTGCTTCAGCGGCACCAGCACGCCGGCCTCGAAGCGCTCGATGCGTTCCTGCAGGCGCCGTGCATCGCTGGCCAGCGTGGCGTACTCGCCGGCCGCGGCCCGCTGCGCCTCCTCGACCTCGGCTTCGGCCTTGTCGACCAGCGCCTGCCGGGCCGCCGTCTCGCGGTCCTGCCGCTGCTCAGGCGCCAGCGTCAGCGGGATGCTGACCCCGAACGACACGAGGTCGGGCCGGCCCTGGCGCTGCCCATACGAGACCTCGTAGGTCCAGTTGGGTCGGCGGTTGAGCCGGGCGACCTGGACCTCCTGGCGGGCCACCTCGATGTCGCGCTGCCGGGCGATCACCGACGGGTGGGCGGCAACGAACCGGTCCTGCGTCGGCACGACCGCGAGGCGGGGCTCCGCGAGTTCGTCGGCGGCCCGTCCCGTCCAGCGCTGCAAGCCGACGGCCGAAGCGCTGCGCTGCTGGCGCACCTCCGCGGACTCGTCCTCGGCGGAGCCCAGCGCGCTCGACAGCCCCAGCACCTCGGCACTGCTGCCGGAGACGGTGGCCAGGCGTCCCTTGCCGGCTTCCAGCGCTTCGCGGGCATGCTGCTCGTTGAGCACCGTGAGCGCGAGCGCCTGGCCGGCGAAGTAGGCCTCGACGTAGGCCATGGCGGTCTGCATGCGCGCTTCGGCCGCGGCGACCTGCTCCATCACCGACTCGCGCCGGGCCATCGCCTGGGCGGCCGCCTCCCGGGCGGATCGCTTCTCGGCCGACACCCACTCCTGGGCGATGCCGATGCGCTTCATGGTCATGTCCTCGGCATTGGTGCTCAATCGGCTGCTGCCGGTCGCCGGGAGGTTGTCGATGCCGAGAGTGAGCATCGGGTCGGGCTGCTGCCCGGCCGCGCGCGCCATCTCGGCCGCGCTCATGGCGCCGGCACGGGCCGAGCGGGCCATCTGGGAGCGCTGGACCGCCAGCTCGATCGCCTGGTCCAGAGACAGGGGCGCCGCGGCGGCCCAGGCGGCCGGCAGCGCGGCCGCCGCCATGGCGACGGCGCGCAGGAGGTGGATTGACATGGAAGACTCCGAGGACGAACGCGAGAGGCGCCGGCGTGCGGACGCGCCGCAGCCGCACCGGCCGATCGACGCAGCGGGTCAGACCCGGAGTCGGAGCGTGGACAGGAAGATCGGGTCCGGCGGCGGCTGGGCCTCGGATCGGGCCGTCGGTGGCACGGCACGCGCTGCCTGGGCATCGAGCACCAGGGGCAGTTCGAGGACCTGGACCACGGCCGGCAGCGCGGCAGCCGGCAACTTCACGGATTCGAAGGTCTTGGCCGGGTCGGTCGAGTGCTGATGGCACAGCACGGGCTGGTCCTGGTCCATGCCATCGCAGGGCTGGCCCGCGGCCATCATCGCCGCCATCACTTCGACGTCCGCCTCCTGCGGACAGACGTAGCGCGCCAGCGCCAGCTGCGAGAACAGCAGCGACAGCACCACGAAGAACGTGGCGGTCAGGCGGTGGAGGCGGCGATGCAACATGAGCCTGGTCAGCGTAGAGCGGCAGCTTGGGCCGTGGCTTGTCTTGCGTCAAGCCACGGTGTGCTCGTCGCCTGAAGCTCGCACCGGTGGTGCGCGGCGGATCCCCCTTCCGCCGATCGCGGGCTCGGCCGGGTTCCAGGCTGGCGAAGCAGGCGCCGGCCGCCACGGGCCGCGCCCGCACGGCGCCTGCCCGGGCGGCGCGCTACCAGCGCAGCTCGAATCGGCAGGCGTCGTCGCCGCGCGCTTCGCAGCTCAGCTCGGTGACCCGCGCGTCGCGGTGCACGAGCCGGCGGAACAGGTGCTCGAAGGTGGCGGCGTAGTAGTCGCACACCGGCACCTCGCTGGCCTGGCCGCGGCACAGCGGGTTGTCGCGGATCGTCAGCAGCGTGGGGCGCCCGGCCACGGCCTCGAAGCGGCCGCTGCCGGCGAAGGTCCAGGCATGGCGGCGGATCGCGGCGAGCAGCACGCGGCAGGCCAGCGCCGCCGGCAGCGCGCGCAGCAGCGCCTGCACCGGCTTCGGGATGCGGTGCGCGAGCAGGTACTCGGCGGTGACCACGCCGGCCTCGCGCGACACCTCGGCGGCGACGCGGTCGCCGAGCCGGCTGCGCAGCAGCGCGTGCAGCCGGAGTGCCTCGCCTTCGTCGACCATCTGCTTCGGCGGCGCCGCCAGGTAGGGCGACAGGCCCGCCGACGCGAACAGCTCGGCCGCGACTGCGCCGCCGAGCTGGTGCTGCAGCGCTTCGCCGACGCGGATGATCGCGTTCGGGCCGATGCGGCCGGCGACGGCACTCACACCTTGGCCGCCTCTTCCTCGCTCATCTGCTCGGTGCCGCCGCCGCAGGCCAGCGCCGCGTTGAGCTCGCCCTGGCGCCGCTTGTGCTCGATCTTCGGGCCGTGCATGGTCACCCAGCCGGCATCGGCCTCGGCGATCTCCGCCTGCGAGGGCCGCTCGAAGGTGCGCTTGCTGTCGAAGGCGAAGTCGACCTTCTTCTTGCTCTGCGGGCCGGTGTAGCCGACGCGGCCGAGGTCGTAGAACTTGCGCTCGAAGCCGCTCTTCAGGAAGGCCTTCAGGCAGCCCATCAGGTACTTGCGCCGCGTCTTGTCGCGCGTCCAGGGGTACTGGAAGAAGGTCTTGTTGAAGAAGAAGCGCCGGTAGTTGCTCATCACGCGGTCGAGCAGTTCGGCGCGGTCCATCGCCTCGGGCTTCATGATCGGCGTGACGAAGTTGTACTTCTCGAAGTCGAACACCTCGACCTTGTCGCCCAGCTCCTGGAACAGGTCGCTGAACGGCCACGGCGTGTACATCGCCCAGTTGGCCATGTCGGGGTTCCAGTCGCGCGCCATCTGGTAGGTCTCTTCCAGCGTCTCGCGGGTCTCGTTCTCCAGGCCGACGATGAACTGCGCCTCGGTGACGATACCGGCGTTGCGCAGCAGTTCGATGGCCCGCTTGTTGTCGGCGACCGTGGTCTCCTTGTTGAAGCGGTTGAGCTTGAGCTGGGCCGCTGCTTCGGTGCCCAGGGAGACATGGATCAGGCCCAGCTCAAGCTCGCGCTCGTTGTGCTCTTTGCTCAGCGACAAAAAGTCAAACTTGTATGGGTCTTTCAGCAGTTGCGTGGCCAGGTCAGACTGTGGCGATGGCAATGTCTGGGCAAAGTTGGTGATGGCTTTGCCTTCGCGCTGCCACAGCCCGCTTTCGATCTGATGCACCAGCACACTGCGGCTCCAGCCGTGCGCCAGGGTGGCTTGCACGTAGTACAGCGCTTCGTTGTGCTGCTTGCACTTGGCCATGCTGGCCAGGTTGTGGCCCCAGGGGATGGACAGAATTGGCGAAACAGGCTGTTTCGCAAATAGGGCAAAAGCTTGTTGCCCCGTGGGTGCATCGCTCCAAAACAGGTGCCACTGCCGCATCAGTTCCAGATTGCGTCTGGAAAAACCTTTGGCATCTTGGAATTCGCGCGTCAAGTCGGCGCTGAGCTGGCTCACAAAACCACTTCCCCAGGCAAACTGGGTTTGTTTATCCACCATGTCTGCCCCCAGTTCCCAATAGAACTGGAGCATGGCGGAATTGACCGCCACCGCTGCCTTTAGCTGAACTTGCCGAAAGCGGGTTTTCAGCTCGCCCAGCCATTGGCGGTAGTCGGCTTGGCTTTGAATCAGTTCAGAACTCATAACCCAGCCCTCCCAGCT
>CAZVLY010000238.1:2215-7422 GCA_964628175.1 uncultured Piscinibacter sp. | reverse complement strand
TGGCCGAGCACGAGGTCGGCCACGCGCCGCTGCTGGCTCTGCGAGAAGCCCGGCGCGTCGGCATGCGCGACCAGGTAGGCGCTGTGGCGGTGGTGGTCATGATGCGACACCATCATGCCCATCTCGTGCAGCGCGCAGGCCCACAGCAGCTCGCGGCGCGCCTCGCGGCCGGCACGCGGCTGCACCTGCTCGTACAGACGCTCGGCGATCGTCGAGACGCGCTGCGCCTGCTGCGTGTCGACCATGAAGCGGCGCTGCAGTTCGCGCACCGAGGCATCGCGGATGTCGTGGCCGTCCTGCTCCATCGCGGTGGCGTGCAGGCGTTCGTCGAGGTCGAAGATCACGCCCTGGCGCAGCGCGCCGCGCGCCGGTTGCAGCACGTCGATGCCGAAGTGCGCCGCCAGGGTGTAGAGGATGGCCAGGCCACCGGCGATCACGGCGCGGCGGTCTTCCTTCAGGCCCGGCAGGTCGAGCCGGTCGACGCGGCCGGCCTGCAGGCAGCGCTCGATCAGCCAGCGCAGCGCCTCGGGCGTGATGCGACCGTCGGTCACGCCGCTGGCCGCCAGCAGCTGCGACACCGCGCCCACCGTGCCCGAGGAGCCGAGGGCCTCGTGCCAGTGCACCGGCGCGAAGGGTTCGAGCGCCTCCTCGAGCTCGGCGCCGGCGGCGACCTGCGCGGCGCGGAAGGCCGCCTCGCTGAGCCGTCCGTCGGCGAAGTAGCGCATCGACAGGCTGACGCTGCCGACCTGGAAGCTCTCGGCGCGCAGGGACTTGCGGCCCTGGCCGAGGATCATCTCGGTGCTGCGCCCGCCGATGTCGACGACCAGCCGCGGCACGTTCGACGGCTGCAGCCGCGCCACGCCGGCGTAGATCAGGCGCGCTTCCTCGCGGCCGGAGATCACCTCGATCGGGCGGCCCAGCACCGTCTGCGCACGCGCCAGGAAGGCATCGCGGTTGCGCGCCTCGCGCAGCGTCTGCGTGGCCACCGCGCGGAGCTGCTGCGGCGCATAACCCTTCAGGCGCTGCGCGAAGCGTGCCAGGCAGGCCAGACCGCGCAGCACCGCCTCTTCGGTGAGGAAGCCGTTGCTGTCCAGCCCGGCGCCCAGGCGCACCGTCTCCTTCAGGTAGTCGACGCGCCGGTAGCGGCCCTGGTGCAGCTGGGCGATCTCGAGCCGGAAGCTGTTCGAGCCCATGTCGATGGCGGCGAGCTGGCCGGGCCACCGCGTGTCGAAGTCCGGGTTGGCGTTCGCGGTCAGGGTCATGCGCCGATTGTGCGGTCAAACCCTGTTGCTTCCGGGGTCGTGCAGCGGCACGGCGCGCTTCCTAGAATCGCCGCTCCCCACAACACAGCGGAGGTTCGTGATGCTTCAGCAGGAGATCGACAGTCTGGTGCCGTCGCGCGAGTTCTCGCGCCGGGGTTTCGTGAAGACGGCCGTGGGCAGCGGTTTCGCCGCCGCCGTGCTGCCCGTCACGGCGCAGACCATCAAGACCGACGCGGACGGGCTGACCGTCGGCGAGGTCATGATTCCGGTGGGCGACTTCAAGATGCCGGCCTACCGCGCGCAGCCGGCCGGCAAGACCGGCCTGCCGGTGGTGCTGGTGGTCTCGGAGATCTTCGGCGTGCACGAGCACATCGCCGACGTGGCGCGGCGCTTCGCCAAGCTGGGCTACCTGGCGATCGCGCCGGAGCTGTTCGTGCGCCAGGGTGATGCGCAGTCCTACGGCGAGATCGCCAAGCTGGTCAGCGAGGTGATCGCCAAGACGCCGGACACGCAGGTGATGGGCGATCTCGATGCCGCGGTGGCCTGGGCCCGCGCCAATGGCGGCGACACCTCGAAGCTGGGCATCACCGGCTTCTGCTGGGGCGGCCGCACGACCTGGATGTACGCCGCCCACAACCCGGCGGTGAAGGCCGCGGTGCCGTGGTACGGGCCGGTGGCGCGCAGCTACTTCCCGGGCGACAAGACGGCGCTGGACGTGGCCGCGAACGTGAAGGCCGCCGTGCTGGCGCTGTATGGCGGCGCGGATCCCGGCATCCCCAACGACACGGTCGAGAAGATGATGCAGGCGCTCAAGGCCGCGGGCAACACGAAGTCGGAGCTGGTGATCTACCCCGACACGCCGCACGCCTTCCACGCCGACTACCGGCCGAGCTACCGCAAGGCGCAGGCCGACGACGGCTGGAAACGCGCCGTCGCCTGGTTCAAGGCGAACGGCGTGGCCTGAGCGGGCCTCAGCGGACGACCAGCACCGGCACCGTCGAGTGCGTCAGCACCTTCTGCGTCTCGCTGCCCAGCAGCAGCGCGGTGACGCCGCGACGGCCGTGCGAGGCCATCACCAGCAGATCGCACTCGCTGCGCTTGGCGTGGTCGATGATCGCTTCCCAGGGGTGCAGCGCCTCGACCGTGTGGCCCTGGCAGGCCAGGCCCGCGGCCTTGGCGGCGTCGACGACACCGGCCACCCGCTTGGCGGCGATGCGCTCCTGCGCGTCGAAGAACTCCTGCGGCGGCGTCGGCTGCATCTCGGAGATGGCGCTGTACGGGAAGGGCTCCTTGACGCTGATCGTGTAGAGCTGCGCGCCGACGGACTTGGCCAGGGCGATCGCCGTGTCGACGGCCTTGCTGGTGATGTCGGAACCGTCGGTCGGGACGAGGATGCGCTTGAACATATGAATCTCCTTCGGATGGCGGCGCGAGCAGGCGCCTGTGTGAAGGCAGTGTCGATCGACAGGGTAGGCCCAGCCTTGACGCGGGTCAACCGCGGGCGATGGGCCGCGACGGGTCCGACGACCACTCGCTCCACGAGCCCGGGTACAGGCGCGAACCTGCCAGTCCGGCGTGCTCCATGGCCAGCAGGTTGTGGCAGGCCGTCACGCCCGAGCCGCATTGGTGCACCGTGCGGGCCGCGGCATCGCCGCCGAGCAGCGCCAGGTATTCAGCGCGCAGCGCATCGGCCGGCTTGAAGCGACCGTCCGCGGCCAGGTTGTCCTTGAAGAAACGATTCAGCGCGCCGGGGATGTGGCCGGCCGCCTTGTCCAGCGGCTCGACCTCGCCGCGAAAGCGCTCGCCGGCGCGCGCGTCGACCAGTTTCACGCGGCCCAGCTGCGCCGCCAGCGCCTCGGCGCTGGTGATGGTGGCCAGCGGCTGCCGATCGGGATAAGGCGCCGCGGCCCGCGGCGGCGCATCGGCGCAGTCGACGCTGCCGCCGGCGGCCACCCAGGCCTGCAGACCGCCGTCGAGCACGGCCACGGCTTCGTGGCCCATCCAGCGCAGCATCCACCACAGCCGCGCGGCATAGGGGCCGCCCTGGCGGTCCAGCACGATCACCTGCGTGGCCGGGGTCACCCCGAGCCGGCCGAGCGTGGCGGCGAACGCGCTGCGTTCGGGCAGCGGGTGGCGCCCGTTGCGGCCGGTCTTGGCGCCCGACAGGTCGCGGTCCAGGTGCAGGTAGTGCGATCCGGCGATATGGCCTTCGCGCCAGGCGCGCTCGCCGGCCTGCGTGTCGGCGAGGTCGAAGCCGCAGTCGACGATCACCGGGCTGGCACCGTCGGCCAGCAGGGCGCGCAGTTCGGCGGCGCCGATCAGGGTGGTGTATTGGCGCGTCATGGTCAGCTCTCGAAGGTGGAGTGGGGGGCGTCGGCCGGCGTGGCCCGGCTGCGCAGCAGCGAGGCGCCGAGCCCCGCGGCGACGATCAGCACCATGCCGGCCAGCGACATCCAGGTGATGCGCTCGTCGAACAGCAGCACGCCGTAGACGAACGCAAAGGCGATGCCCAGGTACTGCAGGCTGGCGTTGACCAGCGTGCGGCCGGTGCCGTAGGCGCGCGTCATCAGCAGCTGCGCCACGGTGGCCAGCAGTCCGACCGCGAGCAGCAGCGCGGGGCCCTCGAGCGTGCGATGCGGCGTGATGCCGGTCCACAGCGTGGTGAGCGCGCCCGCGGCGATGCCGCCGCAGGAGAAGTAGAAGACGATGCGGTATTCCGGCTCTCCGGCGCGTCCCAGCGCCGTGACCTGCAGGTAGGCGGTGGCGGAGATCATGCCCGACAGCAGGCCGATGAGACCGTGCCAGAGCTGGTCCTGCTCGATGGTGGGCCGCAGGATCAGGCCGACGCCGGCAAAGCCCAGCAGGATGGTGGCGATCAGCCGCCCGTCCACACGCTGGCTGCCCAGCATGATCGCGCCGCCGACGAGGAACAGCGCCATCCACACCGAGGACATGTAGTTCAGCGTCATCGCCGTGGCCAGCGGCAGGTTGCCGATGGCGTAGAACCACAGGCACAGCGCGGTCACGCCGGAGATGCTGCGCCAGAAGTGCATCGAGGGCAGCGCCGTGCGCAGCGTGCCGCCCTGCCAGCGCGAGAAGGCCCACATCAGCAGCACGCCGGTGAGGCCGCGGTAGAACACGATCTCGCCGGTGGCGTAGTGCGCCGAGGCGAGCTTGACGCACACGCCCATGGTCGCGAACAGCAGCGACGCGAGCACCATCATCCAGGGAGCCGACATGCGGGGATTGTCGTCTGCCCCCGGCCGGTGCCCGGCCCGCCGGCTTCGACGCGGCGGGTCAGCCTTCGAGAGCCGGGCCCATCATGCGGCGGTACCACTCGTGGAACTGCTGCATGCCGTCTTCCATCGGGCTCTGGTAGGGGCCGACCTCGTCGTCGCCGCGCTCCATCAGGGCGCGGCGGCCGGCGTCCATGCGCAGGCCGATCTCGTCGTCCTCGGCGCAGGTCTCCCAGTAGGCGGCCTGCTCGGCCTCGACGAACTCGCGCTCGAAGGCGGCGATCTCTTCCGGGTAGAAGAACTCGACCATGTTCAGCGTCTTGTTCGGCCCCTTGGGGAACAGCGTCGACACCACCAGCACGTGCGGGTACCACTCGACCATCACGTTCGGGTAGTAGGTCAGCCAGATCGCGCCGTGCTTGGGCGGCACGCCGTTGCGGTAGGCGAGCACCGCGTCGTGCCACTTGCGGTAGGTGGCCGAGCCGGCCTGGGCCAGCGCGTTGTTGGCGCCCACCGTCTGCACCGAGTGCTGCGCGCCGAACTCCCAGCGCAGGTCCTCGCAGCTGACGAAGCCGCCCAGGCCCGGATGGAAGGGCGCCACGTGGTAGTCCTCGAGGTAGACCTCGATGAAGGTCTTCCAGTTGTAGTCGCACTCGTGCAGGTGCACGCTGTCGAACACGTAGCCGGAGAAGTCCATGTCGGCCTTCGG
>CAZVLY010000238.1:0-2115 GCA_964628175.1 uncultured Piscinibacter sp. | reverse complement strand
ACCTCGGGCACCGACAGCTCGTGCCCGAGATAGCGCGGCCCGGACTCGAAGATCAGCTCCATCTCGCGACGGTACAGGCCGGCGTCGAAATAGGTGCTGACGGAGAGTTGCGAGCGGCTGCGCTGCAGCGCCTCGAGAGGGACGCTCAGGTCGGACATGATCCCCAGGATCTCCAAAAACCAATGTCGAACCACCACCCCGGCGCTCCGGGCGTGGGTCAGAAGGATCCCGTCTTGCCTGACGGGCCGCGGATTGTACCCGGGGGGTCCTTCGCGGGGGCAAAGTCTCAGTGGGGAGCCGCCCCTTCGGCGGCGGGGGCATCGGCGCAACATCGCGCGCTGAGGGCGAAGTGCGGCTGACTACAATCGAGCCCAGAGATTGCGCATGGCAAAAAGCACCCCCAAGACCCCGGCCAACGAGCCGGCCAGCTACGAAGACGCGCTGCGCGAGCTGGAGCGGCTCGTGGCCGGCATGGAAGGCGGCCAGCTGACGCTGGACCAGATGATCGACAGCTACCGCCGCGGCGCCGAACTGCTGGCCTTCTGCCGCAGCCGGCTGGAGGCGGTCGAGACCCAGGTGAAGGTGCTCGAGGAAGGGCAGCTCAAGCCCTGGATCGCCGGATGAAGCAAAGCCAGTTCGATGCCTGGGCCGCGGCCGAACTCGATGCCGTCGAGTCGGCGCTGGACGCCTGGGTGCCGGCCGATGCGCCAGCGGGCCTCGGCGAGGCCATGCGCTATGGTGTGCTCGACGGTGGCAAGCGCCTGCGGCCCCTGCTGGTGCTGGCAGCCGCGCAGGCGGTCGACGGCGAACGCGAGGCGGCGCTGCGCGCGGCCTGCGCGGTCGAGCTGATCCACGCCTACTCGCTGGTGCACGACGACATGCCATGCATGGACAACGACGTGCTGCGCCGCGGCAAGCCCACGGTGCACGTCCGCTTCGGGCAGGCGCAGGCCATGCTTGCCGGGGATGCGATGCAGGCGCTGGCCTTCGAGGTGCTGACGCCCGAGCAGGGCGTCGCGCCGGCGTTGCAGGCGCGGCTGTGCGCCCTGCTGGCGCGCGCCGCCGGCCACGCCGGCATGGCCGGCGGGCAGGCCATCGACCTGGCCAGCATCGGCAAGCCGCTGGACGAGAAGTCGCTGCGCGACATGCACCACCGCAAGACCGGCGCGCTGCTGCAAGGCAGCGTGCTGATGGGCGCGGCCTGCGGGCCGATCGGCCCCGCGGCCTGGGAGGCGCTGGCCGTCTACGGCGATGCGCTCGGCCTGGCCTTCCAAGTGGTCGACGACATCCTCGACGTGACCCAGGCCTCCGAGACGCTGGGCAAGACCGCCGGCAAGGACCTGGACAACAACAAACCGACCTACGTCAGCGTGCTCGGCCTGGAGCAGGCGAGGGCCCACGCGCTCGCGTTGCGCGAGAAGGCCCAGGCAGCACTCGCGCGCAGCGGGCTGGCCGATACCACGGCCCTGTCGCTGCTGGCCGACAAGGTGGTCGAGAGGGACAACTGAGCCATGAAGTACCTGCTGCTTCCATCCATCAACAGCCCGGCCGACGTGCGCAAGCTGTCGCGCCTCGAGCTCAAGCAGCTCGCCACCGAGCTGCGCGACTTCGTGCTCAACAGCATCTCGCAGACCGGCGGGCACCTGTCGTCCAATCTCGGCACGGTGGAGCTGACGATCGCGCTGCACCATGTGTTCGACACGCCGAACGACCGGCTGGTGTGGGACGTGGGCCACCAGACCTATCCGCACAAGGTGCTGACCGGCCGGCGCGAGCGCATGGGCACGCTGCGCCAGCTGGGCGGCATCTCCGGCTTCCCGCGCCGCGACGAGAGCGAATACGACACGTTCGGCACCGCGCATTCGTCGACCTCGATCTCCGCGGCATTGGGCATGGCCATTGCCGCAACCCAGAAGGGCGAGCAGCGCCACGCGGTGGCGATCATCGGCGACGGCGCGATGACCGCCGGCATGGCCTTCGAGGCGCTGAACAACGCCGGCATGCCGCACATGGGCCATGTGTCCAACCTGCTGGTGGTGCTCAACGACAACGACATGTCGATCAGCCCGCCGGTGGGCGCGCTCAACCGCTATCTGGCGCAGCTTATGAGCGGCC
>CAZVLY010000237.1:0-7465 GCA_964628175.1 uncultured Piscinibacter sp. | reverse complement strand
GGATTGCTGCCCTCGACATAGCCTTCAACCGGCCAGAATCTCGAAGAGTCCGGGGTCAGGATTTCATCCATCAGGGTCAGGGTTCCGTCCGCATCCAGGCCAAACTCGAACTTGGTATCTGCAATGATGATTCCGCGCTGGAGTGCGAACGCAGCGGCTTCGCTGTAAAGGCGAATGGACGTCTCGCGCACCCGCTCGGCCAACTCGGCGCCCACGATCTCCTGCATCCGTTCGAAACTGATGTTCTCGTCGTGCGAACCCATTTCGGCCTTTGTCGCAGGCGTGAAGATGGGCGAGGGCAACTTGCTCGCGTTCTTCAGCCCGGCCGGCAAGGCCACACCGCACACAGCCTGCCCCTCCTGGTATTCCTTCCAGCCGCTGCCGGCCAGGTAACCACGCACCACCGCCTCGACCGGCAGCGGCCTGAGCCGTTTGACGAGCATCGAGCGGCCGCGCACCTGCTCGCGTTCATCGGGCGCCACCACGCTTTCCGGATCCTCCCCGGTCAGATGGTTGGGGACGATGTGGCCCAGCCTGCCGAACCAGAACAGCGCCATGCGCGTCAGCATTTCGCCCTTGCCCGGAATGGGCTGGCTCATCACGACGTCGAAAGCGCTGAGGCGGTCCGTCGCCACCATCAGCAGCCTGTCCGTGCCGACCGCATAGTTGTCGCGCACCTTGCCCTTGGCGATCAGCGGCAGCGAGCGGATGGTGCTTTCGAGCAGGGCGGCAGTCATGGGGATCCTTTTTGTCGCCGCGGAGGCGTTCGTTGCGGGGGGATCGGGAATTCTAGTGAGCGCCCCCATGAAAAAACCCGGCCGAAGCCGGGTCGTCGCTGAGTCGCCGTCGAGGCTCAGACCACCGTCTGTGCCAACTCGCCGCTCGCGTAGCGCTTGGCCACGTCGGTCAGCGTCTGCCCTTTGATCTTGCCCGCCTGCCCCTCGCAGCCGAACTGCTGGTAGCGCTGCTTGCAGATCAGCTTCGCTGCTTCGCGCGCCGGCTTGAGGTAGTCGCGCGGGTCGAACTTCTCCGGGTTCTGCACGAAGTACTTGCGGATCGCCGCCGTCATGGCCAGGCGGATGTCGGTGTCGATGTTGATCTTGCGAACGCCGTGCTTGATGGCCTCCTGGATCTCCTCGACCGGCACGCCGTAGGTCTCTTTCATCGCGCCGCCGAACTGGCGGATCTCGGCCAGCAGGTCCTGCGGCACGCTGGAGCTGCCGTGCATCACCAGGTGGGTGTTCGGGATGCGACGGTGGATCTCCTTGATGCGGTTGATCGCCAGGATGTCACCGGTGGGCTTGCGGGTGAACTTGTAGGCGCCGTGGCTGGTGCCGATGGCGATGGCCAGCGCGTCGAGCTGAGTGCGCTTGACGAAGTCGGCCGCCTGCTCGGGGTCGGTGAGCAACTGGTCCATCGTCATCGTGGCCTCGGTGCCATGGCCGTCTTCCTTGTCGCCCTTCATGGTCTCCAGCGATCCCAGGCAGCCGAGTTCGCCTTCGACGGTGACGCCCAGCGCATGCGCCATGTCGACCACCTTGCGCGTCACGTCGACGTTGTAGTCGTAGCTGGCGATCGTCTTGCCGTCGGCCTGCAGCGAGCCGTCCATCATCACCGAGCTGAAACCCAGATTGATGGCGCCCTTGCAAACGTCCGGGCTCTGGCCGTGGTCCTGGTGCATCACCAGCGGCACATGCGGCCACTGTTCCAGCGCAGCCTGGATCAGGTGCTTGATGAACGGCTCGCCCGCGTACTTGCGCGCGCCGGCGCTGGCCTGCAGGATGACCGGCGCGCCCACTTCGTCGGCTGCCGTCATCACGGCCTGCACCTGCTCGAGGTTGTTGACGTTGAAGGCGGGGATGCCGTAGCCGTTCTCGGCGGCATGGTCGAGCAGCTGGCGCATCGAAACGAGAGGCATGGTCGTTCTCCGGAAGTGAGTGGTTCGGCGTGCCACGCACCGTCGTCGGTAACCTGGCGGTAACTCGCTCGATTCTAGCCAGCCGGGGTGGCCCGTTCCGCGCTGCAACATGCCCGCATCCGGGGGATTCGCCGGTGGAACTGGCGGGCGATCACCTGGCTTTTCGCGGCCCCGACGGAGCAGGCCACCGTCGACACTCGGCGCTCGGACGACCTCTTGCCGGCCGAAAGGATCTGCCATGTCACGCATTGCCTTGACGGCCATCACGCCCTGGATCACCTCGATGGCGCTGGCGCACCCGCACGACCTCGCGGCGCAGCTCATGCAACGCCTGTCGGTCAGCCGCCGCGCCGCCGTCAACACGATCGCCCGGCTGGTGCAGACGCAGTGGCTCCATGAGCTCGGAACGCCGCGCCGCCCGCATCATGTGCCCGGACTGCTGCGCCAGGTCGTGCAGCGCTACCCGCTCGCAGGACTCGACGAGGAACTGCCCTGGTCGCGAGACTTCGCGCCGAACTTCGCCCTGCCCGCCCCGGTGATGCGCATGGCCCAGCATGCCTTCGGCGAGTTGCTGAACAACGCCATCGACCACAGCGGCGGCACGAGCGTCACCGTTTCGATGCGGCAGACGCCGGCGCATCTGCAACTGCTGGTCTCCGACGATGGCTGCGGCCTGTTCGACAAGGTCGCGCAGTCCTTCCGGATCGTCGACCCCGCGCAGGCCATGCTGGAGCTGAGCAAGGGCAAGCTGACCAGCGACCCCGAGCGGCACACCGGCCGCGGCCTCTTCTTCACCACGCGCCTGGCCGACGTGCTGGACCTGCACGCGAACGACACTGCGTTCCAGCACCGCGCCTGGCAACGCCACCGCTGGTCACGCACGACGCCGGCGGCTCGACACGGCACCTCGGTGTTCGTCGCCATCGCGCTGGACACGACCCGCACGCTCGATGCGCTGCTTCGGGAGCACAGCCACGACCAGCAGGGATACGCGTTCGAGCGAACCGTCGTGCCGCTTCACTTGCTCACCGCACCGGGCTGTGCGCTCGATTCGCGCGCGCAGGCCCGCCGTGCCGCGCTCCGCCTGCAGCAGTTCCGCCATGCGCAACTCGACTTCGCCGGCATCGACGACATCGGCCATGGCTTCGCCGACGAGCTCTTCCGCGTGTTCGCACGCAGCCAGCCTCGTCTGGCGCTCGAGCCGGTGAACATGTCTCCCGCCGTGCGCGCGCTGGTCGACAGCGTGCGCGCCGACGCGACCTGAGCCGCGCCGCTCAGCGCCGATCGGCCTCGATCTGCGCCAGCGCGCGCATCGTGCGCAGCACGGTGTCGGGCGTCAGGCTGATGCTGTCGATGCCGAGTTCGACGAGGTACTTCGCGATCTCCGGGTGATCCGACGGCGCCTGGCCGCAGATGCCGCTGTGCCGGCCATTGCGCTTGGCGCCTTCGACGGCCAGCTTGAGCATCTTCAGCATGCCCGGGTCGCGCTCGTCGAAGGACTCGGCCACGATCGCGCTGTCGCGGTCCACGCCGAGGGTGAGCTGGGTCAGGTCGTTCGAGCCGATGGAGAAGCCATCGAACAGCTCGGAGAACTCGTCGATCAGCAGCACGTTGTTCGGGATCTCGCACATCACGTAGACCTGCAGGCCGTTCACGCCACGCCCGAGCCCGTGGCGCGCCATCGCCGCAAGCACGCCGCGCGCCTCGTCCAACCGACGGCAGAACGGGACCATCACCTTCAGATTGGTCAGGCCCATCACGTCACGAACGCGCCTGAGCGCCTGGCACTCGAGCGCAAAGCCTTCGGCATAGGCCGGATGGATGTAGCGCGCCGCGCCGCGGAAGCCGATCATCGGGTTCTCTTCGTGCGGCTCGAACACGCGCCCGCCCAGCAGCGCCGCGTACTCGTTGCTCTTGAAATCCGACAGGCGCACGATCACCGGGCGCGGGAAGAAGGCCGCGGCGATGGTGCCGATGCCTTCGGCCAGCCGCTCGATGAAGTAGCTCGCGCCGTCGGGGTAGCCGGCCCACAGTGCCTGAACCTGCGCACGCTCCTTCTCGTCGACGATGCGCTCCGGGTGCAGCACCGCCATCGGGTGCACCTTGATGTGCTCGTTGATGACGAACTCCATGCGCGCCAGGCCCACGCCGTCGCAAGGCAGCAGGCTGGTCTGGAAGGCCAGCTCCGGGTTGCCGAGGTTCACCATGATCTCGGTGCGCGGCTTCTTCAGGCCGGCGATGTCGCTGACCTCGCGGTGGAAGGGCACGGTGCCCGCATACACCTTGCCCATGGCGCCTTCGGCGCAGGACACGGTCACGCCTTCGCCGTTGGCCAGCGCCGTGGTGGCCCGCTCGGCGCCGACCACCGCCGGGATGCCGAGTTCGCGGGCCACGATGGCGGCATGGCAGGTGCGCCCGCCGCGGTTGGTGACGATCGCCGCGGCAGTCTTCATCACCGGCTCCCAGTCGGGTGTGGTGGTGTCGGCCACCAGCACCTCGCCGGGCTTGAACTCGGCCAGGTGGCGTGCGTCGGCGACCAGCCGCACCGCACCGGCGGCGATGCGCGCACCGACGGCCCGGCCACGCGCCTTGACTTCAGCTTTGCCATCGAGCACGAACTCCTCGATCTGGGTCGCCGAACGTTGCGACACCGCCGTCTCCGGCCGCGCCTGCACGATGTAGATCGGCCCATCCGGGCCATCCTTGGCCCACTCGATGTCCATCGGCCGCAGCGTGCCGGCCTGCCGGCTGTAGTGGTCCTCGATCTTGATCGCAGCGCCGGCGAGTTCCAGCACGTCGGCGTCGCTCAGGCAGAAGCGCGCGCGGTCGGCCTTGGGCGTCGGCCGGTTCACCACCGGCTCGCGCGTGCGCCCGCTCGCGTAGACCATCTGGATCTGCTTGTCGCCCAGCGTGCGGCGCAGCACGCTGCGAAAGCCCTGCCGGTACGTCGACTTGTGCACGTAGAACTCGTCGGGATCGACGGCGCCCTGCACCACGTTCTCGCCCAGCCCCCAGGCGCCGGTGATGAACACCATGTCGGGGTGGCCCGATTCGGTGTCGATGCTGAACATCACGCCGCTGGAGGCGAGGTCACTGCGCACCATCTGCATCACCGCCACCGACAGGAACACCTTGAAGTGGTCGAAGCCGTTGTCGATGCGGTACGAGATCGCGCGGTCGGTGAACAGCGAGGCCTGGCAGCGCTTCACGGCATCGAGCAGAGTCTCCTCGCCGCGGATGTTCAGGTAGGTGTCGTGCTGGCCGGCGAAGCTGGCGGTCGGCAGGTCTTCGGCGGTGGCCGAACTGCGCACCGCCACGCTGAGGTCTTCACCGAAGCGCGCCTGCATCTCGCGCCAGGCCTCGCGGATGGTCGTCTCCACATGCTTGGGCATGGGCGCGCCGTAGACGATCTCGCGCGCCTTCGCGCCCGCGCGGGCCAGCGCGGTGACGTCGCGCTTGTCCAGGCCGTCGAGCGCGCGGTGCAGCTGCACCCAGGCATCGGATTCGTCCAGTGCATCGCGGTAGGCCTCGGCCGTCACGGCGAATCCGTCGGGGATGCGCACGCCCAGCGGCGTGAGCTGCTGGAACATCTCGCCCAGCGAGGCGTTCTTGCCGCCCACCAGCGGCAGATCGGTCAGCGACAGGTCACGGAACCATCGGATGCAACTTGTCGGCGCGCTCGTCATGGCAGTCTCCCGGATCGGTTCGATCCGGATGCTCCGCCCGCTGCGCCGACACTGACTTGAGCGGCGTCAACCGACGCGTTCGGCCCGGTAATCCTGTTCGCGCAAGGCCGTGAGGATCTGCTCGATGTGGGCGACGCCGCGCGTGCGCACCACCACCTCGATCTGCGCACGCTCCACCGACAGCGAGGTGAAGGCACGCTGGTGCTGCACCTCGTCGATGTTGGCGCCGAGTTTGCCCAGCAGCGTGGCCACGTCGGCCAGCGCACCGGGCACGTCGCGGATGTCCAGGCGCAGCCGCGCGAGGCGCCCCGACTTCACCATGCCGCGCTCGATGATCTCGGCCAGCACCAGGGGCTCGATGTTGCCGCCGCACAGCACCAGGCCGACCTTGCGGCCGGCGAAACGTTCGCGGTGCTTCATCAGCGCGGCCAGGCCCACGCCACCGGCGCCCTCGACCACCGTCTTCTCGATCTCGAGCAGCATCAGGATGGCTTGCTCGATGTCGTCCTCGCTGACCAGCAGCACGTCCTTCACACGCTCTGCGATGATGGGCAGCGTCAGCGTCCCCGGCGACTTGACGGCGATGCCATCGGCGATGGTGGCCTGGCCGCTCTCGCGGTGGCCGTGGTGGACGGCATTCCACACCGCAGGGAAGCGCTCGGTCTGCACGCCATAGACCTCGATGCCAGGCTTGATCGCGCGCGCTGCCGTGGCCATGCCGGAGATCAGGCCGCCGCCGCCGATGGCGACGATCAGCGTGTCGATCTGCGGCTGGGCGGCCAGCATCTCCAGCGCGATCGTGCCCTGGCCCGCCGCGACGGCGAGATCGTCATACGGGTGCACGACCGTCAGGCCGCGCTCCTTCGCCAATGCCAGGCCATGCGCGCGTGCATCGTCGAAGGTGTCGCCCTCGAGCACGACGGTGGCACCGAAGCGCCGCGTGTTGTCCACCTTCACTGCCGGCGCGAAGCGCGGCATCACGATGGTGGCAGGGATGCCCATGCGCTGCGCGTGATACGCCACACCCTGCGCATGGTTGCCGGCGGACACCGCCAACACACCGGCGGCACGCTCCGCCGTGCCGAGCTGGGCCATCTTGTTCAGGGCGCCGCGCTCCTTGAAGGAGGCGGTGAACTGCAGGTTCTCGAACTTGAGGTAGACCTCGCAGCCGGCCAGTTCGGACAAGGTTCGCGACACCAGGCAGGGCGTGTCGACCACCTCGCCGCGCAGTCGCTGCGCGGCGGCCTGGATGTCCTGCAGGGTCAGGTCACTGGCCATCAGGCGACGCGGCAGACCTTCAGCATGTTGGTGCCGCCGGGGTAGCCCATCGGCTCGCCGCAGGTGATCGCGTAGGTGTCGCCGGGGCGCAGCACACCGCGGTCGACGAGCAGCTTCTCGGCCGCGGCCAGCGCCTGGTCGCGGTCGGTGAACACCGGCATCAGCAGCGGGCGCACGTTGCGGTACAAGGTCATCTTGCGCTGCGACACCAGCTGCGTCGTCAGCGCGTAGATCGGCACCTTGACGTTGTGGCGGCTCATCCACAGAGCCGTCGAGCCCGATTCGGTGAGTGCGAGGATGGCCTTGCAGCCCAGGTGGTGCGCGGTGAACAGCGCACCCATCGCGATCGACTGGTCGATGCGGCCGAACTTCTTGTTGGTGAAGTCGGTCTCGATCGACACGTCGTCGGCGGCTTCGGCTTCCAGCGCGATGGCGGCCATCTGCGTGATCGTCTCCACCGGGTACTTGCCGGCGGCGGTCTCGGCGCTGAGCATCACCGCATCGGTGCCGTCGAGCACGGCGTTGGCGACGTCGCTCACCTCGGCGCGCGTGGGCACCGGGTTGACGATCATCGACTCCATCA
>CAZVLY010000236.1:2273-7603 GCA_964628175.1 uncultured Piscinibacter sp. | reverse complement strand
GTGGCGCCCCAGATGAAGTAGCGGCGCACCTGCCCGTCGGCGCCCGGGCCCTCCCAGGGCATGGACAGGAAGCGGCGCTGCACGCCGCCGAACTCGAACTCGTGGCGCTGGTGGTTGACCGGGTCCATCAGGAAGGCCAGCGGCACCTCGAAAGCCTCGGCGACCTCGAATTTGTCCAGCGCCAGCGTGAAGCCCGGCCGCACCAGGGCCACCACCGGCGTGACGATGAAGCCGGTGACCGTGGTGTAGACCGGCAGTGCGCCGATCACGTCGACATGCTCGGCGGCCAGGCCGACCTCTTCCTGCGCCTCGCGCAGCGCGGTGTGCACCACGTCGTCATCGCTGTCCTCGGCGCGGCCGCCAGGGAAGCTGATCTGGCCGGCGTGGTCGCGCAGGTGGTCGGTCCGGCGCGTGAGCAGCACCGTCGGCCCGGCCTCGCGCGCCACCAATGGCACCAGCACCGAGGCATGGGCCGGCGTGCGGTCGGCGAACAGGCGCCCGTCGCCTGCGATCTCCGGCGCCCAGCCGGCGGCGCTGCCGAAGCGCCGACGCAGCGCGTCGGCGTGCAGGCGCTCGGGCGGCACCGCGCTCAGGTGCGAATCCGTGCCGAGCACGGGTACCGACTGCGGATCGAGGATGGGCGGGCGTGTCATGGACTTGAATGACAAAGCCGCCCCGGGGGGCGGCTCAGTGACCTTCGGGCCAGCTTGTGACGCGGCCGGCTGTGCCGGGACGCGTCGGAAGCTGGCTTCGCGCTGCGCGCGACCCGCCGCGATGCGGCGGGCTGACCCGAAGGGTCAGGCCAGCTTTTCCTTGATGCGCGCCGACTTGCCCGAGCGCTGGCGCAGGTAGTACAGCTTGGCGCGGCGCACGTCGCCGCGGCGCTTGACCTCGATCGAGGCGATCAGCGGGCTGTACAGCTGGAACGTGCGTTCCACGCCTTCGCCGCTGGAGATCTTGCGCACGATGAAGCTGCTGTTCAGGCCGCGATTGCGCTTGGCGATCACGACACCTTCGTAGGCCTGCACGCGCTTGCGGGTGCCTTCGACGACGTTCACGCTGACGATCACGGTGTCGCCGGGGGCGAACTCGGGAATGGTCTTGTTGAGACGGGTGATTTCTTCCCGCTCGAGGGTCTGGATCAGGTCCATGGGTTCTCCAATGATCGTGCCCGGGGGTGTTGGAATGTGGCGGCAGCTGGGCAAGGCGCCCGCTGCCATGCCCGGCAGAGGATCGAAAAGCCTGTGATTATAGCCCGAGGCCGGCAAGGTACTTCTCGTCGGCCGGGCTCAGCCGCCCGGCGGCGCGCGCCGCGGCGATCAGGTCGGGCCGGCGCCGGGCCGTCAGCTCGAGCGAACGTTCGCGGCGCCAGCGGGCGATATCGGCATGGTGGCCCGACAGCAGCACCGGCGGCACCGGGCGGGCCCCTTCGCCCTGCCCCAGCACTTCCGGGCGGCTGTAGTGCGGGCAGTCGAGCAGGCCGTCGGAGAAGCTGTCCTGCTCGTGCGATCGGGCGTCGCCGAGCACGCCTTCCTGCAGCCGCGCCACGCCGTCGAGCAGCGCCAGCGCAGGCAGTTCGCCGCCGGACAGCACGAAGTCGCCCAGGCTCAGCTCGATGTCGACATGGCGGTCCAGCACACGCTGGTCGATGCCCTCATAGCGACCGCACAGCAGGATTGCACCGTTCCCGGCCGCGAACTCCTGCACCAAGGCCTGGTCGATGCGCCGGCCGGTGGGGGTGAAATGCACCACCGGCGCCGGGGACCCGCGGTCGGCGCGCAGCGCGGCCAAGGCGCGTTCCAGCGGCTCGGCGAGCATCACCATGCCCGGCCCGCCACCGTAAGGGCGGTCGTCGACGCGACGGTAGTTGTCGTCGGCAAAGTCGCGCAGCGGCCACAGCTTCACCTCGACCTGGCCGGTCTCGAAGGCGCGCCGCGTGACGCCCACCGTCAGGTGCGGCGCGAACAACTCGGGGAACAGCGTGACGACGTCGAAGCGCATGGCCGCGCCCGGCTCAGAAGTCCAGGCCCCAATCGACGCGGATGCGCCGCTGCTCGAGGCTGACCTCGTCGATGTACTGCGCCACGAACGGGATCAGGCGCTCGGCGGCCTCGCCCTGGGCACCGTCGGGCAGCACCCGCAGCACGCTGTGCGCACCGGTGTCGATCAGGCCGACCACCCTGCCCAGCGGCTCGTCCTGGCGGTTGACGACGGCCAGGCCCATCAGGTCGACCCAGTAGAACTCGTCGGCCCCGGCGGTCGGGAAGCTGGCGCGCGAGACGAAGACGCGTGCACCGCGCAGCGCCTCGGCGCCGCTGCGGTCGACCACGTCGAGCGTGCGCGCCACCACCCATTCGCCGTGCTCCCGCGATTCGGCGATCTTCAGGAACGGTGGAAAAGTTGCCGCGCCGGCCGGCCGGACGATCCGCACCTCTTCGGGCGGACGCAGGAACCAGCGGCGGGAGGAAAACAAGGCCTGCGGGTCGGTGGCGAAGGCCTGGACCTTGAACCAGCCCTTCACCCCCCAGGCGCCGATGATGCGCCCGACCTCGACGGCATCGTCGGGCCAGGCGGGCTCGGCGGCGGACGTCGGTTGCGTCACGGCCGCTGCCGCGCCCACGTCAGGGCTCTGCCTCAGGCAGCCGCCTTGGCCTGCGCGACGAGACGAGCCACCGTCGGCGACAGCTGGGCGCCGTTGCCGGACCAGAACTCGACACGGTCGAAGGCCACGCGCAGCGGCTGCTCGGCACCGGAGGCGACGGGGTTGTAGAAACCCACGCGCTCGATGAAGCGGCCATCGCGGCGCTCGCGCGAGTCGGCAACGACGATGTTGTAGAACGGGCGCTTCTTGGCGCCGCCGCGGGAGAGTCGGATCACGACCATGACTGTTTCCTTGAATCTGGAGTGATCCGCCACGCCAGGAGACACGCTGACTCGGACAGATCGGGCTGTTCGTCGACTTGCCGCCGTAGATACGCCGATCACCCGACCGACCAGCAGCAAAACCCGGCATTATAGTCGTCCTCGCGAACGTCCTGCTGCTTCGATGACCACCTCCCCTCTCGTGATCCGCCCCAGCGAGGCGGCCGACCTGCCCGCCATCACCGACATCTACGGCTGGAACGTGCGCCACGGCACCGGCACCTTCGAACTCGATGCACCCGATCTGGCCGAGATGGGCCGCCGGCGCGACGACGTGCTCGGCAAGGGCCTGCCCTGGTTGGTGGCCGAACGCGACGGCGTGGTGCTGGGCTATGCCTACGCCAACCACTTCCGCCCGCGACGCGCCTACCGCTTCTGCCTGGAGGACTCGATCTACCTCGCCGACGCCGCCCGCGGCCAGGGCGTGGGCACCTTGCTGCTCGCCGAACTGGTGTCGCGCTGCGAGGCCGCCGGCGCGCGCCAGATGCTCGCGGTGATCGGCGACTCGGCCAATGCCGGCTCGATCGGCGTGCACCGTGCGCTCGGCTTCGAGCACACCGGCATCCTGCGTTCGGCGGGCTGGAAGTTCGGCCGCTGGCTCGACGTCGTGCTGATGCAAAAGCCGCTCGGGCTGGGTGACGCCAGCGCGCCGGCGGACGCGGCATGAGCGCCGCCCACTACAAGTCCAAGACCCTGGCCACCTGGATCGCCGTCGTCGGCGGCGGCGTCGGCCTGCACCGCTTCTACTTGCATGGCTTTCGTGACGTCTGGGGCTGGTTGCATGGCGTGCCCACGCTGATCGGGCTGTACGGCGTGCAACGCATGAACGACTTCGGGCAGGACGACATGCTGGCCTGGGCCTTGATCCCGCTGCTGGGCTTCGCGCTGGCCGCGGCGATGCTGGCGGCGATCGTCTACGGCCTGACGCCCGACGACAAGTGGGACCAGCGACACAACCCGGGCGCAGCGGTGCAGGCCACCGGCTGGGGTGCGGTGCTCGGCGTGATCCTCGCGCTGCTGCTGGGTGCCACTGCGCTGATGGCCACGGTCGCCTTCAGCGGGCAGCGCTACTTCGAGTACCAGGTCGAGCAGGGCCGCAAGATCAGCCAGTGAAGCGGCGTCGCGTCACTTGAAGAGCACCAGGCCGACCCAGTAGAAGACGCCGGCCACGAAGGCCGAGGCCGGGATCGTGAAGATCCAGGCCCAGACGATGTTGCCCGCGATGCCCCAGCGCACCGCCGAGGCACGACGCACCGAGCCCACGCCGACGATGGCGCCGGTGATGGTGTGGGTGGTCGACACCGGGATGCCCAGCGCCGTCGCCAGGAACAGCGTCATCGCCCCGCCGGTCTCTGCGCAGAAGCCGCCCACCGGCCGCAGCTTGGTGATCTTCTGGCCCATGGTCTTCACGATGCGCCAGCCGCCGAACATGGTGCCCAGGCCGATGGCGATGTAGCAGGTCCAGATCACCCAGGTCGGCGGCATCTTGTCTCCGGCGGCGGTGTAACCGGTGGCGATCAGCAGCATCCAGATGATGCCGATGGTCTTCTGCGCATCGTTGCCGCCGTGGCCCAGGCTGTACAGACCTGCCGACACCAGTTGCAGGCGCCTGAACAGGTTGTCCACGCGCAATGGCGAGGCGCGCCGGAACAGCTGCGCCACCACCACCATCAGCAGCGAGCCGAGCAGGAAGCCCAGCAGCGGCGAGACGAAGATGAACAGCACCGTCTTGAGAACGCCACCGGCGATCAGCGCGCCCGCGCCGGCCTTGGCGATCACCGCGCCGACGATGCCTCCGATGAGTGCATGCGACGAGCTCGACGGGATGCCGTACCACCAGGTCACGATGTTCCAGAAGATCGCGCCGATGAGCGCGCCGAACACCACGTGGTGATCGACCACGCCGGGCAGCACGATGCCCTTGCCCACCGTCGCCGCGACCTTCAGCTGGAACAGGAAGATCGCCACGACGTTGAAGAAGGCCGCGAAGAGCACCGCCTGCTGCGGCTTGAGCACGCCGGTGGAGACGACGGTGGCGATCGAGTTCGCCGCGTCGTGGAACCCGTTCATGAAGTCGAACGCGACCGCCAGCACGACCAGCAGCGCGACGACCCAGAAGGCGGCCTGGATGTTCTCCATGAAGGCTCCGACCGGTCAGCGGCTCAGGAATTCTCGAGGACCACGCCCTCGATGAGATTGGCCACGTCCTCGCAGCGGTCGGAGATGGATTCGAGCTGCTCGTAGATTGTCTTCAGCTTGATCAGCTCGCGCACGTCGGTCTCTTCGCGGAACAGCTTGGACATGGCGCTTCGCATCACGCGGTCGGCGTCGGACTCGAGCCTGTCGATCTCTTCGCAGGTCTTGATGGCCGCTTCGGCCGTGGCCGGCTGGCTGATCGTGGCGGCCTG
>CAZVLY010000236.1:0-2263 GCA_964628175.1 uncultured Piscinibacter sp. | reverse complement strand
TGGCCGACAGGTCGCCCAAGCGCAGCACCTCGTCGGTCATCGCGCGCACGTCGTACAGGGCCATGGTCTCGGTCGCGTCCTGCAGCAGGTCGAGGATGTCGTCCATCGCGTTGATCAGGCCGTGGATCTGCTCGCGGTCGATCGGCGTGATGAAGGTCTTGTGCAGCAGCCGGTTCACTTCGGCGGTGACACGGTCGGCGCTGCGTTCGGCGTTGCCGACCTCGTTGCCGTACTTCTCGCGCAGATCGAGATCCGCATAGTTCTGGATCAGCAGGATGAACGCGCGGGCGCCTTCGACGATGTGATTCCCGTGCTGGTTGAACAGCTCGAAGAAATTGCCCTCACGCGGCAGCAGCTTGCCGAACAGCATCCTCATCCCCTCGTGTTGTTGTCACGCGCTTGTCATCATTCGGTCACGGGCGGGAGTGTAGCGCCCGCTCGCGCACGCGAGCTCAGCCCCGGAAGATGAAATAGACCGCGCCGACCAGGCACAGTCCCGCCCACACGAAGTCCAGCCGGAAGGGCTGGTGCATGAAGAACATCGCGAAGGGCACGAACACCGCCAGGGTGATCACCTCCTGCATGATCTTCAGCTGCGCGAGCGAAATGCCTCCGGCGTAACCGATGCGGTTGCCCGGCACCTGCAGCAGGTATTCGAACAGCGCGATGCCCCAGCTCACCAGTGCCGCGGTGTACCAGGGCTTGTCGGCCAGGTTCTTCAGGTGTCCGTACCAGGCGAAGGTCATGAAGACGTTCGAGGCCACCAGCAGGAGGATGGTCTGCAGCGGGATCGGGATGCTGTTCATGGCTCGACCCTCTCGATCGGCTGGTCATGCACGTGCTCGAGCAGCTCGGCCACCGGCCCGTGCCCCGGGATCTGCAGCTGCGGCGCCAGCTCGGCCAAGGGCCGCAGCACGAAGGCCCGCTGGTGCGCGCGCGGATGCGGCAGCGTCAGCTCGGGCGTGTCCAGCGTGAGGCTGTCGTGCATCAGCAGGTCGAGGTCCAGCGTGCGGGGCGCATTGCGGTAGGGCCGCTCGCGGCCGTGGTCCCGCTCGATGGCCTGCAGCGCATGCAGCAGCTCGTGCGGCCCGAGCTCCGTCTCGAGCACGGCCACGGCGTTCAGGTAGTCGGGCCCGCTCGATTCGATGGGCGCGCTGCGGTACAGCGAGGACTGCCGCCGCAACCGGGTACCCGGCAACGCTGCGAGCGCCTGCAGTGCCGCCTGCAGGGCCGCCCGCGCATCGCCCAGGTTCGCGCCCAGGCCGATGTACGCGAGGTGCATGGAAGCGCCCGCGAACTCACTCGGCCGCAGGGGCCGCCGGACCGGCTTCGCCCGCACCGCCGCCGCCGCCCGCGGGCTTGCGACGACGCCGGCGCTTCTTGCGTGCCGGGTCCGCGCCCTCGGTCGACCGCTCGCCGGCGCCTTCGCTCGCGGCCTGTCCGCCGCGGGCCGCACCCCCGGCGCCGCGACGCGCATGGTCTCGCTCGCGAGCCACTTCCATCAGGGCGACGCGCTCTTCGTCGGAGCCCAGCGAGTAGTCCTCCCACCACTCGGCCAGTTCCGCGTCGATCTCGCCGGCATCGGCCCGCAGGCGCAGGAAGTCGAATCCGGCGCGAAAGCGCGGCTGCTCGACCAGCGCGGCCACGGTGTTGCCGAAGCGCCGCTCGAAGCGCGGCTGCATCATCCAGATCTCGCGCATGTCGGCGGCCAGCTTGCCGCGGCCGGAGATGTCGCCGATGCGCGCATCGAAAGCAGCATCGATGGCCTGCTGCAGCGCCGGGAAGGCCGGTTCGCCGCTGGCCTTGAGCTTGTTCCAGCGGTCGAGCACGTCGTGCCAGAGCATGCAGGCCAGCATGAAGCTCGGCGCCACCGGCTTGCCCTCGCCGACGCGCCGGTCGGTGTCGGCCAGCGCGAGCTGGACGAACTTCTCGCGGCCGTCGTGGCGATGCGCCTCGTCGAGCGCGACATCGAGCACCGGGAACACGCCGCGGTGCAGGCCCTGCTTGCGCAGTTCCTCGATGCTGGCCAGCGCGTGGCCGGTCTGCAGCAGCTTGATCATCTCGTCGAAGGTGCGCGAGGCGGGCACGTTGTCGAGCAGCGCGGCCATTTCCTTGATCGGCGCGCGAGTCTTCGGTTCGATCTCGAAGCCCAGCTTGGCGGCGAAGCGCACGACGCGGATGATGCGCACCGGGTCCTCGCGGTAGCGGGTGGCCGGGTCGCCGATCATGCGCAGCAGCTTCTTCTTCGAGTCCTTGATGCCGC
>CAZVLY010000235.1:5621-7607 GCA_964628175.1 uncultured Piscinibacter sp. | reverse complement strand
GCCGAAGGGCATGAAACTGACCTTGCCCTTCGAGATGCAGGACAGCTGGGAAGATTTGCGTGCCCCGCCGGCGCGGCCGATCTGTAGGGCGCCACAGTTCCCGCGACTAGCGCCACAGTTCCGCGAATCCACGTCACAAGTTCCCGCGACTGGCCTACAAGCCACGGTTTGCCGGGCAGATCTCCCGGCTCGATCACTGCTGGAGTGCAGCAACTGCGGCGCATCGCAAGGTCAGTCGCACCAACTCGAGCTGGCCGAACGCTCTTGCTGTGGCGCGCAGCACGTGAAGTCCCTGTCGTTCCGTGCTCGGAGACCGCGGCCTATCTGGCGCCCTACCCTGGCGCCGCCCGGCCTACCCTCGGTCAGGTCTTTCGCCTGTGCGATCCTTGGTCTCATGACGGTCATGACGACCACTCGGCGCAACTGCGTCTTCTGCCAGCACTGCGGCGGGATCTCCGGCAGGAACTCCGTGCGGTGCGAACGCTTTGGCGGCCACTCAAGTCCGGCCCTCGAGTCGCCCTGCGTCTTCTGGTCACGCGAGCCTGGTGCCGACGACGAAGCAGACCCTCAGTTCTGGCGCGATCTCATGGAGCGCCTCTACCCGGAAACACCGGACCTGATGGTGCGTACCTCTCCGGTCACCAAGCCGTTGCTGACATCCGACGAGATCGACCGCATCCTCCGCCAGGTCGAAGCCCAGCGTGCCGCCGGCCTGCTGCCGCCTCCCCTCTGAACGCCTCACGCCACATCCCACGATCCGCGGCGCCCAAAGAGAAGCCGCCACCGTCCGAAGACGAGTAGCGGCTGGGTTGTGGTCATGCACCTGAGATCAGGTGCGGCTGGCGTTCAGCTCAATGAGAAGCAAACGCCCCTCCTCGTGTCGTCCTCAGCTCGTGGCCTCGGCGACGCTTTCCTTCGACCCCGACGGGCCCTCGACAGCGCCCACCAGATCGACAGCGTGCAGATCTCCAGATCGCATCGCCAGGCCGGCCTTGCGTCGTGCCGAGAGGTACATGCGAGTCGCCTCGTAGCTGAAGCCGTAGACCTCCTTCGGGCCGCTCATCACTTCGTGGAAGCGCTCGAAGAACTCGGCAGGGTGCCCGTGTCCTGTGCTGTCGTCACGGTCGTGCATGTACTCGTGCACGAGCAATGCCTTCAGCTTCTCGAAGGCCTGCAGCGCGTGGCCGGGAGAACCACCGATCTTCAGGAACTTGCGCTCCACGAAGATCACCGAGGACCCGTCCGTGTAGCCATCCACCGACTCGGACTCGCACACCTTGATCTCGCGAGGACTGGTCCCGCAGATTCGCCGACCCAGGAAACTCTGCAGCCCGTTGAGCACTGAGAGCGTCAGCTTCTCCTCGCGCGACAACTCCTTGTCTGGAACGACGCGGTGCCGATCGTTGATGAGCTTGCCAACCTCGTCGAGCGGACGCATCGCCTCCGCCAGATCTCCGAGCACGATGCGAACCGACTCCTGGGCGTAGACACTGTCGGCCTCGAACTGGGTCATGTTGGAGCGGATTCGCTGCAACACGTCAGGCAGCGACATCCGACCGGCCCGCTCGTAGGTCCGAGGCGAGATCACAACACCGAGCTTCGCCTGGTGCACACGGTCGGCCTTCGTCGAGTGCTCGTCGACCCAGACCAGCGTCCTGCACGCACCCGGGAGTGCACGCTGGACCTGCCCGATCGACAAGTGCTTGCCGCTGTAGTCGGTCAGCACCTTCTCCTCGTCGATCGCCTTGTAGAACTCCAGCGCCGAGTCGAAGTTGCCGGTCAGCAGACGCGTCATCATCATCTCGCGGTAGGCCTCGTTCTGTGCCGGCTTGCGGCTCTCGTTCTTCTTCGCGTGCGCCTTGACCTTCTGCGAGATGCGCTTGAACACTTCGCACTCGGCCACGAGGACGTCGTTACGGGCGAAGTTCACCCCGGCACCCGAGTTGAACAGCGCCGAACGCTTCTTAAAGTTTCCAGGGGTGTACT
>CAZVLY010000235.1:0-5611 GCA_964628175.1 uncultured Piscinibacter sp. | reverse complement strand
GAAGTTCACCTGCAGCTGCTTCTTCGACACCACGATCCCGCCGATGCCGTGCTCGCCTTGCCAGTAGTCGCGCACGTGGACCCCCAGGTTGTAGACCGAGAGGCTTCGCGTCGACTCCCGCAGCTGGTACCACGCATCGTCGTCCTCGAAGGTCCAGCGTTCGGCGCCCACGTCCTGCGAGATCCGTTCGCCGTTGACGATGACTGGCACCGGCGTGTACTTGCACATCGCGCGCAGGTTGTCGATCGTGCGGATCACCTCCGACGGCTGCATCGGCTGGTACAGCTCACCTTCGATGACGCAGCCCTTGTGCGGTGCCAGGCCGTCCACCAGGTCGTACTCGAGACCGAGGTCGCGGATGTCCACCCGCATCTCGAACTCGCCAGAGCGCCAGACGTTCCGCGTGAACGACATCAGCTGGCCCCTGCCCATCCTGAACTTGCCCCAGCGCGCATCGCCCTCCTTGTGCGGCGTGCCGAAGGTCTCGAACCAGCTCGTGACTTCGGTACGCGACTGGAACCCGCGGCCATCGTCTTCGACCTTCAGCCGGGTGCCCGTGAGCGTGATGCTCACCTGGCTCGCACCCGCATCGATCGAGTTCATCACCAGCTCGAGCAGCGCCTTGGCCAGCGTACCGGCCTGGCTCTTGATCACCGACCACAGCAGCGCCGGGTCCATCCGGAACGACCGACGCTCCGCGTCCGTCGCACCCTGGCCTTCGCGAGTCACCTCGCTCCTGCCCATCGTTTCGCTCATCACGATCTCCTCGTTCAGTGGCGACGGTCGGCAGCACCGGCGCCGTTCGTCTTGATCAGGCCCTTGTCCAGGGCGTAGCTGACGGCGTGCGGCTGCCAGTCGGCGTCCGACGGCCGCGGCACCCGCGGAACGCTCAGGAAGCCGTCCTCGATCGCCTCGTCCACCTCGTCGTCCCACAGTTCGAAGACCGTGCGGCCGTTCGGCGTCTGCAGGCTCACGTGGCGGCGATCGCGCTCGAACCAGGTCGAGCACACGTAGCTTTCCAGCGGATTCGGCTCGAACGGCCGTCCGACTCTTGAAGCACCCATACATCTCTCCATCAAGAATGCGCCCGCGACATGCGGTCTGTCCCTTGCGGCACTGCCATGTCCGACGCCTGCCAGGAAGAAGAAAGGGCCCGCCTGCAGTGCAGGAAGGCCCTTGGGGTTTCGTCTCAGTGCAACGGCGTCAAGCCGCCAACGCCTCCGCGTGGGCCTGCTTGAACTTCAGCTGCCGGATCGAGATCACCGACAGATCGTTCGCGTCGAGATCCTCGCGCGGCCCCTTGTAGACAGGCTGGAACAGCGAGCCGCCTTCGAAGCAATAGAGGTAGTTGACGTCGACCAGTTGACCGGCGGCCGGAATCGCGTGGTTGGCGGGGATCGTCACCGAGCCCACCGCCATCACCGCATCCTTGTAGACCGTCTTTCCGTCGATCTCGTACGGCACGCTGACCTCCACCTCGACGCTGCGCTTGCTCCCGTTGACCGACCGCACACGGACCGTGGCGGAGTCGACCAGCTTGAACTTGCGCTGCGAACCGCCCGAGTTCGGCCGGCCGGGCTCGTAAGGGGCATCCGCCCGCTTGAAGACGATCCCTTCCTGCCCGAGCTCACGCACGCGCTTGAGCAGCTCGCGCTTGGCCTGGCTGCCGACCGCCGTCCCGACGATCCTGACCGCCTCGCCGAACGCCTGGCCGACCCGCTCCAGCACCTGGATGCGCGACAGACACTCCTCCGAGCGCAGGTCCTGGCCGTCGTACTCGAGGATGTCGAACGCATACAGCACGTTCCCGACCATCTCGCCGTCCAGCACACACGACAGGTTGCCCACCGCCTCCACCACCGGCTGCGGCAGCGGAACGGTCAACCCCTTGCGGTTGATGCCGACGACTTCCGCACCGACCACCGAACGCAGCATCCGGCGCTCGCCGTCATGCTTCTGCTGGCCGATGTGCAGCTCGTCGGCCAGGAACGCCTCCAGCTCGGCCTCGTCGATCGGGTTCAGCAGCTGCGGCAGCAGGCCGCTGACGCGCTGCTCGTTCGCTCCGCCCTGGAACGCCACGCCGCTTTCACCGGTCGTGTAGCCCTCGGACAGTTTCGACGCGACCAGCTTGTCGTAGACCTTCTTCGCCGCCGCGAGCTCCACCGGCGCGACCGTCTTCGTGCCCGCCTTCAGCGCGCTGCCCCGCCGACCGTACTGGAACTGCACCAGGTAGCCGTCGCCGACCTCCACCAGGCTCGCCGCATAGACCTTGTCGCTCGAGCCTTGGCAGAACGCCAGGCTCACCGATTCGATAACTCTGCTCATCTCGTCACTCTCTGACGCAAGGCGGCCCCGGACTGGAGCCTCACACCATTGCGACCAGAGATTCCGGACACGAGCCGCGAAGCACTCTTCCACAGCCTCGTGACGCACCGACGATCCACAGCATCGTCGCGCGTTGACGGAATCGCCAAGGTTGTCCACAAGCTACCGCTTGCGCTCACGAATCCACAGCCGCGTTCGCCCTCAACGACCCTGTGCATGACTCGGCTGTCCACAGCCCGTGCCGCCACCACGAGCACTCTCCGGACCACCGTGGCGCCATCGCAGAGCCACCGAACACCTCACCCACCCGTGCCCTTGGTACGTCACCACACTCACCAACGCGCTGCCGTCACACGCGAACGGCGGCTCCTCTCTGGTGGTAGCCGACATGCTGGTTCCTGCCATCAAGGGTCTCTCAATCCCTTTGCCTCCGGCTTCCCGCCCGCTTGATCAGCGAGCACACGCCCTGCTGCACCCGGCCTGGCGCCAACCCACCCCATTCGGCAGCGGCGCTGGGTCCGGCTACTGACCTGGCTGAACCTATCAATCGGATCGAACCCAATCCGCCGTCCCCAGCGCAAGAGCCGAATATGCCGACGCTCCACGACGCTGGTCCGTCAGCGCCTGTACGAATGGACCACCAGCAAAGGGGTCGGTTCGTTCCCTTCAACGTCGACGCATCCCGGCCGGCGGGTCGATCGGATCAGCTCGCCACACCCACTCTGCACAGCGACTTCGTTCCAGCTGCACTGACGCATCGGCCAGGCCGAGCGGTCGGCTCGATCCGGCGCCGTTGTCGGCCAGCCATGCCCAGCGGCGACGCTTCGTTCCAGTCGGACGGGTCGTTCCGAGCCGCGGCGTCGAGGTGACCAGAGCGCCGACGTCGCCGAACCACCCGATCGGCTCTCTCGTTTCGATGGGACGGTCGGCGCCGGATCTTCCCGGCCTTCACGACCCGACACCTCTCCCTGGGCAGCCGGCCGACACCGCCCCCGTTGGATCAGCCTGGCCAGGTAGATCCGCCCCCCGAGTCAGCGGGAATGAGAAGACACGAGGCAGATCCAGCATGGCCGCCCGCCCCGCTGTCGCCGGCGGCCGCTGACGTTCGATCGGTACGGTTCGGGCCATCGGCGCCGGCCAGAAGTCGACTCGCCTTTCGCCGCCGGCCGCAGGACGGCGGCACTCGGATCGTCAGATCCGACCTTCTGCATTCGGCCCGCCGAGCCGACCGGCTCGAGCTCGGCGGGGCCCGACTTGGCCATGGCAAGCCGCCATGGCGAATGCCGCCCTGCTGGCTTTCCGGTAAGCAGACTGCTGACCTTGGCTAAACCAGCTCCGAAAACTCCGCCTGGCTCAACGACTTGCGCCGCTTACCCGACTAAACCGGACCGGTGGCCAGGCCCTGACCAGCCGACGCCGCCGGCAAGTGACGATCGAACGGAACGGTTCGGGGCTTCACGTCCAGCCGAAGTCGGCTCGCCTCTCGCCGCCGACCGCAGGACGGCGGCCGTCGGATCGGAGATCCGATCTGCATGGGCGGAGCCAGCTGCCGGCTGGGACACCCTGCACACCTCGCGCTCCACCCTCCGTTCCCATCGCACGGACTGATCCCCGTTCAAGCTGCACGGGATCGCTCCTTCCTGTCATCACCCATCACCCATCGCCCTGCCCGACCGATTGCCCACCCCATCACCGCCGCCTAGCCTTCGTTCAGTCGTCACGTCCGTTCCCACTGCACGGCCGCCATCGCCCTCGCCCTCGCCCGCGCCATCGCCCTCGCCCTCGCCCTCACCGTCGCCGGCGGCCGCTGACGACTCAACGGAACGGTTCGGCCCATCCGCCACTGCCGAAGTCGGCTTGCCTTTCCGCGTCGTGCCGGGCGAACGCCCCAGCACGACCGGATCGACGCGTCCGGCCCTGCTCGCTCGGGTCGACCCCCATCCCGGCCCCCGGGAGCGACCAGTTCTTGCCGGACTCGGTCCACCTCACCCCCTCTCGATCTGGCCGGCGCGGCGGCATGGGCCAGGACGCCAGGTCGCCAGGACGATCCTCCGGGCCTGCCCGACCCGACCCCCCACCACCAGGGAAGGACTCCGTTCCGACTGCACGGACCCGTTGCCAACCGCCCGACCCGATCCATCACCGTTCCCACCGCACGGCAGTCGGCCAGACGAATCTGCCCATGACCGGGCGTCCGATGGATTGCAGCCGCTCCGTCCGATCGATTCCGGCCGGTCGTTCCGACCCGGCCCGTCCGTCTCCTGACCAGACCGAAGGCGCCGTGGAGATCCGACCGGCTGGCCAGCCGATCGCGCCGGAGGTGGGGTAGCCCTGCCAGCAGGACTGGACACCGCCGGCGGTCGGACGGTTCGGGAGGTCTACCTCGGCTTGTCTTTCAGCCGGCGGGGGGGCGTTCCGTCCAGATCCGCACCGGTCCCCGCCGCGGCGGCCGGCGTCGGTGCGATCGGAAAGCTCGAGCTCGTGGAGCGGCGGGTGGGGGTCTTCGGTCTGCTCCGGTCTCTCCGGCTGGCTTTCCCTTCCGTGGCGCTCCCTCACCGCCGCGTGGGCTGCCACATCCGTCACCACGGTACGCTGCCCCTCACCCCGTTCGGCGGTGACGACCCCAACACGGCCCACCCGAACCGCCAGCCCGATCCGTGCCGCCCGCACGATCCACATTCCGTCCCGTCCGAACGCCCTTCCAACCGCTCGACCCGACCTCCATCCGCCCTCACTCCAACTTTCCACACCGCCGTTGCCGCGGAACGCCCCGTTCTCGGCGGCTCTCGTCTCCGCTGCGAACCTGCCGGGTTCAGCCTGGCCAGCAAGACGGTCGGGGCGGCGGGCGGCGCGACCATCAGGAGTCGGCCCGTGCCAACCGGCGGCAGCTTGGTGCGATCGCAAAGCTTCCTGTCGACCACGGCCGGGGGTTGGTTCTGCCATGCCCGCTTCGTCCGTTACCCGCCGCGGAGCCAGCGTCGGGTCGACCAGCCAGGCGAGACTCGGACCAGCGGCGGGGGAGTGATGCCGTTCATCGTCGGTTCAGCACCCGGCGGGTGGCTCGGCCCGGACTGGACTTCGAGTTCGAACTGAGCCGGGGGTGGGGACGGTCCCTCAACTTCGGGTCGCTCCCCCGCCGCGGACGCTGGGTCGGGACGACCTGGTGGAACTCGGGGAGCGAAGCGGCGGGTGGGGACGATCCGCGCTGCCGGCTGGCCCCGACCGCGGACTCGGGTCGGGAGGGCCGCTGAGGCGCGATCTGGAGACAGCGGGAGGGGCTCCTGCG
>CAZVLY010000234.1:0-7622 GCA_964628175.1 uncultured Piscinibacter sp. | reverse complement strand
TCGGCGGTGCGCCTGACGCACATCCCCACCGGCATCGTGGTGCAGTGCCAGAACGACCGCTCGCAGCACCGCAACCGCGACGAGGCCTGGCAGATGCTGCGTTCGCGCCTGTACGAGCACGAGATGCGCAAGCAGATGGAAGCGCAGCAGAAGCTCGAGGACACCAAGACCGACGTCGGCTGGGGCCACCAGATCCGCAGCTACGTGCTCGACCAGAGCCGCATCAAGGACCTGCGCACCAACGTCGAGATCAGCAACACGCAGAAGGTGCTCGACGGCGACCTCGACGCCTTCATCGAAGCGAGCCTGAAGCAAGGTGTCTAAGGTTCAGGGCTTCCTGTTCGACCTCGACGGCACGCTGATCGACAGCATGCCGCACCACCACGACGCGTGGGTGGCCTGGCATGCGCGGCGCGGCCTGGCCATCGACGCCGACGCCTTCTTCACCGCCACCGCCGGGCGCTCGAACGACGAGATCCTGGCCGACATGTTCCCCGCGGCGTCGGCCGCGGAGCGGCAGGCGATGGCCCACGAGAAGGAAACGCTGTACCGCGAGATCGCCGCGCCGAAACTGGCGCTGATCGCCGGGGCGCAGGAATTCATCGAGCGCTCGCTGGCCGCCGGCATCCGCCTGGCGGTGTGCACGGCCTCGACGCCGGAGAACATGAAGCTGGCCTTCGCCCGCTTTCCGATCGACCGCTGGGTCGAGACGGTGGTCAGCCCGGCCGACGGGTTGCGCGGCAAGCCGCACCCGGACATCTTTCTCGAGGCGGCGCGGCGCCTGGGCCTGCCGCCGGCGAGCTGCATCGTCTTCGAGGACGCGCCGCTGGGCATCGAGGGCGCGCGCCGGGCCGGCATGGGCGCCGTGGCACTGACGACCACGCTGCCGCCGGCGGCCTTCTCGAGTTACCCGAACCTGCTGGCGAGCGCGGCGGACTTCCGCACGCTCGCTCCCTCTGCCCTGACGAAAGAAGACCACCATGCGTGAAGGCATTGCCCAAGCAGTACGTCGCGCCGACTACGCCGCCCCGGCCTACTGGATCCGCAGCGTCGAGCTCACGTTCGACCTCGACCCGGTGCGCACCATCGTCGCCAGCCGCATGGCCGTCGTGCGCAACGCCGCCGGCACCGGCGGCCCGCTGCGCCTGCACGGCGAGGAGCTCGAGCCGCTGCGCGTGCTCGCCAACGGCCAGAGCGTGTCGTTCCGCAGCGAGGCCGGCGAGCTGGTAATCGACAACCCGCCCGAGGGCGACTTCACGCTGGAGATCCGCAACACCTGCGCGCCGGAGAAGAACACCCAGCTGTCGGGCCTGTACACCTCGGGCGGCGGCTTCTTCACGCAGTGCGAGGCGGAGGGCTTTCGCCGCATCACCTACTTCCTCGACCGCCCGGACGTGATGGCGGTCTACACCGTGACGCTGCGCGCCAGCAAGGCGCGTTACCCGGTGCTGCTGTCCAACGGCAACCTGGTCGAGCAGGGCGATCTCGACAACGGCCGCCACTTCGCCAAGTGGCACGACCCCTTCCCGAAGCCGAGCTACCTGTTCGCGCTGGTGGCCGCCGACCTCGTGGCGCGCGAGCAGCACATCCGCACGCGCTCGGGCAAGAACCACCTGCTGCAGGTGTGGGTGCGCCGCGGCGACCTCGACAAGACCGAGCACGCGATGAACTCGCTGATCGCCTCGGTGGTGTGGGACGAGGCGCGCTTCAAGCTGCCGCTGGATCTGGACCGCTTCATGATCGTCGCCGTCGGCGACTTCAACATGGGCGCGATGGAGAACAAGGGCCTGAACATCTTCAACACGAAGTACGTTCTGGCCCACCCCGCCACCGCCACCGACGCCGATTACGCGGGCATCGAGAGCGTGGTCGGCCACGAGTACTTCCACAACTGGACGGGCAACCGCATCACCTGCCGCGACTGGTTCCAGCTCAGCCTGAAGGAGGGGCTGACGGTGTTCCGCGACCAGGAGTTCAGCCAGGACATGTCGGGCTCGGCCACCGCGCGCGCCGTCAAGCGCATCGCCGACGTGCACACGCTGCGCGAGCTGCAGTTCCCGGAGGACGCCGGCACCATGGCGCACCCGGTGCGCCCCGACGAGTACGTCGAGATCAACAACTTCTACACCGCCACCGTCTACGAGAAGGGCGCCGAGGTGGTGCGCATGATGCAGACGCTGGTGGGCCGCGACGGCTTCGCCAAGGGCATGTCGCTCTACTTCGAGCGCCACGACGGCCAGGCCGTCACCTGCGATGACTTCGCCCAGGCCATCGCCGACGCCAACCCCGGCAGCGAGCTCGCGCGCACGCTGCCGCAGTTCAAGCGCTGGTACGCCCAGGCGGGCACGCCGCGCCTCACCGCGCGCGGCCGCTACGACGCGCCGACGCGCACCTACACGCTCGGGCTCGAGCAGCATTGCGCTGCCTCGCACGGCCAGGCCGAGAAGCAGCCGTACGTGATCCCGGTGGCGATGGGCCTGCTGTCGCGAGACGGCCAGCCGATGGCGCTGCGCCTGGAAGACGAACCGCCGAGCAGCGCCACCGAGCGCGTGCTGGTGCTCGACGAGGCGCGCAGCTTCTACACCTTCGTCGATGTCGACAGCGAGCCGGTGCCCTCGCTGCTGCGCCATTTCTCGGCGCCGGTGACGCTGGTGGACGGGCTGCACGACGCCGAGCTGCTGGTGCTGCTGGCGCACGACCCCGACGCCTTCAACCGCTGGGAGGCCGGCCAGCGCCTGGCACTCGGCCGCTTGCTCGCCGCCGTCCGCGACGATGTGCCGCTGCAGCTCGACGCCGCCTTCACCGGCGCGATGCGTGCGGTGCTGCGCCACCCGACGCTGGACGCCGCCTTCAAGACGCTGGTGCTCACGCCGCCGAGCGAAACCTACATCGCCGAGCAGCTCGAGTCGGTCGACCCGCAGCGCATCCACACGGCCCGCGAGGCGATGGTGCTGCAGCTCGCGCAGGCGCTGCACGCCGACTGGGAATGGGCCTGGGAGTCGCACCAGGTCGCCGGCCCCTACTCGCCCGCGCCGGAGCCGGCCGGCCGGCGCGCGCTGGCCAACCTGGCGCTGGCGATGCTGTGCCTGGACGCCACCGCGCGCGGCGACGTGCTCTGGCAGGGCCGCGCCTACCAGCGTTTCAAGGACGCCGCCAACATGACCGACCGCGAGGGTGCGCTGTGGGCGCTGCTGGCCTCGCACTCGGAGATGGCCGACCTGGCGCTGCCGCGCTTTCACGACATGTTCCGCGGCGATGCGCTGGTCATCGACAAGTGGTTCGCGCTGCAGGCCAGCGCGCCCGAGCGTGACGGCCGCGTCTTCGCGCGCGCCAAGGCGCTGCTCAAGCACCCGGACTTCACGCTGCACAACCCGAACCGGGCGCGCAGCCTGGTGCGCTCGCTGTGCGGCGACAACCCGGCGGCTTTCCACCGTGCCGACGCGGCGGGCTACGTGTTCTGGAGCGAGCGGGTGATCGAGCTCGATGCCTTCAACCCGCAGCTGGCCGCGCGCATCGCCCGCGTGATGGACCGCTGGGCGCAGCTGGCCGAGCCCTACCGCAGCGCCGCGCGCGAGGCCATCGCCCGCGTGGCCGCGCGCAGCGACCTGTCCAACGACGTGCGTGAAGTCGTCACGCGAGCCCTGGAGACCTGAACGTGGCCCGAAGAATCAGCCTGACGCAGTACCTCGTCGAACAGCAGCGCGAGCACGGCCACATCCCGGCCGAGCTGCGCCTGCTGATCGAGGTGGTGGCACGCGCCTGCAAGACCATCGCGATCTCGGTGAACAAGGGCGCACTCGGCGAGGTGCTGGGCAGCGCGCACACCGAAAACGTGCAGGGCGAGGTGCAGAAGAAGCTCGACATCATCTCCAACGAGGTGCTGATCGAGGCCAACGAATGGGGCGGCCACCTCGCCGCGATGGCCAGCGAGGAGATGGACTCCATCCACGTCGTGCCGAATCGCTACCCGCAGGGCGAGTACCTGCTGCTGTTCGACCCGCTCGACGGCTCGAGCAACATCGACGTCAACGTCAGCATCGGCACCATCTTCTCGGTGCTGCGCAAGGTAGGCCACCACCGCGGCGTCAGCGAGCAGGACTTCCTGCAGGCCGGCCGCGCCCAGGCCGCCGCCGGCTACTGCGTCTACGGCCCGCAGACCATGCTGGTGCTGACCGTCGGCGAGGGCGTGGCGATGTTCACGCTCGACCGCGAGATGGGCTCCTGGGTGCTGACCGCCGACCAGGTACAGCTCCCCGCGGACACGAAGGAGTTCGCGGTCAACATGTCGAACATGCGCCACTGGGCCCCGCCGATGAAGCGCTACATCGACGAATGCCTGGCCGGCAAGGAAGGCCCGCGCGGCAAGGACTTCAACATGCGCTGGGTGGCCAGCATGGTGGCCGACGTGCACCGCATCCTGACGCGCGGCGGCGTGTTCATCTACCCCTGGGACAAGCGCGAGCCCGACAAGCCCGGCAAGCTGCGCCTGCTGTACGAGGCCAACCCGATGAGCTTTCTCATCGAGCAGGCCGGCGGCATGGCCACCAATGGCTCGCAGCGCATCCTCGACATCGTGCCGACCAAGCTGCACGAACGCGTCAGCGTGATGCTCGGCTCGAAGAACGAGGTCGAGCGCGTCACCGACTACCACCGCGACCCGGCCTGAGCCCGGCACCATGGGCCAGCTCTACCTGGTGCGGCATGGGCAGGCCTCGTTCGGCAGCGACGACTACGACCGCCTGAGCGAACTCGGCCGCCGCCAGTGTGTGCGCCTGGGCGAGCACTTCCTGCGATCCGGCGTGGTGTTCGAGGCGGCGCTGACCGGCACGCTCACGCGCCAGGTCGACTCGCTGGCCGGCATCGCCCAGGGCATGCAGATGGCGCCGCAGGCACACGCCTGGCCGGGCCTGAACGAGTACGACGGCGACGCCCTGGTGGCGGCGATCCACCCCGGCCCGATCGCGCCGCCGCGCAGCGAGGAGGCGGTGCGCCAGCACTTCCGGCTGCTGCGCGAGGGCCTGCAGGCCTGGATGGACGGCCGCAGCGAGCCGGTGGGCATGCCCAGCTACGCCGAGTTCGTGGCCGGCGTGTGCGAGACGCTGGACCACGTGCGCAAGTCGCACGAAGGCGCGGTGCTGATCGTCTCCAGCGGCGGGCCGATCGCCACCGCCGTGGCCGCCGTGCTCGGCGCGCCCAAGGCCACCGCAATCGAGCTGAACCTGCGCATCCGCAACAGCGCCGTGACCGAGTTCGTCTTCACGCCCAAGCGGCACTCGCTGCTGAGCTTCAACACCCTGCCGCATCTCACGGACCCGGCGCTGGCCGACTGGATCACCTACAGCTGAGCCGGGCTATAATGTGCGGCTTCACGCCGGTGTAGCTCAGTTGGTAGAGCAGCGCATTCGTAATGCGAAGGTCGGGAGTTCGACTCTTCTCACCGGCACCAATCCAGACCAGGGCCCGCCATGCGCGGGCCCTGTTCTTTTGTGCCGCAAGGCCTGCGCCTGTAGGATGGCGCCCCCGGCAGTGCGTCCATTCCGGTCGCACCGCACGTAAGTGGCCGTCATGGACGAAGGCAACCAGGAACTCGCGCGCCTCTTGGCCCGCGTCGCGCTGCGCGATCAGGCGGCCTTTCGCGCCCTCTACGCGGCCACGTCGGCCCACCTGCTGGGCCTGGCCTACGGCATCCTGGCCCAGCGGCGCGATCGCGCCGAGGACGTGCTGCAAGAAGCCTTCATGAACGTCTGGAACGGCGCCGACGGCTACAACCCGGCCATGGCCACGCCGATGACCTGGCTCATCAACATCGTTCGCAACAAGGCCATCGACAAGCTGCGCGTGGGCAAGGCCGAACGCGCGGCCACCGTGCCCCTGGTCGACGAAGCCTATGCCGTCGCCGACGACGCGGAGCGCGAGCCGCAGCGCCTGATCCAGCTCAGCCTCGAACGCGCCCGCATCGACGGCTGCATGGCGCAGCTGGGCGCCAGCCAGCGCCAGGCCATCGCGCTGGCCTACTACAAGGGACTGGTGCACACCGAGATCGCGCACGCGCTGGACGCGCCGCTGGGCACCGTCAAGGCCTGGTTGCGGCGCGGCATGGACCGGCTGCGCACCTGCCTCGAACAAGCCGGGGTGACGGCTTGAACCTGCTGCGCCCCGAATGCCTGGACGCGCTGGCGCGCGACTACGCCCTGGGCCTGATGCACGGCGGTGCGCGCCGTCGCTTCGAGCAGTTGCTGCGCTCGAGCCGGGCCGCTGAACTGGCGGTGCTCGTCTGGCAGGAGAGGCTTGCCACGCTGGCGGCGACGGTGCCCCCGCTGCAGCCCAGCCCGGCGGTGTGGCAGCGCCTCGAGCAGAGTCTGCAACCCGAGCGCCCTGCGGCGGGCACGGCCCCCCGTTCTCGCTGGTCCTGGCTCCTCGAGATCCTCTCGGGCCGCACGCTCGCGGGTGCGCTGGCGGGCCTGTTGATCGCCGTGGTGGTGCTGCGTGAGCAGCCCCGCCTGGGCGGCCTGGAGCCCGCGCAGGAGACACTGCCGGCCAGCTACGTGGGCCTGCTGCTCGACGAGGCCGGCAAGCCCACCTTGCTGGCCAGTTCGCGCCGCCATGGCAAGACGCTGACGGTGAAGATGCTGCAGCCGATCCAGGTGCCCGCCGGCAAGCTGGCGACGCTCTGGGCCCTGCCGCAGGACGGCGCCGCGCCTTTCAAGTTGGGCGTGGTGCCCGTGCAGGGCAGCGCCACGCTCGTGCTGCCGTCGCCCGCCGAGAAGCTCTTCTTCCGCGTGTCGCGTCTGGCCGTCAGCCACGAAGTCGACGCCGCTGCGGCCGCGCCGGCACAACCGTTCGTGCTGTCGGGACACTGCGTCAAGCTCTGGTGAGAAAACGCGCGGCGACTCTGCGTCCGCCGCGACCCGTGTGCTCGTAAGTGGGTTCAGGTCATCGCGAGGGCGATGGCCACCCCACCGAGGAGCCCCCGATGAAACACCTCACACCCCTGCTGGCCGCGCTGCTGCTGGCCCTCACCTGCCTGCCCACCGTGCACGCGGCCGACTCCGCACCGTCCCGCGCGGCGGCCGATCCGCTGTCCAGCGCACGCGCACTCATCGCCGACAACAAGTGGGCTGCGGCCATCGCCGAACTCGAGCGCGTCGATGCCAAGGGCAGTGCCGAATGGAACAACCTGATGGGCTACAGCCACCGCAAGGCCAAGTCGCCCGACTACGCCGCCGCCGAACGCTACTACGACGCCGCGCTGGCGCTCGACCCGCGACACCGCGGTGCGCTGGAGTACTCCGGCGAGCTGTTCCTGTTGCGCGGTGAACTCCCGCGCGCCGAGCAGCGCCTGGCGGCGCTGGACAAGGCGTGCTTCCTGCCCTGCAGCGAGTACACCGAGCTGAAGAACGCCATCACCCGGTTCAAGGCCGGCGGCCATCGCGTCGCCGCCCAGGACTGAGCCCGCCCGCGCCGTCACGGTCGCTTGCCGCCCGGCGGAAAGAGCCGGGGTTTCAGGCAAGAACCCGAGCGCCCGGGACAGGACGCCCGAGCGCAGCGCGCGGACAGTAGAGACCGCTGCCGTGCGGACTCCGCCGTGCCGTGGCGAGGCCACCGCACCAGCTTGCGTTGGC
>CAZVLY010000233.1:2264-7637 GCA_964628175.1 uncultured Piscinibacter sp. | reverse complement strand
GAGGCCCGCTTCTTGCTGCATAGCGTTGTGAAGTAGCATTCACAACGTTTTCCGGGGGATTGTCGGGAAGCCGACAGGACCCCGGCCGCAAGGAGCTCGCCATGCACCGCCCGTTCGCCGCCGCCCTGTGGGCCCTGGCCGCCGCGTCCGCCCACGCGGGCGAGGTCCAGGTCGCCGTGGCCGCCAACTTCGCCGGTGCGCTGGCCCGCATCGGCGAGGGATTCACGGCAGCCACCGGTCACGTGCTGAAGGTGTCGGCCGGCGCGACCGGCAAGTTCTACACGCAGATCGTCTCCGGCGCGCCCTTCGAGGTGCTGCTCGCCGCCGACGACGAGACGCCCAGGAAGCTGGTCGCCGAAGGCCATGCGGTGGCCGGCAGCCAATTCACCTACGCCATCGGCAAGCTGGTGCTGTGGAGTGCGCAGCCCGGCTTCGTCGACGACCAGGGCGCGGTGCTGGCTTCCGACAAGGTGAGGCACGTCGCCATCGCCAACCCGAAGGTCGCGCCCTACGGCGCCGCGGCGATGGCGGTGATCAAGGCGCGCGGGCTGGGCGACGCGGTGACGCCCAAGCTGGTCACCGCCGAGAGCATCGCGCAGGCCTACCAGTTCGCCGTCACCGGCAATGCCGAGCTCGGTTTCGTCGCGCTCTCGCAGGTGGCGACGCCCGGCAAGCCGGTCGCCGGTTCGTACTGGCTGGTGCCGTCCGGTCTCTTCGGCGAGATCCGCCAGGACGCCGTGCTGCTCAAGCCGGGCAACGACAACCCTGCCGCCAGGGCCCTGCTCGACCACCTGAAGAGCGGGCCGGCGAAGAAGCTGATCCGCGACTTCGGCTACGGGCTCTGAGGGACTCGGCCGATGCTGAATCCCGATGAATGGAGCGCCATCCGCCTCACCGCCGAACTGGCGGGGCTGACGACGCTGCTGCTGTTGATCGTCGGCACGCCGATGGCCTGGTGGCTGGCGCGCACGCGCTCACCGGCCAAGCCGGTGTGGGCCGCGCTGGTGGCCATGCCGCTGGTGCTGCCGCCCACGGTGATCGGCTTCTACCTGCTGCTGCTGATGGGGCCGCAGGGGCCGGTGGGCCAGCTCACGCAGTCGCTCGGGCTGGGGCGGCTGCCCTTCACCTTCGCCGGGCTGGTGGTGGCCTCGGTGATCTACTCGCTGCCCTTCGTCGTGCAGCCGCTGCAGCAGGCCTTCGAGGCGGTGCCCGAGCGCACGCTGGAGGCGGCGGCGACGCTGCGAGCGAGCCCCTGGGACCGCTTCTTCAGCGTGGCGGTGCCGCTCGCGCGGCCGGGCTTCGTGACGGCCAGCGTGCTCGGCTTCGCGCACACCGTCGGCGAGTTCGGCGTGGTGCTGATGATCGGCGGCAACATCCCCGACAGGACCCGCGTGCTCTCGGTGGCGATCTACGACCATGTCGAGGCCACCGAGTTCGCGCAGGCGCATCGCCTCGCGGCCGGCATGGTGGTGTTCGCGCTGGTCGTGCTGGTGTCGCTGTACGTCGCCAACCGGCCGCGGCGCGAGGAGCGCCCCGCATGATCGAGGCACGGCTCGCGCTGGCACGCCGGGGCTTCGCGCTCGACGTGGCGCTCGCCGTGCCCGAGCAGGGCGTCACGGCGCTGTTCGGCCCCTCGGGCTGCGGCAAGACGACGGTGCTGCGCGCGCTCGCCGGCCTCGAGCGCGCTGCGGGCCGCGTGGCGATCGGCGCCGAGGTCTGGCAGGACGACGCGGCCGGCCGCTTCGTGCCCACCCACGAGCGTGCGATCGGCTACGTGATCCAGGAGGCCGCGCTGTTCCCGCACCTGGATGTGCGACACAACCTCGCCTACGGTCTCAAGCGCATCGCGCCGGCCACCCGCCGCATCGCGCTCGAGGTGGTGGTGGAGCTGCTGGGCATCGCCCACCTGCTCGAGCGCCGGCCCGACACGCTGTCCGGCGGCGAGCGCCAGCGCGTGGCGATCGCCCGCGCGCTGGCCACCAGCCCGAGGCTGCTGCTGATGGACGAACCGCTGGCCGCGCTGGACGCGAAGCGCAAGGCCGAGCTGCTGCCCTACCTCGACCGGCTGCACGAGGAACTCGGCATTCCCATCGTCTACGTCAGCCACTCGATCGACGAGGTGGCGCGCCTGGCCGACCACCTGGTGCTGATGGACGCCGGCCGCGTGCTGGCCGACGGGCCGCTGGCCGAGATGCTGGCGCGGCTGGATCTGCCGATGGCCTTCGGCGACGATGCCGGCGTGGTGCTCGATGCGGTGATCGGCGAACGCGACGCGCCATGGCAGCTCGCGCGGCTCGATGTCGACGGCGGATCCTGCCGCCTGTGGACGCGCGACCAGGGCCTGCCCCTGGGCCGCCGCGTGCGCCTGCGCGTCCTCGCGCGCGACGTCAGCCTGACGCGCACGCCGCAGACCGGCACCAGCATCGGCAACCAGCTGCGCGGCAGCATCGAGGCCATCGCCGACGACGAGCACCCGGCGCTGGCCCTGGTGCGCGTGCGGGTCGGCCATGCGGCGGTGGTGGCGCGCCTGACGCGGCGCTCGGCCCATGCGCTCGAACTCGCCGTCGGCATGCCGGTGTGGGCGCAGGTGAAGACCGTCGCGCTGATGGAATGAACGCCCCATGAGCGGCAAGCTTCTCAGCGCGGATATCAAGCTCGCCGGCCGGCTCGACGCGCGCTTCTTCGCGCTGCTCGAGGCGCTGGAGGCCACCGGCTCGATCAACAAGGCCGCGCGCACCGCAGGCCTGAGCTACAAGGGCGCCTGGCTGCTGCTCGAGTCCGCCTGCAATCTGGCCAACGAGCCGCTGCTCGAGACCGCCACCGGCGGCGCCGGCGGCGGCGGCACGCGTCTCACCCTGGCCGCGCGCGGCCTGCTCGGCGCCTGGCGCACGCTGCAGGACGAGCACCGCGAGTTCCTGCGCGCCCAGGAGGCGCGCCTGTCCCAACTGCCGGCCTTGAGCGGCCTGCTCCGGAGAATGTCGATGAAGACCAGCGCACGCAACCAGTTCGCCGGCACCGTCAAGGCGGTCGAGCTCGGGCCGGTGTCGGCCACCGTGACGATCGCGCTGAAGAGCGGCGACGAGATCACTGCGACCATGACCAGCGCGGCTGCACAGCGCCTGAGACTGAAGAAGGGCAAGGAGGCCCTGGCGCTGATCAAGGCCTCGGCGGTGGTGCTGGTGACCGACTTCGCCGGCTGGCAGCTTTCGGCGCGCAATCAGCTCGCCGGCACGGTGTCTCGCATCGAGCGCGGCGCGGTGTCGTCGCTGGTGATCCTGACGCTCCCCGGCGGCGCGGCGATCTCCGCCAGCGTCACCAACGAAGGTGTCGAGGCGCTGGACCTGCAGGTCGGCGCGCAAGCCACAGCAGTCTTCAAGGCTTATTCGGTGATGGTGGCCGCGCAGCCCTAGCGGCGCTAGAGTGGGGCCGGGAAGAAAGGCACCGAGGCCTCAGGACGAACGGCGGATGACGCAGAAGCAGGACAAGAAGACCGCGGAGCGGCGCTCCGGCGTCGATCGCCGCCGCGCCGACAAGGGGCCGCCGGGCCGGGTCGACCGCCGCCGCGTGGCCGAGCCGCGCAAGCCCGAGGTCGCGGAGCTCGACCTGTCGGAATCCGAATGGGGCGCACTCACCGAGCAGGCCTTCACCGCCCCGGCGGCGAAGAAGCCGCCGGAGGACAAGGGCAGCTAGGCGCCTAGCCCTGCACGCCGTGGCGGATCAGGTGGTCGAAGGCCGACAGCGCGGCCTTCGCGCCCTCGCCCGCCGCGATGATGATCTGCTTGTAGGGCGTGGTCGTCGCGTCGCCGGCGGCGAAGATGCCCGGCACGGTGGTTGCACCGCGGGCGTCGACGATGATCTCGCCGTACTTGCTCAGCTCCACCGTGCCCTTGAGCCACTCGGTGTTGGGCACCAGGCCGATCTGCACGAACACGCCGGCCAGGTCGACGGCGTGCTCGGCGCCGGTCGCCCGGTCCTTGTAGCGCAGGCCGGTGACCTTCTGGCCGTCGCCGGTGATCTCGGTGGTCTGCGCGTTCGTGTGGATCTCGACGTTGGGCAGGCTCTTCAGCTTGTTGACCAGCACCGCGTCGGCCTTGAGCTGCTCCGCGAACTCGATCAGCGTGACGTGCGCCACCACGCCGGCCAGGTCGATGGCCGCCTCGACGCCGGAGTTGCCGCCGCCGATCACCGCCACGCGCTTGCCCTTGAACAGCGGGCCGTCGCAGTGCGGGCAGTAGGCCACGCCCTTGTTGCGGTACTCGGCTTCGCCGGGCACGTTGACGTTGCGCCAGCGCGCGCCGGTGGACAGGATCACCGTGCGGCCCTGCAGCTGCGCGCCGTTGGCCAGCGTGATCGTGGTCGTGCCGCCGGGCTGCAGCGAGGTCTCGAGCCTCTCGACGCGCTGGCCGTTCATGATGTCCACCTCGTAGTGGCGCGCGTGCGCTTCCAGCGCCGCGGCGAACTTCGGCCCCTGCGTCTCGAGCACCGAGATGTAGTTCTCGATGCCCAGCGTGTCCAGCGTCTGGCCGCCGAAACGCTCGGCGACGATGCCGGTCTTGATGCCCTTGCGTGCCGCGTACACCGCGGCCGCCGCGCCGGCCGGGCCGCCGCCGACGATGAGCACATCGAACACGTCCTTGGTGGCGAGCTTGGCCGCTTCACGCGCGGCGCTGCCGGTGTCGACCTTGGCGAGGATCTCGCCGATCTCCATGCGGCCCGAACCGAAGGGCTGGCCGTTCAGGTAGACGGTGGGCACGGCCATGATCTGGCGCGCGTCGACCTCGGCCTTGAACAGGCCGCCGTCGATGGCCACGTGGCGGACGCGCGGGTTCAGCACCGCCATCAGGTTCAGCGCCTGCACGACGTCGGGGCAGTTGTGGCAGGTCAGCGACATGTAGGTCTCGAAGACGAAGTCGCCGTCCAGACTCTTGATCTGGTCGATGACGTCGGCCTCGAGCTTCGGCGGGTGACCGCCGGCCTGCAGCAGCGCGAGCACCAGCGAGGTGAACTCGTGGCCCATCGGGATGGCCGCGAAGCGCACGCCCATGTCGGCGCCGGCGCGGCTGATCGAGAAGGACGGGCGGCGCGCGTCGTCGCCGTCGAAGCGCGCCGTGATCAGCGGGCTGAGCGCGGCGACCTCGGTGATCAGCTCGCGCATCTCGGCCGAGGCTTCGCGATCGTCGAGCGAAGCGACCAAGTGCACGGGTTCGCGAAGTCGCTCCAGATACGAAGCGAGCTGAGATTTCAGGCTGTCATCCAACATGGCAAACGTGCTCCGACGTGATCAAGCGACCGCCGCGGAGCCGGCTTGGCCGGTCCGCTGGCGGTGCCCCCTTGAGGGGGAGCGCGAGAGCGCTCCGGGGGTGGGAGATCAGA
>CAZVLY010000233.1:0-2254 GCA_964628175.1 uncultured Piscinibacter sp. | reverse complement strand
CGTGAGGCGCTTCGGGGGGGTGGTTTCAGATCTTGCCGACCAGATCCAAGGACGGGGTCAGCGTCTTGGCGCCTTCCTGCCACTTCGCCGGGCACACCTGGCCGGGGTTCTTCGCCACGTACTGCGCGGCCTGCAGCTTGCGCAGCGTTTCCTTGACGTCACGCGCGATGGCGTTGTCGTGGATCTCGGCGGTCTTGATCACGCCGTCCGGGTTGATGATGAAGGTGCCGCGCAGCGCCAGGCCTTCTTCTTCGATGTGCACGCCGAAGGCGCGCGTCAGCGTGTGCGTCGGGTCGCCGACCAGCGGGAACCGGGCCTTGCCGACGGCCGGGCTGGTCTCGTGCCACACCTTGTGCGAGAAGTGCGTGTCGGTCGTGACGATGTAGACCTCGGCGCCGGCGTCCTTGAAGGCGGCGTAGTTGTCGGCTGCGTCTTCGACTTCGGTCGGGCAGTTGAAGGTGAAGGCGGCCGGCATGAAGATCAGCACGGACCACTTGCCCTTGAGCGTCTGGTCGCTGACTTCGATGAACTTGCCGTTCTGGAAGGCGGTGGTCTTGAACGGCTGGACGGTGGTGTTGATGATCGACATGGTGCTTCCCTTGGAGTGATGAAGGTGACGAAAAGGATCTGACAGCCGCTATTTTGTGTGCGCTGCAGCATATCGTGGGTTGATTGATCGAATCCTTGCGATTGACTCGGGCTATCGGTGCGGATTGTCGCGTCGAACACGCGACAAAGCCGACACGGTGGCCGCCATGCGGCTTGGCCGGTCCTCGGCCATGACAGGCCAAGTGATTGATTCGAAAGGGTTTTCTCTCCAGGTCGGCAGCTGGCACGCTTGCTGCGAAGGTGCTCCCCGAACGCCACCAGGGAGCGCCCGCGATGGACCTGCCGAACACCAAGCCGATCTACCTGGACTATGCCGCCACGACGCCGGTGGACCCGCGGGTGGTGCAGCAGATGGTGCCCTACCTGTACGAGCAGTTCGGCAATCCGGCCTCGCGCAGCCATGCCTACGGCTGGGCGGCGGAGGAGGCGGTGGAGATCGCCCGCGAGCACGTGGCCGCGCTGGTCGGGGCCGACCCGCGCGAGATCGTCTGGACCTCCGGCGCCACCGAATCGAACAACCTCGCCATCAAGGGCGCGGCGCTGTTCAACAAGGCCCGGGGCCGGCACCTGATCACGCTGAAGACCGAGCACAAGGCCGTGCTCGACACCATGCGCGAGCTGGAGCGCGAAGGCTTCGAGGTGAGCTACCTCGACGTGATGGGCAACGGCCTGCTCGACCTCGAGGTGCTGAAGGCCGCGCTGCGGCCCGACACGGTCCTGGTCTCGGTCATGCACGTGAACAACGAGATCGGCGTGATCCAGGACATCGCGGCGATCGGCGCGCTGTGCCGCTCGCGCGGCATCCTCTTCCACGTCGACGCGGCGCAGGCCAGCGGCAAGGTCGCCATCGACCTGAGCCAGCTGCCGGTGGACCTGATGAGCCTGTCGGCGCACAAGACCTACGGGCCCAAGGGCATCGGCGCGCTGTACGTGCGGCGCAAGCCGCGCGTGCGCATCGAGGCGCTGATCCACGGAGGCGGCCACGAGCGCGGCATGCGTTCGGGCACGCTGCCCACGCACCAGATCGTCGGCATGGGCGAGGCCTACCGGCTGGCGCGCGAGTCCATGGCCACGGAGAACGAACGCATCCGCGCGCTGCGCGACCGGCTGCTGGCCGCACTGCAGACCATCCCCGAGGTGCGCGTGAACGGCGACCTCGAACAGCGCGTGCCGCACAACCTGAACATCAGCTTCCAGTTCGTCGAGGGCGAGTCGCTCTTGATGGGCATGAAGGGCATCGCCGTGTCCTCGGGCTCGGCCTGCACCTCGGCCAGCCTGGAGCCGAGCTACGTGCTGCGCGCGCTGGGCCTGTCCGACGAGATCGCGCACAGCTCGATCCGCTTCTCGGTCGGCCGCTTCACCACCGAGGCCGAGATCGACCGCGCGGCGGCGCAGGTCCGGGGCACGGTCGAGCGGCTGCGTTCGCTCAGCCCGCTTTGGGACATGCACCAGGCCGGCATCGACCTCGCGTCGATCCAGTGGGCCGAACACTGAACAAGGGAGCATCACCATGGCATACAGCGACAAGGTCATCGACCACTACGAGAACCCGCGCAACGTCGGCGCCTTCGACGGGGCCGATGCCGAAGTGGGCACCGGCATGGTCGGCGCCCCGGCCTGCGGCGACGTGATGAAGCTGCAGATC
>CAZVLY010000232.1:0-7659 GCA_964628175.1 uncultured Piscinibacter sp. | reverse complement strand
AGCGCTTCATCCTCGAGCAACTCTCGCCGATGAAGGAGGTCGAGAAGATCCGCTCGAGCTTCGCGCTCAAGCAGGTGCGCTACAAGACCGCCCTGCCCTTGCGCGACGCCTGATCGCGACGACGGCTCAGTCGCCGAGGTCGATGACGGCCAGTTCGCCGAGCCCCGCGAGACCCGCCGGCAGCTCGTGGTCGGCGATCACCCAGGCGCGCGTGGCCTGAGCGGCGGCCTCGGCGAGCAGCCGCATGAGCCGCCGGGTCGACGGCGCGTCGAGCGCCGCGCAGGGCATGTCGACGAGGGTCAGCGCCGCCTGGCTGGCCGCCGCGGCGACCAGCCCGACCTTGCGGCGGCTGCCGGTGGAGAGCATGAACATCGGCTTGTCGAGGTGCTCGGCAAGGCCGAAGTCCTCGATCAGCTCCACGGCGTTCTCGGCGCGCCAGCCTTCGAAGCGCTGCTGGCGTGCTGCCAGCCAGTCGCGCACGACCACGCCGTCGTGGTCCGGGTCCGCCGGTGCCTCGAAGAAGAGCGATGCGGCATCCCGCTCGATGCGGCCCGCGGTCGGCGCGATCTCGCCGGCGATCAGGCGCAGCAGCGTCGTCTTGCCGCGCCCGTCGCCGCCGCGCAGCAGCGTGAGTCCGGGCGCGATCTCGAAGGACAGGCCGGCGAACAGCGGGTGGCCCGGATACGCGAAGCCGAGATCACAGGCGCGCAGCAGCACCTCGTGCGAACGCATCGTTGCAGAGCTTCGAGCCACGGTGGGGCCTCGCGAAACGAAAACGGCATTGCACCACGGCGCGCTGCGGGCCGGACGCGCTCAGAACTCGCGGCCCAGCCGGTAGGCGCGCTCGAGCCAGGCCGCGCGGGTGGCCTCGTCCGCGCCGTGCACGGCGTGGAAGTACGCATGCTCGACACGCTGGATGCCGGGGTAGCGCATGGCGTAGTCGTCGACGAGCACCTTCATCGCCGCCTTCAGCCCGGCCTCGTCGTAGGAGGCTTCGTTCCAGATCGTCGTCTGGATGATCAGGGCCTTCTCGTGCCGCAGCAGCGGCAGGCGCCCGGCGAGTTCGCCACGCCAGGCCTCGGCCGTCATGCCGAACGCGAAGCCGAGGCTGAAGACCCGCTCGATCCAGCCCTTCAGGATGGCCGGAAAACCCACGAAGTACACCGGCGCGATGAAGGCCAGCGCCTGGGCACGGGCCACCTTGGCCTGCTGCTCGGCCACGTCGCGCGGCGCGCCCAGGGCGTGCAGGCGGCGAACGACCGCCCGGTCATCCCGATCGCCGATCCAGCGCTTGACCAGCAGCCGGCGCAGCGGATTTCGCGTCGATTGCAGCATCGAGCGGCGGACCTGCATGCGCGCGAGCACGTCGTCCGGCACGCTGTCGTCGATCCAGTCCGGCGCGTCCGCGTCACCGAGGACGGGGTTGAAGCCGATCGCGTGCAGGTCGACCACCTCGTTGTCGTGGCCCGCGTCGCGCAGGCCGGCGTCGAAGCGCTCCAGCACCGCATGGCAGAACGAGCGCGGGTTGTGGTGCGCGTAGACGGTCAGGACTCGCATGCGCCATCGTCGCCGCGCCGCGCGAAGCCGGATTGATCAGGCTCAGCGGATGCGGGCCACAGCGCACGCACGACACGTTCGGCGTCGTGGCGGATCAGCGGCTCGGTCAGCATGAAGGCGCCGGCGATGACGCGCGGCACCAGTTCGCGCAGGCTGTCGATTTCGGGCGCGACCGGGAACGCGCCCTGGGCGGCGTAGCGGGCCGCGACCTGCGGGTCCGGCTCGGCCGTGTTGACGACGACGATGTCGACGCGCCGGCCGAGGTGGCGGTGCATGCAGCGCACGAAGTCGGCCGCGCCGTAGTGATCCGTCTCGCCACGCTTGGTCATGACGTTGCAGATGTAGACCAGTTCCCCATCGCAGGATCGCAGCGCCTGCGCGACCCCCTCGACCAGCAGGCAGGGCACCACGCTCGTGTACAGGTCGCCCGGACCGAGCAGCACCTTGTCGGCCCGCGCCAGCGCCTTCAGCGCGCGCGGCAGCGCGGCCACCGGCGGCTCCAGGAACACGCGCCGCACCGGCCGGATCGGCCGCTCGCCAGGGTCATCGATCTCCGCTTCGCCGCGCACGATGCTGCCGTCGCCGAGTTCCGCGCACAGCGTCGCGCTGTCCAGCGTGACGGGCAGCACCTGGCCGGCGGCGTTGAGCATCTCGCGGGCGTCGTCGAGCGCACCGAGCAGGTCGCCGTGGTTCTGGTCCTGCAGGGCGTGCAGGATCAGGTTGCCCAGCGAATGGCCGCCGACGACGCCGTTCGGCCCGGTCGGGAAGCGGTAGCTGAACAGATCGCCCCAGAGCTGGCTCGAGCGCGACAGCGCCACCAGCGCCTGCCGCAGGTCGCCCAGCGGCAAGGGTCGGCCGAACTCGTCCATCAAGCGGCGGGATGAACCGCCGGAGTCCGTCATGGCCACCACGGCGCACAGGTTGGCGGCCACCTTCTTGAGTTCCGACAGCATGGCGAAGGAGCCGGTCCCGCCGCCCACGGTCACGACACGATCGGTGATGCGCTGCTGCATCCGTGCTGTTCCTTTCAGAGCCGACGAACGCCGGCCGTTCACCGGATGCGATGATCACACCATCTCCTTCGAAATGATCGAGAGTCCCCATGCGCCTGGCCAGACCCGCCCGCTTGCAGTTGTGTGCCACCCGCGCCATCGTGTGGCTGGCGCTGGCCGTGCTCGCCTGGGCGCCGGCGGTAGCGCAGCCGCAGCGGAAGGCCGAACCCCTGGCCGAAGGCGTGTGGCTGCTGCCCGGCAGCTTCGATCGCGGCCGCCAGCCCGACGGCAACAGCCTGCTGCTGCAGGGCCGCGACGGGCTGGTCATCGTCGACAGCGGGCGCCATGCGGAGCATGCCGCCGCGCTGATCGCGTGGGTCGGCGAGCGCCGGTCGCCGCTGCGTGCGGTCATCAACACGCACTGGCATCTCGACCACCTGGGCGGCAACATCGAACTGCGGCGTTCCGCGCCCGGCCTGCGCAGCCACGCCAGCGCTGCGCTGCGCGAGGCCGTGCAGCGGCGGATGCCCGACTCCGAAACCGAGCTGCGCAGCCTGCTCGCCGAACCCGCCACCGATGCGCAGACACGCCGCATGGTCGAGATCGACCTGGGGCTGTACGCCGGGCGCGCGAGTTTCCTGCCCGATGAACTGATCGAGGGACCGGCACACGAGCTCGAACTCGCCGGGCGGCGCCTGAGCGTCGGCGTCGAACGCGGCGTGAGCGGTGGCGATGTCTGGGTGCTCGACCACGCCAGCGGCGTGCTCGCGGTGGGCGACTTCGTCACCCTGCCCGTGCCCTTCTTCGACACCGCGTGCCCGTCCGAATGGCAGGCCACGATGCGCCGGCTCGAGGCGCTGCCCTTCGACCGGGTGCTGCCCGGGCACGGGCCGCTGATGGGCCGCGAGGACTTCAAGCGTTATCGCGGCGCGCTCGACCAGCTGTTGAGCTGCGCCGCCGGCGAGCGCGATCTGGCCGACTGCAGCGCCGGCTGGATCGCCGACCTCGGCCCGCTGCTGCCAGCGGCATCGCAACGCAGCATCGCACCGATGCTGGGCCACTACTTCAAGGAGCGCCTGCGCGTCGCCGCGGAGCAGCGGCAACGCGATTGCCGACCCTGAGGCGACCGCCCCTGCGGCCCGGCCCGGCTTGAAATCGGCCCCGGGCCGGCCCACATGGGACGGGTGAGCCTTCTTGTCGCCCTCGGGTGGATCCTCGCCATCGTCGCGATGGTGGCCGGTGGCCTGGCCGCACCGACGCTGGCACGCCTGTGGCGCCGGCAGCGATTCACCCGGCGCCCCTTTCCTGCCGCGTGGCGCGAGATCCTGCGACGCCGCGTGCCGCTGGCGCGCGAGCTGCCGGCCGCACAGCAGCTGCGCCTGAAGAAGCACATCCAGGTGCTGCTCGCCGAAGTGCCCTTCGTCGGCTGCGCCGGGCTCGAGGTCGACGACGAGATGCGGGTGACCATCGCCGCGCAGGCCGCCTTCCTGCTGCTCGGGCGCGGCGGCTCGTTCGGCAACCTGCGCGAGGTGCTCGTGTACCCGGGCCACTTCGTCGTGCCGCGCAGCGAGGCGGGCGCGGGCGGCGTGGTGCACGAGGGCCGCGACGTGCTGGCCGGCCAGAGCTGGCAGCGCGGCCAGGTCATCGTCGCCTGGGATGCGGTGCGCGACGGCGCGGCCGATCCGCACGACGGCGCCAACGTCGTCATGCACGAGTTCGCGCACCAGCTCGACCAGGACAGCGGCGCCGCCAACGGCGCCCCCTACGTCGGGCGCGGCGCGCTGCAGCAGGCCTGGGCGCGGGTGATGAACCAGGAGTTCGAAGCCTTGCGCGCGCGGCTGGCCAGTGCGCAGCCCGGCCTGATCGACCCGTATGCCGCCACCAGCCCGGCGGAGTTCTTCGCCGTGGCGACCGAGCACTTCTTCGAGCAGCCGGCCGCGCTGGCCGCCGAACGCCCGGCGCTGTACGAGCAGCTGCGGCGCTGCTACCGGCTCGACCCGGCGTCCTGGTAGCTCAGCGCGGCAGTACCGACAGCGCCAGACGCACCGATTCCCGTGCGTCGAGGCAGATGGCCTGAGCGCCGTAGCTCTCGGCCTGGTGCTGGCGCAAGCCGAACACCGGCCCGCCGAGCAGGATGGGCGCGACGGGGTTGCGCGACGCGGCCTTCAGGCTCTTCACCAGCTCGGGCAGGCTGCGCAGCTGCGCGTCCAGCGCCACCGACACGCCGACCAGGTCGAACCACTCGTTCTTCACCGCGCGGCACAGCTCGGCGCTGCTCGGCGACACCTCGAGCACCACCTGCCAGCCGGCCTTGCGGAAGAACTCGGAGACGATCGACAGCCCCAGCACATGCTGCGAGCCCGGCGCCGAAGCCAGCATCACGCGGCGGACGACGCCGGCTTCCTGCGGGCCGTCGTGGTACTCGTAACCCATGGCGTGGATCAGCTCGTGCATCAGCACCAGCCCGAGCGTGACATCGGAGAAGCTGGCCCGGTCGTCCTCCCACTGCGCGCCCAGGTGGCGCGCGGCCGGGCCGATCAGGTCCACCAGCACGCTGTCCTGCTCGAGCCCCTGCGCCCGCAGACGTTCGATGACGAGCGCCGCGCCGGCGCGGTCACCGGCCGAACAGCGTTGCGCGAGCGCCAGGATGTCGTCGTTCCCGGGCCGCGGCGAGGCGCTGGGTTCCGCGCGGGCCGTGCCCTGCCGGTGCGCCAGCACGAGGCGCGGAATGATCTGCGTCTCGAGCACCGAGCGCATCGAGCGGCGGCAGTCGTCGTCATCGCCCTGCGAGACCTGCTTGTCGCCGCCCGCTTGCGGCGCGCGGCGCTGCGGCTCGAGCATCGACGACAGCGACCAGCCCTGGAGGGCGCGCCCGAGATGGAACATGCGGGCGACCGGCGATGCGAGCGGGAGGAGGTTCACGGCGAGGGGGCCCGGCCGGTACGGACGCACCGGCGCAAGGCCTTGGAGTACTGCTTGCGCGAACGTTAACCCGCGCCTCCCTCGTTCTCCACTAGGTGTTAAACCCAGGCCCGCACGATCGGTTCAGCCCTCAGAACTCATAGCGCAGCTCACCGATGATGCCGTGCGCCCGGTACCCCGGCCGCAATTCGGCCGAGTAGCGCAGCTGTGTCGTCAGCCCGCTGCCGGAGCGGTAGGTCACGCCGAGGCCGAGCTTCGCGCCGTTGCGCTTGATCGGCTGGCCCTCGACCGCGAAGCCCGCGTCCGGTGCGTCGAGGTAGGCCGCGTTGATCAGCCGGCTGCCGCTGCCGAAATCGTGCAGCCAGGCCAGGCTGGCCTCCGGGCTCACGCTCGCGCTGCCGTGGGCCGCATAGGCCTGCGACCAGCGCACGCCCAGCTCGGAGACGACCGAGCTCGTCTTGCGCTGCTCGACCGCCAGCGCGGCGCCGCTGCCGCTCTCGGTGAAGCCGTCCTCCCGGAGCTGCGTGTAGCGCAGGTTGGCGAAGGGGTCGACCCAGCCGCCGCCGGCGCGCATCGGCAGGCCCGCACCGAGGCTGGCCGCGATCACCTTCGCGTCGTGCTGGCTGGCCACCGGCGTGCTGCTGGCGCCGACGACGATGTTGCGCCGGCTGTCGTAGCTCGTGCGGCCCACCGACAAGGTGCCGTTCGCGTAGAAGCCCTCGCCGGTGAAGCTGCCGTACAGCGCGAACAGGCGCGAGTCGATGTCGGCGGTGTTGCCGGCGATGTCCGACCTGAACTCGTTGTTCACCCAGCCGAACGCGGCACCGGCACTGAAGGATTCGCCGAAGCGGTGGTCGATGCCGATCGCCCGGCCGGCGAGGTCGAAGCGATAACCCGCCACGTCGCCCGCCGCGTTCTGGTCGCCCTTCTGCGCGAAGGCCTGCACCCACAGGCCGTAAGGCTTGGCCTGGCGCGGCTCGGCCGCGCTCTGCAGCGACAGCGCGCCGGCGCCCAGGCGGCTCGCCAGGCCGGCCGCAGGCACCGCCACCGCGGCGTCGGCACGCGCGCCGACCTGCAGCGCGCCCAGCCGCTGCTCGATGGCCTGGCCGAAGCGGTTGGCACTGGCGGCGCCGGCGATCGCCCGTTGACCGTGGGTCGCGGGGCTGAGGCTCGCATAGGCGGTGGCGAACTCGGCGTCGGTCGCCAGCCCCTGCAGGGTGCCCAGCGTGTGGCGCAACTCGCCGCGCGCTGCGGGCAGCACGCGGTCCAGCTGGCGTGCCACCGCCTGGGCGTCGCTGCCGTTGGCCACCGTCGTGAAACTCTTCACGTCGGCCGTCACGCTGAAGGCGTCGGCCTGCTGTGCCGATCGGAAGCTGACCAGTCGTGTCGACGCCGGCAGCTCGAATCGATCGAAGGCCGTGCCCGCGGCGAAGCCGCCGTCGGCACGCAGCAGCTCGTAGCGCGTGCCGTCGACGAACGGCCCGCTGCCGCGCTGCACGCTGTAGCTGCCGCCGAGTTGCGCCTGGCCGAGCAGGTGCAGCCGGCCGTGCGTGCCGTCGCCGTTGATCGTCGCCTGGAACTGCCCGTCGCCGCGGAAGCGGTAGTCGCCCGCCACCTCCAGCGTGCCGCCCTGCACCTCCAGCCGCTGCACCGAGGGCAGCGAGGCCAGCGAGAAGGTCCCCTCGCCGCGCTTGGCGATCGTCGCGGCCGGCACCGTGCCGCCGAAGCTGCCGTTGCCGTTGAGCTGCAGCAGGAGGCGGCTGCCGTCGTCGATCACGGTGCCTTCGATCACGGTCGCGCCCCGCATGGTCAGCACGTCGGTGCCCGCGCCGAGGTCGATGTCGCCGCGCGTCACCGAGCCGTCGCCGAGCACCACCGTGTCGTTGCCGGCGCCCGCGTCGATGGCGATGCCGGCCATCGCCACGCCGCCGACCGTGCGCGTGGCGACGATGCTGCCCTGGTTGACGATCAGGTCGTCGCCGCTGCCGGTGCGGATGCCGTAGGACGTGGCCTCGACGTTCGACACCGCGTCGACCACGATGCGGCCCGCGTTGAGGATGCGGTTGCCGCCGTCGCCTGCGCCGATGCCCACGGCCAGCGCCTTGCCGCTCAGGCTGCCGAACACGAAGCCGCCCGAGGCCTCGGCGCGGGCAATGACGTCGCCGGCGTTGACGACCTCGTTGCGGCC
>CAZVLY010000231.1:6446-7668 GCA_964628175.1 uncultured Piscinibacter sp. | reverse complement strand
CAGCTTCACCATCAGCAGCAACGAGATCCTCGAGGCGCTGACCGACCCGCTGAACAACATCGTCTCCAGCGTCAAGAACGCGCTGGAACAAACCCCGCCCGAGCTGGGCGCCGACATCGCCGAGCGCGGCATGATGCTCACCGGCGGCGGCGCGCTGCTGCGCGATCTGGATCGCCTGCTGGCCGAGGAAACCGGCCTGCCCGTGCTGGTGGCGGAAGACCCGCTGACCTGCGTGGTGCGCGGCTGCGGGATGGCGCTGGAGCGCATGGAGCGTCTCGGCTCCATCTTCACGTCCGAGTGAGCGCCATGAATCGAACAGGCCGGCGCGTGCGTCACGTGGCCGGCTTTTTCACTTCTCGAGCCTGAGAACGCACGCCCGGCCATGTCCCTCGGCACCCTCGACAGGACCCCGCCGCCCTTCTTTCGCCAGGGCCCGTCGGCGCTGACCAAGCTGACGTTCTTCTCGGCGCTGGCGCTGCTGCTGATGGTGGCCGATACGCGTTTCCAGATCACCCAGCCGGTGCGGGCGGTGATCGCCACCGTGCTGCACCCGATCGAACGCACGCTGCTCGTGCCGGTGGCGGCGTGGGAGGGCGGCAGCGACTACCTGATCGGCCTGCAGAAGGCACTGACCCAGGCCGACGCCGCCCGGCGCGAGATGGCGCGCCAGTCCGAGCGCTCGCTGCGCCTGGAGCAGGTGGAGGCCGACAACCGGCGCCTGCGCGCACTGCTCGATCTGCGCCCGTCGCTGACCGTGCGCTCGCTGGCCGCCGAGGTCCTGTACGACGCACCCGACGCCTTCTCGCGCAAGGTGATCATCGACCGCGGCGCCACCCACGGCGTGGCGATCGCCTCCCCGGTGGTCAACGAGGCGGGTGTGCTCGGCCAGGTGACGCGCGTCTACCCGCTGTCGTCGGAGGTCACGCTGCTCAACGACAAGGACGCGGCGATCCCGGTGCTCAACACGCGCAACCAGCTGCGCAGCGCCGCCTTCGGCGTGCGCAACGGCATGGAACTGCGCTTCATGGCCGGCAACGCCGACGTGCAGGTCGGCGACCTGCTGAGCACCTCCGGCGTCGACGGCATCTACCCGCCCGGCCTGCCCGTGGCCAAGGTGACGCTGGTGGACCGCAAGATCGACACCAGCTTCGCGCGCATCGTGCTCGAGCCGGTGGCGCAGGCCGACGCGGTGCGCTACGTGCTGGTGCTCGAGCCGGTGGGG
>CAZVLY010000231.1:5023-6346 GCA_964628175.1 uncultured Piscinibacter sp. | reverse complement strand
AACCCGCTGTTCGTCTGGCTGACGCTGGTGCTGGCCTTCGTGTTCAACCTGGTGCCGCTGGGCCGCGTGCCGGCGATGCCGGACTTCCTGGCCGTGGTTCTGGTGTTCTGGAACGTCCACCAGACGCGCCGCATCGGCGTGGGCGTGGCCTTCCTGTTCGGCCTGGCGATGGACGTTCACGACGGTGCCGTGCTCGGCCAGCACGCGCTGGCCTACACGCTGCTGAGCTTCTTCGCCACCACCATCCACCGCCGGCTGCTGTGGTTCACGGTGCCGTCGCAGGCGCTGCAGATCCTGCCGCTGTTCTTCGCCGCGCACCTGGTGTCGCTGGTGGTGCGCCTGATGGCCGGCGGCATGTTCCCCGGCTGGGAACTGCTGCTCGCGCCGGTGTTCGAGGCGCTGCTGTGGCCTTTGGTCACATGGGTGCTGCTCGCACCGCAACGCAGGCCGCCCGATCCGGATCAGAATCGACCGCTGTGACCGAGATCCGCAACGTCGAGCAGGAACTGTCGCGCTTCAACGCGCGGCTGCTGGCAGCGGCTGCGTTCGTGCTGGTCGCCTTCGGGCTGCTCGGCGCCCGGCTGGTGCACCTGCAGGTCGTCAAGCACGAGGAGCTCTCGACCCAGGCAGAGAACAACCGCATCGCGGTGGTGCCCATCGTGCCCAACCGCGGCCTGATCGTCGACCGCAACGGCGTGGTGCTGGCCAACAACTACTCGGCCTACACGCTGGAGATCACGCCCTCGAAGGTCACCGACCTCGACGCGCTGGTCGACCGGCTCGCCGAGGTGGTGGACATCCAGCCGCGCGACCGCAAGCGCTTCAAGCGGCTGATGGAGGAAAGCAAGAGCTTCGAGTCGCTGCCGATCCGCACCAAGCTCACCGACGACGAGGTGGCGCGCTTCACCGCGCAGCGCTTCCGCTTCGCCGGCGTGGACATCAAGGCGCGGCTGTTCCGCAACTACCCGCTGGGCGAGACGGGCAGCCACCTGCTGGGCTACATCGGCCGCATCAACCTGGCCGAGAAGGAAGCGATCGACGACACCGAGGACGCCGCCAACTACCGCGGCACCGAGTACATCGGCAAGCTCGGCGTCGAGCAGAGCTACGAGGCCGAGCTGCACGGCACCACCGGCGTCGAGGAGGTCGAGACCAGCGCCGGCGGCCGCCCGGTGCGGCGCCTGAAGAGCAACCCGGCCACGCCCGGCAACAAGGTGGTGCTGTCGATCGACATCCGGCTGCAGGCCCTGGTCGAGCAGATGTTCGGCGACCGCCGCGGCGCGCTCGTCGCGCTGGACCCGCGCAGCGGCGAGGTGCTCGCCT
>CAZVLY010000231.1:0-5013 GCA_964628175.1 uncultured Piscinibacter sp. | reverse complement strand
CCCGAACCTGTTCGTCGACGGCATCGACAGCGAGTCGTGGAAGGAGCTCAACGAGTCCGTCGACAAGCCGCTGCTGAACCGGGCGCTGCGCGGCACCTACCCGCCGGGCTCGACCTTCAAGCCCTTCATGGCGATCGCTGCGCTGAACAGCGGCAAGCGCAGCCCCAGCCAGGTGATCTTCGACGGCGGCACCTTCCAGTTCGGCAACCACACCTTCCGCAGCCACGGCGACGCCGGCCTGGGGCCGGTGGACATGGTGCGCAGCATCGTCAAGTCGAGCAACGTCTACTACTACTCGCTGGCCAACGAGATGGGCGTGGACCTGATGCACGACCAGCTCGAGCCCTTCGGCTTCGGCCGCAAGACCGGCATCGACGTCGAGGGCGAGGTCACCGGCCTGCTGCCGTCCACCGAATGGAAGCGCAAGGCCTACAAGAAGCCCGAGCAGCAGAAGTGGTACGCCGGCGAGACCATCTCGCTGGGCATCGGCCAGGGCTACAACAACTTCACCATGCTGCAGCTGGCCAGCGCCACGGCGACGCTGGTGTCCGGCGGCCAGCGCTACAAGCCGCGACTGGTGCGCGAGGTGGAAGACGTGGTCACCGGCGAGCGCCGCGTGCTGGTCAACGACGCGCTGCCGCCGCTGCCGCTCAAGCCCGAACACGTGGAGCTGATCAACCGCGCGCTGTACGGCGTGACGCAGGAGGGCACCTCGGTGCGCTCCTTCCTCGGCGCCACCTACAAGAGCGGCGGCAAGACCGGCACCGCGCAGGCCATCGGCGTGAAGGCCAACGAGAAGTACAACGCCGCCAAGCTCGAGGAGGCACAGCGCGACCACTCGCTGTACATGGCCTTCGCGCCGCTGGAGGCGCCCAGCATCGCGGTGGCGGTGATCGTCGAGAACGCCGGCTGGGGCTCCGATTCCGCCGCGCCGATGTCGCGCCGCGTGTTCGACTACGTGCTCAACGGCACCGTGCCCAGCGAAGAGGACATGGCACTCACCCGCGAAGGCAAGTCGACCACCCCGGTGGGCAAGCCGAGGCCGGCCAGCGAGGTGCTGCTGCCCGGTGCCGCCGCGATCGCGCTGCCGCCAGCCGCCCCGGCGACGCAGCGCATGGCACAAGGCGCCACCCAGGAGGTGCCGGCGAAATGAACACGCGCACCCGCCCCGCGCCGATGAACGTCGCCTTCGAGCGGCCCTCGATCCTGCAGCGCATCGCGCCGGTGTTCACCGGTTTCGACGGCCCGCTCTCGCTGGCCATCCTGCTGCTGGCCGGCGCCGGGCTGCTGACCATGTACTCGGCCGGCTTCGACCATGGCACGCGCTTCGTCGACCACGGGCGCAACATGCTGATCGCCTTCGGCATCCTGTTCGTAGTCGCGCAGGTGCCGCCGCAGAAACTGATGGCACTGGCCGTGCCGCTGTACCTGGTGGGCGTGGCGCTGCTCGTGGCCACGGCGATCTTCGGCATCACCAAGAAGGGCGCGACGCGCTGGCTCAACCTGGGCATGGTGATCCAGCCCAGCGAGATCCTGAAGATCGCCATGCCGCTGATGCTGGCCTGGTGGTTCCAGCGCCGCGAGGGCCAGCGGCGCGCACCGGACTTCGTCGTGGCCCTTGTGCTGCTGGGCGTGCCGGTCGGCCTGATCGTCAAGCAGCCCGACCTGGGCACGGCGATCCTGGTGATGTCCGCCGGCCTGTACGTGATCTTCTTCGCCGGACTCTCGTGGAAGCTGATCGTGCCGGTGCTGGTGATGGGGGTGGTAGCCGTCAGCGCGCTGGTGCTCTCCGGCGACCGCATCTGCGAGCCGGACGTGAAGTGGCCGGCGATACGCGACTACCAGAAGCACCGCGTGTGCACCCTGCTCGACCCGAGCAAGGACCCGCTGGGCAAGGGCTTCCACACCCTCCAGGGCATGATCGCCATCGGCTCGGGGGGCATCGAGGGCAAGGGCTTCATGAAGGGCACGCAGACGCACCTGGAGTTCATCCCGGAGCGCACCACCGACTTCATCTTCGCCGCCTTCTCCGAGGAGTTCGGACTGGCCGGCTGTGTGGCGCTGCTGCTGGGTTTCATCTTCCTGATCTTCCGCGGGCTGATGATTGCCGCCGACGCGCCGACCATGTTCACGCGACTGCTCGCCGGCTCGATCACGCTGAGCTTCTTCACCTATGCCTTCGTCAACATGGGCATGGTCACGGGCATCCTGCCGGTGGTGGGCGTGCCGCTGCCCTTCATCAGCTACGGCGGCACCGCGATGGTGACGCTGGGCCTCGGCCTGGGCATCCTGATGTCGATCGCGAAGAGCCGCCGGCTGGTGCAGTCGTGAGCAGCCTGCCCTCGGTCGCCGTCGTCGGGATCGGGAACATGGGGTTGGGCATGGCGCTGCGGCTACGCGATCGCGGCTTCGCCGTGCGGGTGCGCGACATCGACCCGGCGCGCGAGGCGCTGGCGCGAAGCGAGGGGCTGGCCGTGCACCCCTCACCGGCGGCCGCCTGTGCGCGGGCGGACTGTGCGATCGTGGCCGTGGTCGACGCTGCGCAGACCGAGGCGGTGCTGTTCGGCGCCGACGGCGTGGCCGCCGCGTTGCCTTCAGGCGCCGCCGTGATCCTGTGCCCGACCATCGCGCCGCACGACACCGAAGCGCTGTCCGCACGGCTGCTGGCGGCAGGGCTGGATCCGATCGACGCACCGATGTCCGGCGGCCCGCTGCGCGCCCGCGAGGGCACGATGAGCCTGATGGTGGCGTGTGCCGAGGCGGCGTTCGAGCGCCAGCGGCCGGTGATCGAGGCGCTGTCGAACGCCGTGTTCCGTCTCGGCCCGCGGCTGGGCGACGGCGCACGCGTCAAGCTGGTCAACAACCTGCTCGCCGGCATCAACCTGGCGGGCGCGGCGGAGGCGCTGGCGCTGGCCGAGCGCGCCGGGCTCGACGCCTCGCTGATGCTCGACGTGATCGAACGCTCCAGCGGGCAGAGCTGGATCGGCTCGGACCGCATGCGCCGCGCGCTCGCCGGCGACCTGGCGCCGCGTGCCCACACGACGCTGCTCAACAAGGACACGCACCTCGCGCTGGACATGGCGCGCCGGCTGGGGACCGACACGCCGATCGGCGCGCAGGCGGCGGCGCTGTTTGCGCGTGCCTGTGACGGCGGCTTCGCGGCGTTCGACGACGCCAGCCTGCTCGAACAGCTACGCCGCGACGGCCGCTGAGCCGCCGAAGCGAGGCGCCTGTGCAACTGCGCAGCGCAGGCGGCTCACGTCAGGCCGTCGCTGGCCAGCTTCCCAGGGCCCTCGCTCTGGCCTGACGGGGCGTCGTCTTCCGGCCGGGCGCCGGCGGCAGGAAAGCGCAGCGTGAAGCGCGCACCCGGCCCGAAGGCGGCGCCGCCCTGGTCGCTCAGCCCGGGCCGATGGCGCAGGTTGGCATCCTCGAGCTGGATGTGTGCGCCATGCTGCACGGCGATCTCGCGCACGATGGCCAGGCCCAGGCCGCTGCCATCGACGTCGGTGCCCAGCGTGCGGTAGAACGGGCGGAACACCTTCTCGCGCTCGGCCACCGGGATGCCGGGGCCGGAGTCCTCGACCTGCAGCACCACGACCTGGCCGAACGGGTCGTCGATGATGCGCGCCGTCACCGTGCCGCCGGCCGGCGTGTACTGCAGGGCGTTGTCGACCAGGTTGCGGATCAGCTCGCGCAGCAGCAGTGCATTGCCTCTGACCGTGGCGCCCTTGTCGTTGAGCGCGCCGCGGCCGGCCTCGGGCCCCTCGTAGCCGAGGTCGATGCGCTTCTCCAGCGCGCGCGGCACGAAATCACGCACCGTCTCGATGGCCAGCCGCGCGAGGTTGACGTTCTGACGCTGCGCTTCCTGGGCCTGGTTCTCGGCGCGCGCCATCGCCAGCAACTGGTTGACCATGTGCGCCGCGCTCTGGCTCGAATGGGCGATCTGCTGCAGCGACTTCTTCAAGGCCTGGGGCTCGTGCTGGCCGGCATCGATCTCGCGCTGCGCCAGTTCGGCCTGAGTGCGCAGCCCGGCCAGCGGTGTCTTCAGCTGGTGCGCGGCGTCGGCAAGGAAGTGCTTCTGCGCGCCGATGGACTGGTCCAGCCGCGCCAGCAGGTCGTTGATCGCGCGCACCAGCGGTGACACCTCCTCCGGCGCCTCGCGTTCGTCGATCGGCGAGAGGTCGCTGCTGTCGCGCCGGCGGATGCGCTGCTGCAGTTCGTTGAGCGGCGCGATGCCGCGCACCAGCGCCAGCCACACCAGCAGCACCGCCAGCGGCAGGATGACGAACTGCGGCAGGATCACGCCCTTGATGATCTCCGTGGCCAGGCGCGAGCGTTTGCCCAGCGTCTCGGCCACCTGCACCAGCGCCACCGGCGCCTCGTTGCCGCGGCCGGGCAGCGCCACCCAGGCGTAGGCGATGCGCAGGTCGTCGCTGTTCATCTCGCCGTCGCGAAAGCGCACCTCGTCGACCACCACCGGCTCGTCGTCCGGCGGCAGCGGCAGGCTGCGTTCGCCGCTGAGCAGTTCGCCGCGCAGGCCGAGCACCTGGTAGTAGATGTCGTCGGCTTCGTCGGTGCGCAGGATCTCCGCGGCGCCGGTGGGCAGCGTGAACACCGCGCTGCGGGCCCCTCCCGGCGACTGCCGCAGCACCACCTGCTTGGACAGCACCCGCGTCATCTCGCCGAGCTCGCGGTCGAACGGCTTGTTGGCGATGTTCTGCGCGACCAGCCAGGTCAGCGCGACGCTCATCGGCCACAGCAGCAGCAGCGGTGCGAGCATCCAGTCGAGGATCTCGCCGAACAGGGAGCGTTGTTCCTTCGAGGTCGGCATCGGCAGTCAGGATATCGCGCGTTTCGGCGGGCCGGCCAGCGCCGGGCCGCTCCCGAGCGGCCGGCCAACCCCGGCGGGGGGTGGCCGCGGTACGCCGCGGCCGGGGGCACCATTCAAGCGGCGATCTTTTCCAGGCAGTAGCCCAGGCCGCGCACGGTGGCGATGCGCACCGGCCCCTGCTC
>CAZVLY010000230.1:0-7687 GCA_964628175.1 uncultured Piscinibacter sp. | reverse complement strand
GGGAGGGCCCGGGCGCCGACGGGCAGGTGCGCCGCTACTTCATCTGGGGCGCCACGGCTGCCATGCTGCGAAACCTCTACGCCTGCCTGGCCGCCTGAGGCGTGCGCGGGGGCCGGTATCATCGATCGGGATGAGTTTCTTCGCTGTCCTGTTCGCGCTGCTGATCGAACAACTCAAGCCCCTGCCGCGCGGCAATGTCATCCATGACACGCTGACCAGCTGGATGCGCTGGGCCGGCCGCAACTTCGATGCCGGCCGCGAGCACCACGCCTGGGTGGTGTGGGGCATCACGGTGCTGGTGCCGGCGCTAGCCACGCTGCTGGTCTACAAGCTGCTCGGCCATTTCAGCCTGTTGCTGGCGCTGGCATGGAACGTGGCGGTGCTCTACCTCACGCTGGGCTTCCGCCAGTTCAGCCACTACTTCACCGACATCCGCGACGCGCTCGACCGCGGCGACGAGAACGAGGCGCGCCGCCTGCTGGCCGAGTGGCGCCACCTGGACGCCAGCGAACTGCCGCGCACCGAACTGCTGCGCCACGTCATCGAACACTCGCTGCTCGCTGCGCATCGCCATGTGTTCGGCGTGTTCTTCTGGTTCGTGCTGCTGTCGGCGCTGGGCCTCGGCCCGGCCGGCGCGGTGCTGTACCGCATGGCGGAGCTGGCCAGCCGCTACTGGGCCTTCAAGAGCCGCACGGTCGGCGTGCCGGTGAACGAGCGGCTGATGAAGCTCTCGCAGTGGCTGTTCGGCCTCATCGACCATGTGCCGGCCCGGCTCACGGCCTTCGGCTTCGCGGTGGTCGGCAACTTCGAGGAGGCCATCACCTGCTGGCGCCGCGACGCCTGGCTGTGGAAGCACGAGAACGAAGGCATCATCCTCGCCGCCGCGGCGGGCGCCGTGGGCGTGCAGCTCGGCGGCAGCGCGGCGCCGGGCATCACGCCCGACCGATCCAAGACCTTCGAGACCGGCGCCTTGCCCGAGAGCGCCGGCGCCGACGGCTCGACGCCGGGTCTGCCGCCGGTGGCCGGCCACCTGCGCAGCGTCGTCGGCCTGGTCTGGCGCTCGGTGGTGCTGTGGATGCTGCTGCTGGCGCTGCTCTCGCTGGCCAACCTGATCGGCTGAGGCGCCGCGGGCCGAGCGCCGGGCCGCTCCCAAGCCGGCCCGCATCCCCTTGGGGGATCGGCCGGCGTACCCGCCGGTCGAGGGGCCGTCAGTACCGCGAGCGCTGCAGCTCCGCAAGGATCTCGGTGTAGATGCGGTGCCGTTGCTCGGTGATCTCGCCGCGCGCCACCGCCGCCAGCACGCCGCAGCCCGGCTCCTTCACGTGGGTGCAGTTGTAGAAGCGGCACTGCGTGGAGGGCTGCCGAAAGTCGGCCATCAGCGCCGGCAGCTGTTGCGCGTCGACCTGGCGCAGGCCGAACTCCTGGAAGCCCGGGGAATCGATCAGGGCGCTGGTGCGCGCGTCGTCGATCCAGTACCAGGCTGTCGTCGTGGTCGTGTGCCGCCCCGAATTCAGGACGCGCGAAATCTCGCCGACCTGGGCACTCGCGTGCGGCACCAGCAGGTTGATCAGCGTGCTCTTGCCGGTGCCGCTGGGGCCCAGCACCAGGGTCGCCTTGCCCTGCAGCAGTGGCGACAGCATGTCGCGGCTCGGGCCGGGCCGGGCCTTGAGGGCCATCTCGTGCACCGCGATGCCCATCGCGGCATACGGCGCGAGCCGCTTGCGAGCGGCGTCGATGGCGGGCAGATCGGCCTTGTTCAGCACGATGGCCGCCGGGATGCCGGCGGCCTCGGCGGCGATCAGCGCCCGCGCCAGCTGCGATTCGCTGAACACCGGCTCGGCGGCCACCAGCACGAGCAGCTGATCGAGGTTGGCGGCGAAGGACTTGGTCTTCCAGTCGTCCTGGCGGAACATCAGGTTGCGCCGCGGCTCCACCGCCTCGATCACGCCTTCGCCGCCGCCGGCGGGCATCCAGCGCACGCGGTCGCCGACCACGCAATCGCTCTTCTTGCCACGCGGCGAGCAGGTTAGGCGCGTTCCTTCGGGCGTTTCGATGGTGTAGTGGCGGCCATGGCCGGCGACCACCAGCCCGATGTCGAGTTCGACGGCGCGGTTCAATGCGGGCCGGGCTCAGGCGACGAAGGCCACCAGCGCATCGGCCTTGGCCGCGCAGATGAAGTCGTTGATCGAGATGCCGCCCACCGAGTGTGTGTCGAAGCGCACCACGCAGCGGTCGTAGAAGACGCGCAACTCGGGATGGTGGTCCTCGGTGTTGGCGATCCAGGCCAGGGCGTTCACGAAGCCGAGCGTCTCGTGGTAGTTGCGGAAGCTGAATGTCTTCTCGATCGCGCCGCCGGAAAGATGCCAGCCGCTCACCTGCGCCAGATGGTCATGGATGGCTTCGGGACTCATCGGCGAGCCGCCTTCGAGGGCCTTGCAGCGCTGGTGCAGCAGATTCGTCATGGGTGCCTCAAGCCGGTTGGTGCAGCATCGCCGCGAGCCGTTCCGAGGCCGGCGGGTGCGAGTAGTAGAACTTCACGTAGACCGGGTCGGGCGTCAGCGTGGCGGCATTGTCCTCGTGCAGCTTGAGCAGCGCGGACGAGAGATCGACGCCGCTGGCCTGCGCGCAGGCGTAGGCATCGGCCTGGAATTCGTGGCGGCGCGACAGCTGCGCGAGCAGCGGCGAGACGAAGAAGCCGAACACCGGCGTGACGAGCAGGAACAGCAGCAGCGCCAGCGCGTCGTTCGGCGCGCCGATGCCGGGCTGCACACCCAGCCCCTGGTAGAACCAGGCCTGCCCCGACAGCCAGCCCAGCAGCGCGAAGCCCGCCAGGCTCAGGGCGAACATCGCCACGATGCGCTTGATGACATGCCGGTGCTTGAAGTGGCCGAGTTCGTGGGCCAGCACCGCTTCCACCTCGCCGGGCGAGAGCTTGTTCAGCAGCGTGTCGAAGAAGACCACCCGCTTGGCCGCGCCGAAGCCGGTGAAGTAGGCGTTGGCGTGGGCCGAACGCTTGCTGCCGTCCATCACGAACAGGCCCTTGGCGGTGAAGCCGCAGCGTGCCATCAGCGCCTGCACGCGGGCCTTCAGCGACTCGTCGGCCAGCGGCTCGAACTTGTTGAACAGCGGCGCGATCACGGTCGGGTAGAGCACCAGGATCAGCAGGTTGAAGCCCATCCAGGCGCCCCAGGCCCACAGCCACCACAGCGGCCCGGTGGCGCCCATGATCCACAGGATCAGCGCGGCGATCGGCAGCCCGATGAGCACGCCGACCAGCAGGTTCTTCAGCGCGTCGGCCAGGTACAGCTTCCAGGTCATGCGGTTGAAGCCGAAGCGCTGCTCGATGCGGAAGGTGCTGTACAGGTCGAAAGGCAGGTCAAGCAGGCCGCCGATCGCGGCGAAGGCGGCCAGCAGCGCAAGCTGGTAGCCCATGTCGCCCAGGCGCGGATGCACGGCGTCGCGCACGCCATCGTTGACCGCATCGAGCCCGCCCAGCAGGGTCCAGCCCAGCAGAACGGCGGCGCCGAAGGCGGTGCTCAGCAGCCCGAAGCGGCCCTTGGCGAGCGTGTAGTCGGCGGCCTTCTGGTGCGCGGCGAGCGGGATCGTCGCCGCGAAGGCGGCCGGCACGGCGTTGCGATGGGCGGCCACGTGGCGCATCTGCCGCGTGGCGAGCCAGTACTTCAGCGCCATCGCGCCGAGCAGCGCAGCGATGAAGACCAGGGTCAGGGTGGAAGCGTGCATGGCCGCAAGTGTAGAACTGCGAGAATGCCCCCGCCCCGCCACTGAGAAGAGACGTTTCGATGAGCGACAGCCAGCTGACCCCCAGTGACCAGAACCTGATCTGGATCGACCTCGAGATGACCGGGCTGGTGCCCGAGCGCGACCGGGTCATCGAAGTCGCCGTGGTCGTGACCGATGCGAACCTGGACCACCGAACCGAAGGCCCGGTGTTCGCCATCCACCAGAGCGATGCCACGCTCGACGCGATGGACGCCTGGAACAAGGGCACGCACGGCCGCAGCGGCCTGACCGATCGCGTCAAGGCCTCCACCGTCGACGAGGCTTCGGCCTCGGCGCAGGTGATCGAGTTCCTCAAGCGCTACGTGCCGGCGGGCAAGTCGCCGATGTGCGGCAACAGCATCTGCCAGGACCGCCGCTTCCTGGCCATCCACATGCCGCAACTGGAAGCCTTCTTCCACTACCGCAACCTCGACGTCAGCACGCTCAAGGAGCTGGCGCGGCGCTGGAAGCCGGACATCCTGGCCGGCTTCAAGAAGGCGCAGGCGCACACCGCGCTGGCCGACATCCACGAGTCGATCGAGGAGCTCGCGTACTACCGCGAGCATTTCCTCGCCAAGTAGGGGGGCTCAGTCGGCGGCACGCCGGCTGCGCAGCGCCCGCATCAGCGCCATTGCTTCGGCATCGGGCCGGCGCGGCAGCTTGCGGTACTCGGCGCCGCCGTCGGTGCGTGCGAGCATCTTCATCTCGACGAGCTCGCGGCGCAGCGTGCAGTGGTCGCCGAACAGGTGCCAGGCGTTGAGCAGCTCGTTGACCTCGCGCTCACTGTAGCGGCGGCGTGTCTCGAAGCGCATCCACAGCCCCCACAGCATCAGCCGCTGCACGCTGTACTTGATCGGCCAGCGGGTCACGCGGCCGTGCCGGTCGAACTGGCGCAGCGCCTTGGCTGCCGTGTCGCTCAGCGCGGCCGGCAGTGCAGGCGGCGAGGGCGCTGCAGGTGCCGACGCGGCGGGTGCCGGCCGTGCCTTCAGGCTCTGGAAGTTGCGGTAGCCCGCGGCGCGCGCGAGCATGTTCAGCAGTTCCACGTGGCCGGGCGCTCGCTGCGCCTGCTCGTGGGTCTGTTTCAGTTCGCGGCCAAGCGATTTCGCGAAGCTGGAGATGTCCGCCGCATGCAGCGGCACGTCGATACGGGGCATGATGGTCTCTCGTTGCTCATGCGCCAAGCTCGCGAGGCGAGCCGCCGGGGGTTGCCGACTTCCGGCCCGGCGCACGAAGAACGTGACCAAGCATCGGGGGTGATGGCAGGTTGAGCTCGCACGGAGTGCGCGGCAACGCCTGGGTGAACTGCCGACCGAAGGCTGGATTCTAGATCGAAGCGACCCGGCCGGCGGCGGCGTCCAGCGAAGCGGCGCTGCCGTCCCATTCGAGGGCCAGCATCGGTTGCGCGAAGCCGGCGAAGTTGCGCTTCATCGACTGCAGGTAGACCGGGTCGTAGTGGCTGACCAGCAGGTCGCGCACCACGTCCCGGGTGCGGCCGGCGCGGGCGGCCTCCTGCCAGGCGTTGACCGTCTCGTGGCCGCGCAGCACCCGCAGCGCGTCCAGGCGCCGGCAGAAGGTCTCGGTGTCGCGCACGAAGAAGTCGTAGTCCTCGATGAGCAACTGCACGCGGCCTTCCAGCGGCAGCTCGAGCCGGATGCAGGGCGAGGCGCGCATGCGCTCGATCAGCTTCTCGGGCACGCGCAGGTCGCCGACCTTCTTGCTCTCGCTCTCGACGATCACCGGCCGTGCCGGGTCGAAGCGGCGCAGCGCGTCCCACACGCGCGACTCGAACTGCTTCTGCCCCGGCTGCGGGCTGCCGGGCACCAGGCCGAGCACCGAGCCGCGGTGGTTGGCCAGCTGTTCCAGGTCGAGCACCTGTGCGGTGCCGGTCTCGGCCAGGCGCTGCAGCAGCCGGCTCTTGCCCGAGCCGGTGGTGCCGCAGACCACGCGGAAGGCGAAGCGCTGCGGCAGTTCCTCGAGCGCGGCGATCACCGCGCGGCGGTATTCGCGGTAACCGCCTTCGAGCAGGTGCACCCGGAAGCCGATCGCCGACAGCACCGTGGCCAGCGCGCCGCTGCGCTGGCCGCCGCGCCAGCAGTAGACCAGCGGCGTCCAGTCCTTGGGCTTGTCCATGCCTTCGCGCTCGATGTGAGCGGCGATGTTGCGCGCCGCCAGCACCGCACCGCGCTTGCGCGCGGTGAAGGGCGAGACCTGCTTGTACTCGGTGCCGATCAAAGCGCGCTCGGCGTCGTTGAGCGTCGGCCAGTTGATCGCGCCGGGCAGGCGGTCCTCGGCGTATTCGCTCTGCGAGCGGGCGTCGATCACCGCATCGAATTCGGCCAGCCGCTGCAGGGCATCGGGCGCCGGGATGGAGACGATGGGCATCAGGGGCTGATCGCGTCGAGCAGCTCGCTCTCGATCTCGATCTGCTTGCGGTTCTGCTGCAGCGCCGAGCCGTCGATGAGGAAGGTGTCTTCCACCCGTTCGCCCAGCGTGGTGATCTTGGCGAGCTGCAGGTTGACGTGGTGGCGCGCCAGCACCCGCGCGATGGCGTAGAGCAGGCCCGAGCGGTCGCTGGTGGACACGCCGAGCAGCCAGCGCTGCGCGCGCTCGTCGGGCCGCAGCGTGATGCGCGGCGTGATCGGGAAGGACTTGACGCGCCGCGACAGCCGTCCGCGGCCCGGCTCGGGCAAGGGCCCGGTGGCGGCCAGCGCATACGCGAGCTGCGTCTCGACCAGCGAGATCAGGTCGCGGTAATGGGCGCTGTCCTGCGCATCGAGCTGCGGGCTGGTGACCTGGAAGGTGTCGAGCGCATAACCGGCGCGCGTGGTGTGCACCTTGGCGTCCAGGATGTTGAAGCCGGCGCCGTCGAAGTAGCCGCAGATGCGCGCGAAGAGGTCCGGGCGGTCGGGCGAGTAGACCAGCACCTGCAGGCCTTCGCCCAGCGACGAGGGCCGCGCCTTGACGATCGGCTCGGCCGACTGCACGTGCCGGAACAGCGAGCGCGCATGCCAGGCGATGTCGCCGGCGTCGTGGCGCGCGAAGTAGCTCACCTCCAGCGTCTTCCACAGCGGCCCTTCGGTGTCGGGCAGCATCGAATGCAGGTTCAGCAGGTGGCGCGCCTCTTCCTTGCGCGCCTCGATCTCGGCGTCGAGGTTCGGCTTGGCGCCGCCCAGCGCGCGCAGCGTCTGGCGGTACAGGTCCTCGAGCAGCTTGCCCTTCCAGGCGTTCCAGACCTTCGGGCTGGTGCCGCGGATGTCGGCCACGGTCAGCAGGTACAGCCCGGTCAGGTAACGCGGCGTGCCGACGCGGCGGGCGAAGTCCTCGATGACGTCGGGGTCGGAGAGGTCTTCCTTCTGCGCGATGCGCGACATGCGCAGGTGCTCGCGCACGAGGAACTCGATCAGCGCCGCATCGTCGCGGCCGATGCCATGGTCGCGGCAGAAGCGCCGCACCTCGGTGGCGCCGAGCTCGGAGTGGTCGCCGCCGCGGCCCTTGGCCACGTCGTGGAACAGGGCGGCCACGTAGAGCACCCAGGGCTTGTCCCAGGTGAGCGCGAGCTGGGTGCAGAAGGGGTACTCATGGGCGTGCTCGGGGATGAAGAAGCGCCGCACGTTGCGCAGCACCATCAGGATGTGCTGGTCCACGGTGTAGACGTGGAACAGGTCGTGCTGCATCTGCCCGACGATGCGGCGGAACACCCACAGGTAGCGGCCCAGCACCGAGGTCTGGTTCATCAGCCGGAAGGCGTGCGTCTGGCCCTCGGGTTCCTGCAGGATCTGCATGAAGGTCGCGCGGTTGGCCGGGTCGCTGCGGAAATCCGCGCCCATCTGGTCGCGCGAGTTGTACAGGGCACGCAGCGTGCGCGCCGACAGGCCGTTGATGCCGGCCGCGCGCTGGTGCGTCAGGA
>CAZVLY010000229.1:0-7703 GCA_964628175.1 uncultured Piscinibacter sp. | reverse complement strand
GCATGAAGCTGGGCTGCATCGCCGACGATTTCACCGGGGCCACCGACCTCGCCAACAACCTGGTGCGCTCGGGAATGCGCACGGTGCAGGCCATCGGGGTCCCCAGCGGCGACGCGCCGGACGGCGGCGCCGATGCCGTGGTGGTGGCACTCAAGTCGCGCACCATCCCGGCCGCCGAGGCGGTGGCGCAGTCGCTGGCGGCATTGCATTGGCTGCGCGCGCAGGGTGCCCAGCAGATCTACTTCAAGGTCTGCTCGACTTTCGATTCCACCGACCGCGGCAACATCGGCCCGGTCACCGAGGCCCTGATGGACGCGCTGGGCTGCGACTTCACGATCGCCTGCCCGGCGTTCCCGGCCAACGGCCGCACCGTCTACAAGGGCTACCTGTTCACCGGCGATGTGCTGCTCAGCGAAGGCAGCATGCGCGAGCACCCGCTGACGCCGATGACGGACCCGAGCCTGGTGCGCGTGATGCAACGGCAGAGCCGGCGCCGCGTCGGGCTGATCGAGCAGGCCGTGGTGCGCCGCGGCAGCGAGGCCATCGCGCAGCGCATGCGCGAGCTGCGCGACGCCGGCGTGGGCATCGCCATCGTCGACGCGCTCGACGACGCCGACCTGCACGCGATGGGCCGCGCCTTCGCGACGCTGCCGCTGCTGACCGCCGGCTCCGGCGTGGCGATCGGTCTGCCGGCCAACTTCGGCCTGGCGCCCAGCGCCGGCGCGGCCGAGCTGCCTGCGCCGCAAGGCGCGCGCGCCATCGTGTCGGGAAGCTGCTCGACGGCGTCGAACGCGCAGGTCGCGGCCTTTCTCGGCCGCCATCCCGGGCGCGGCTTCGCGATCGACCCGCTGCGTCTGGCCGAAGGCGCCGACCTGGCCGCGCAGGCGCTGGATTGGGCCGCTCCGCAGCTGGGCAGCGAGCCGCTGCTCGTCTACGCCACCGCGCAGCCCGAGGCGGTCAAGGCCGTGCAGGCCCGGCTGGGCGTGGAGAAGGCCGGCACGCTCGTCGAGCAGGCGCTGGCCCGAGTGGCCGCCGGCCTGGTGCAGCGTGGCACCGGCCAGCTGGTGGTGGCCGGTGGCGAGACCTCCGGCGCCTGCGTGCAGGCGCTGGGCGTGCGCAGCCTGCGCATCGGTGCGCAGATCGACCCCGGCGTACCCTGGTGCCATGCGGCCACCGGCGACGGCCGGCCGCTGCACCTGGCGCTGAAGTCGGGCAACTTTGGCACGACGGATTTCTTCGACAAGTCCTTCGAGGTGCTTCGATGAGCAGCGAAGCCGCGCTGCGCGAGGAGATCTGCCGCGTCGGCGCGAGCCTGTATGCGCGCGGCTACGTGCATGCCAGCGCCGGCAACATCAGCGTGCGGCTGCCCGACGGCTTTCTGATCACGCCCACCGACGCCTGCCTCGGCCGGCTCGATCCGGCGAGGCTGGCGAAGCTCGATGCCGAGGGTCGACAGCTCGACGGCGACCGGGCCAGCAAGACGCTGGCGCTGCACCGCCGCATCTACGCCGCCGACGACACGGCGCGCTGCGTGATCCACACCCATTCGACGCACCTGGTGGCGCTGACGCTCCAGGGCGTCTGGCAGGCCGACGACATCGTGCCGCCGATCACGCCCTACTACGTGATGAAGGTCGGCCACGTGCCGCTGATCCCGTACCACCGGCCGGGTGCGGCCGAGGCGGCCGAGCAGGTTGCCGCGCGCATCGCCGCCGCGCGGGCAGCCGGCAGGCCGATCCGCGCGGTGATGCTGGAGCGCCTGGGCCCCAACGTATGGCACGAGAGCCCGGCCGAAGCGATGGCGACGCTGGAGGAACTGGAAGAGACCGCGAAGCTGTGGCTGCTGTCGCGCGGCGAGGTCGCGCCGTTGAGCGAGGCGCAGATCGAAGAATTGCGCAGCAGCTTCGGCGCGCGCTGGTAGCGTCGCGCTTCAGCCGAAGCGCGTCTGGCTGCGTTCGAGCACCTCGTCGACCACCGCGAGCAGCTCCGACACGCTCACCGGCTTGGTCAGGTACAGGCTGGCGCCGGCCTGCAGCGCGGCGTCGATCTGCTGCGCGGTGGCGTCGGCGGAGACCACCACCACCGGGATGTCGGCGGTGGCCGGATCGGCCTTCAGGCGCGCCAGCAGCTCCAGGCCCGACAGGTCGGGCAGGTGCATGTCCAGCAGCACCAGGTCGGGCGACTGCGCGCGGATCGCGCGCAGGCCATCCAGCCCGTTCATCGACACCTCCATCTGCACCTGCGGCCGCTGCGCCAGGATGCCCCGCATCACTTCGACGTTGGTCTCGTTGTCTTCGACGTAGTGGACGATGCGCCGGTGGTACTCGGCGGTCGAGGTGATCAGCGGATCCAGGTTCGACGGCACCGTGTCGGGCTCGACGGCGCAGGGCAGCGCGAGGATGAAGGACGAGCCTTCGCCGGCGATGCTGCGCGCGCGCAGCGAGCCGCCCATCAGTTCGGCCAGGCGCTGGCTGATGACCAGGCCGATGCCGGTGCCCTCTTGCGACGAACGTTCGCGGCCGAGGCGGTTGAAGGGCTGGAACAGCTCGCCGAGCTGCTCGGCCGTCATGCCCAGGCCGGTGTCGGTGACGGCGATCTCCACCATGTCGTGCGGCCGCAGCCGGCTGGCGATGTGCACGCGCCCACCGTCGGTGTTGTACTTCACCGCGTTGCTCAGCAGGTTCACGAGCACCTGCTTGACGCGGGTGGTGTCGCCCAGCAGCACGCCGGTGCCGTCGGCCAGTTCGGTGGTGATGCGCAGGCCGCGCCGCTTGACCTCGGCGTCGACCATCGCCAGGCTCGCCGCCAGCAGCTCGGGCAGGTTGACCGGCTCGATCTGCAGCTTCAGGTTGCCCGACTCGATGCGCGAGAGATCGAGCACGTCGTTGATCATCTCCAGCAGGTGCCAGCCGGCTTGCTGGATCTGGCCCACCCAGGGCCGCTGGTCGGGCGACAGCGGCTGGCGGCGATCGAGCTCGAGCAGCTGCGCGAAGCCGAGCATGGCGTTCAGCGGCGTGCGCAGCTCGTGGCTCATGCGCGAGAGGAATTCGCTCTTGGCGCGGTTCGCTGCCTCGGCGCGCTCGCGTGCCGTCTCGGCCTCCTGCAGGCGCAGGTGCTCGCCGATGTCCTCGACCACGCCGACGATGCGCCGGGCCTGGCCGAACTCGTCGCGCAGCAGCGTCACCGTCGCCTGCACCCACAGCGTCTGGCCGTCCTTGGTGATGTAGCGCTTCTGGCGCCGGTACATCGGGATCTCGCCGCTGACCAGCTGGCTGGACAGCTCGACGTCCTGCGCCACGTCGTCCGGGTGGGTGTACTGCGCCGAGGTCATGGTCAGCAGCTCGTCGTCGCTGTAGCCGGTGAGCTCGCAGAAGCGCGGATTGGTCTGCTTCACGTTGCCGCGCAGGTCCGTGTAGATGATCCCGATCGGCACCGTGTTGAGGATGTTGCGGAAACGCTGCTCGCTGTCGCGCAGCGCCGCCTGGGCGCGTTCGCGTTCGTGCACCTCGGCTTCGAGCGCCGCCGTGCGCTCGCGCACCGCCCCCTCGATGCGCCGCGCACGCCCGCTGATCACCAGCAGCAGCGCCCCCAGCATCGCCGCGCCGAGCAGGCCGACCAGCGAGAACAGCCAGGCGTTCACCCCTTGGCCTTCCGGCACATCGTTCGGCAGGGCGTGGGTGCGCAGCTCCCACCGGCGGCCGGCGAAATTCAGTTCACGCCGGTGCGTCAGGCCGTGGGCCGCCTGCTGCTCGCAGCCCGCGGCGCCGGCCAGGTGGCGGATCGGCGCGCTCGGGTCGGTGTCGACGAGGCACAGGCGCAGGTAGGCCGGCAGGTCCCCGGCCATCGACTCGAGCAGCGGCCCGGGGCGCAGGGTCACGAACAGCACGCCGCTCAGCGGCGGCCGGTGCTGCGCATCGCCCGCGTCGGTTTGCGCGTAGATGGCGCGGTAGACGACCACGCCGGTGCGGTCGGCTCCCGGCAGGTGCTGCGTCAGCTGGAAAGCCGCGCTGGCGACGGGCACGTCGTCGCGGTGGCTCGTCGTCACCGCCAGCCGCGATGCCGGGATCGACATCATGTTCAGGCCCAGTGCAGCGGCATTGCCCTGCATCGGCTCGACGAAACGCATCGCCACGACCTGCTCTCGCGCGGCCGGCGGCGGGGCATCGGAGCGCTCGAAGACGCGGAACTGCGGCAGCCCCTCGGCGCGCACGCGCGCCTCGAAGGCCGGCACGGCGGCGCGGTCCATCGCCTCGTACCAGCCCATCGCGGCGATTCGGCCCGCGGCCAGCCAGGCGCTGCTGGCGCGGCGCATCTCGTCGCGGCTGACGTCCTCGGATGCGATGAACACGCCGCGCAGCGCCTCCAGCGCCATCAGCGGCTCTTGCAGCCGCGTCTCGAGCACGGTGGCGGCGTGGTTGGCGTCGCGGTTGAAGGCGTTGCGCAGGCGCTCGTCGTCCCAGCGCGCCACTTGCGCGATGGCCAGCGCCGTGACCAGGGTCACCAGCGCCAAAGTGAGGCCGACGATGAGGCGGCGTGCCGCCCAGTCGGCACGCGGGCGGCCGATCAAGGTGAGCACGATCGGCGCGCCGATGAGCACGCCGAAGGTGTCGCCGGCCCACCAGGTGATCCAGGTCAACGGCGCCTGTGCGATCGGCACCGTGCCACTGGCCACCAGGCTGCCGGTGGCGATGCTCGCGGCGGTCATGCAGGCCAGCAGGCCGCCCATGCCGAACAGCACCGCCACGTCGCGCGGCTCGTCGATCGCCTGCGGGTGGCGCGCGTGGCGGCGCACCAGCCAGGCGCCCAGCCAGGCCTGCAGGCCGGCGCCCAGCGCGATCAGCATCGGCACGCCCAGCGCCGAGAGGTCCAGGTTGCCGCGCAGCGCGCTCAGCGACAGGTTCACGCCGAAGGCGCCCAGCACCACGCCGGGCACCGCGACGCGGCCGAACACCAGCACGGCGGCGAAGGCGATGCCGGCGGCGGGGTAGAGCGGCGAGGCGTAGCTCGGCGGGATCGCCAGCTGCAGCGCGGCCAAGCCGACCAGCAGGTAGGCCAGTGCGGTGCCCGCGATGACCCACAGCGCTTGCAGCGGAGGCGTCTCGATGGCCTCGGACGGGGTGGCGGTCGGCAGCATGCGCGCGATCGGCTCAGGCGACTTCATGCCCGGCGGCGGCCTGCCAGACCTCGGTCCAGTCCTGCGCGTCCAGCGTGATGCGCAGCGCGGCGATGGCCTCGCGCAGTGCCTCGATGCGGCGCGATCCCGCCACCGGCAGCGGCCGGCTCGGGTGGCGCAGCAGCCAGGCGAAAGCGACGCTGGCGGCGCTGGCGCCGAGCCGCTCGCCGATGCGGCCGAGCGCAGCCTGCACGCGGCGCTCGGTCTCGCCGCCGCCGGCGAGCAGGGCACCGCCGGCCAGCGGCGACCAGATCATCGGCCGGATGCGCAGGCGCTGCAGCTGGTCGAGCGTGCCGTCGGTCAGCGGCGCACGCTGCAGCGGGTGCAGTTCGATCTGGTTGGTGGCGAGCGGGAATCGGCTGGCCAGCAACTCGAACTGCCCCGGCGCGAAGTTCGACACGCCGAAGTGCCGCACCTTGCCCGCCGCGCGCAGCGACTCGAAGGCGCGGGCCACTTCGTCGGCGTCCAGCAGCGGGTCGGGGCGGTGGATCAGCAGCAGATCGAGCCGGTCGGTGCGCAGCGCGCGCAGCGAGGCCTCCACGCTGGCCGCGATGTGGGCCGCCGAGCTGTCGTAGTGCTTGAGGCGATGCGCCGGGCGCGCCGGGGCGACCAGCTTGATGCCGCACTTGCCGACCAGCTGCAGCCGCTCGCGCAGCGCCGGGGCGAGCGCCAGCGCCTCGCCGAACAGGCCCTCGACGGCGTAGCCGCCGTAGATGTCGGCGTGGTCGAAGCTGGTCACGCCGAGCTCGGCGCACTGCTCGATCCAGCGCAGCCGCTGCTGCGCGCTCCATTGCCAGTCCGCCATCCGCCAGGCGCCCGCCACGATGGGGGACAGGCGGGGGCCGCCGGGCGCCAGTTCGGTCAGGGACTGCGTCATGAAGCGATCATTATGGGCGGTTCAGCGCCAGCCGAATCGGCGCGTGAAGCGGTGTTTCATCGCCTCCACACAGGCGGCGTAGGCCAGCAGCAGGGCGGCCAGCCAGCCGAACCACGCCGGCGGCAGCGCGTGCATCTGCAGCGCGCCGGCCAGCGGGCTGGCCGGCAGCCACAAGGCGGCCCCGGCGACCAGCACGCCGGCGGCCAACAGCGGCACGGCAGGCCGGCTGCGCAGGAAGGGCAGGGCGCGGCTGCGCAGCAGGAACACCGCCAGCGTCTGCGACAGCAGGCCCTCGACGAACCAGCCGCTCTGGAACAGCGACTGCAGCGCCGGCGTCTGCGCCTGGAACACCAGCCACAGCACGCCGAAAGTGATCACGTCGAAGGCCGAGCTGACCGGCCCGAAATGCAGCATGAAGCGCAGCAGGTCGTGCGGGCCCCAGTGCTGCGGCGTGCGCAGCGCCTCCTCGTCGACGTTGTCGAAGGGGATGGCCGTCTGCGCCAGGTCGTACAGCAGGTTCTGCACCAGCAGGTGGATCGGCAGCATCGGCAGGAAGGGCAGGAAGGCGCCGGCCACCAGCACCGACAGCACGTTGCCGAAATTCGAGCTGGCGGTGATGCGGATGTACTTGAGCATGTTGACGAAGGTGCGGCGCCCCTCGATCACGCCCGCCTCGAGCACCGCCAGGCTCTTCTCGAGCAGGATGATGTCGGCGGCCTCCTTGGCGATGTCCACGCCGGAGTCCACCGAGATGCCCACGTCGGCGGCGTGCAGCGCGGCCGCATCGTTGATGCCGTCGCCGAGGAAGCCGGTGACGTGGCCGTTGGCGCGCAGCGCGCGCACGATGCGCTCCTTGTGCAGCGGGTTGAGCTTGGCGAACACGGTGGTGGTTTCCACCGCGGCGGCCAGCTGCGCGTCGTCCAGATGCTCGATGTCGTGGCCCTGCAGCGTGCCGGCCACGGCGATGCCGACCTCGCGGCAGACCTTCAGCGTGACCTCGAGGTTGTCGCCGGTCAGCACCTTGACCGCCACGCCGCGCGCCGCCAGCGCCGCCACGGCCGGCGCGGCGGAGTCTTTCGCCGGGTCGAGGAAGGCGATGTGCCCGACCAGCGTCAGGCCGCTCTCGCTGGCCACGCCGAAGGGTTCGTCCCCGGGCGGGAACTCGCGCACCGCCACCGCGACCACGCGCAGGCCCTCGCGGTTGAGCCCCTCGGTGACGGCGCGCACCCGTTCGCGCAGCGCGTCGTCCAGCGGCACCTCGGCGCCGTCACGGCGCGCTGCACTGCACACGGCGGTGACCTCCTCGACCGCGCCCTTGCAGATCAGCAGCCGCGTGCCGTCGGCGCGCTCCACCACCACCGACATGCGTCGGCGCTGGAAGTCGAACGGCACCTCGTCGAGCTTGCGGAAGTTCTCCGCCACGCCCAGCCGCGGGTGCAGCTCCACGTGCGTCAGCACGGCGGCGTCGAGCAGGTTGCGCAGGCCGGTCTGGAAGTGGCTGTTCAGGTAGGCCAGCTCCAGCACCTGGGCCGACTCGTTGCCGAAGGTGTCGCTGTGGCGCGCCAGCGCGATGCGGTCCTGCGTCAGCGTGCCGGTCTTGTCGGTGCACAGCACGTCCATCGCGCCGAAGTTCTGGATCGCGTCCAGCCGCTT
>CAZVLY010000228.1:3256-7707 GCA_964628175.1 uncultured Piscinibacter sp. | reverse complement strand
CGAAGCTGGCGCAGATGGCCACCACCATCGACAGCGCCGCGCTGCTCACCTACCGCGCCGCCTGGCAGCGCGACCAGGGCCGCATCGCGACGCGCGAGGCGGCGATGGCCAAGATGGCCGCCACCGAAGGCGCGCAGCAGGTCATCGACGCGGCGGTGCAGCTGTGGGGCGGGGCCGGCGTGGTCAGCGGCAACGTGGTCGAGTCGCTGTACCGCGAGATCCGCTCGCTGCGCATCTACGAGGGCGCGACCGAGGTGCAGCAGCTGATCATCGGCAAGGACCTGTTGAAGGAGGCCTGACATGGCGACCGCGCATGTGGACACCTTCGCCGCCGACCACCTGCCGCCACGCGATCAGTGGCCGGAGTTCCTGTTCGACTCGCCGGACCTGCAGTTCCCCGCGCAGCTCAACTGCGCGAGCGAACTGCTGGACCGCTGGGTGGCGAGCGGGCATGGCGATCGGCTGTGCATCCAGGGCCAGGGGATCCGTTGGACCTATGCCGACCTGCAGGCGCAGGCGAATCGCATCGCCCGCGTGCTCGTCGAGGACCTGGGCCTGGTGCCCGGCAACCGCGTGCTGCTGCGCGGCGCCAACTCGCCGATGCTGGCGGCGTGCTGGTTCGCTGTCGTCAAGGCAGGTGGCATCGCGGTGGGCAGCATGCCCTTGCTGCGCGCCAAGGAGCTGACGCAGATCGTCGTCAAGGCGCAGGTGAGCCACGCGTTGTGCGATGCGCGCCTGGCCGAGGAGCTGGCGCTCGCACAACCGAACTGCCCGACGATGACGCAGGTGCTGCACTTCCACACGCCCGACGCCGGCGGGCTCGATGCGCGTGCGGCGGGCAAGCCAGCCAGCTTCGAGACGGTGAACACCGCGCAGGACGACACCTGCATCATTGCCTTCACCTCGGGCACCACCGGCCAGCCCAAGGGCACGATGCATTTCCACCGCGACGTGATGGCCGCCTGCGCCTGCTGGCCCAAGCACGTGCTGCGGCCGACGCATGACGACGTCTTCATCGGCAGCCCGCCGCTGGCCTTCACCTTCGGTCTGGGCGGTCTGCTGCTGTTCCCGCTGTCGGTCGGTGCCTCGACCGTTCTGCTGGAGAACGCTTCGCCGACCGCGCTGCCGGCGGCGATCGCCTCGTACCGCGCCACGGTGTGCTTCACCGCGCCGACCTCCTACCGCGCGATGGCGCCGCAGCTGGGCGGCCACGACCTGTCGTCGCTGAAGCATTGCGTCAGCGCCGGCGAGACGCTGCCCGCGGCGACGCGCCAGCTCTGGAAGGACGCCAGCGGCATCGAGATGATCGACGGCATCGGCTCCACCGAGCTGCTGCACATCTTCATCTCGCACGACGAGGCGCATGCGAAGCCGGGTGCCACCGGCACGCCGGTGCCCGGCTACGTGGCCTGCGTGCTCGACGACGAGGGCCAGCCCTTGCCGCGCGGCCAGGTCGGCCGGCTCGCGGTGAAGGGCCCGACCGGCTGCCGCTACCTGACCTTCGGTGGCGACGACCGCCAGGGCCAGTACGTCCAGAACGGCTGGAACCTCACCGGCGACGCCTACCTGGTCGATCAGGACGGCAACTTCGTCTACCAGGCGCGCACCGACGACATGATCATCAGCGGCGGCTACAACATCGCCGGCCCGGAGGTGGAGAGCACGCTGCTGCTGCACCCCAAGGTGGCCGAGTGCGGCGTGATCGGGGTGGCCGACGCCGAGCGTGGCCAGATCGTCAAGGCCTTCGTCGTGCTGCGGCCCGGGATCGAGCCCTCCGACACGCTGGTGCGCGAGCTGCAGGACTTCGTCAAGCAGAGCGTCGCGCCCTACAAGTACCCGCGGGCCATCGAGTTCCGCACCACGCTGCCGCGCACCGAGACCGGCAAGTTGCAGCGCTTCCGACTTCGCCAAGGAACATGATGCAAGTCCTCCAACCCGCCGCCTGGGACAAGCCCAAGGGCTATTCGAACGGCGTCGCCGCCGAAGGCCGCCTGGTGTTCGTCGCCGGCCAGATCGGCTGGAACGGCCAGTGCCGCTTCGAAAGCGACGACTTCGTCGCGCAGACGCGGCAGGCGCTGGCCAACATCGTGGCCGTGCTCGCCGAGGCCGGCGCGAAACCCGAGCACATCGTGCGCATGACCTGGTACGTGACCGACAAGCGCGAGTACCTGTCGCGCGGCCGCGAGATCGGCGCGGTGTTCCGCGAGCTGATCGGCGTGTACCACGCGGCGATGAGCGCAGTGCAGGTCAGCGCGCTGATGGAGGACCGCGCCAAGGTGGAGATCGAGGTCACCGCCGTCATTCCCCGCTGACCCTGCGGCTGCATGCCACGGGGCGGCCCGTAGAATCGTTCGGGACATGAGTTCCCCCTCGCTCGCAGCCGACAAGCCCCCCGCGTCCGTGCTGCCGGGCCTGGCGCTCGCCTCGATGGGCGCGATCGCCTTCTCGGGCAAGGCGATCATCGTCAAGCTGGCCTACCGGCACGGCGTCGACGCGGTCACGCTGATCATGTTCCGCATGCTGTTCGCGATGCCGCTGTTCCTGCTGCTCGCGTGGTGGGCCGGCCGCGGCAAGCCGCCGCTGGCGCGCCGTGACCAGCTGGCGATCCTCGGGCTGGGTTTCAGCGGCTACTACCTCGCGAGCTTCCTCGACTTCGCCGGCCTTGCCTACGTGACGGCCAGCTTCGAGCGCCTGGTGCTCTACCTCAACCCCACCATGGTGCTGCTGCTCGGCTGGGTGCTGTTCGGGCGCCGCGCCACGGGGCGGCAGCTGATCGCGCTGGCGGTCAGCTATGCCGGCGTGCTGCTGGTGTTCGGCCACGAACTGCAGATCGCCGGGCCCGACGTGGTGCTCGGCGCGGCGCTGGTGTTCGGCAGCGCGCTGAGTTACGCGATCTACCTCGTCTACAGCGGCGAGGTGGTCCAGCGCCTGGGCTCGCTGCGCCTGACCGGCCTGGCCACCAGCGTGGCCTGCGTGTTCTGCATCGCGCAGTTCCTGATCCTGCGGCCGATCTCGGCGGCCACCGAGGTGGCGCCGCAGGTGATCTGGCTGTCGGTGCTCAATGCCACGCTGTGCACCTTCGCGCCGGTGCTGATGGTGATGATGGCCATCGAGCGCGTGGGCTCGACGCTCACTGCGCAGACCGGCATGCTCGGCCCGATGTCGACCATCCTGATGGGCGTGCTGCTGCTCGGCGAGCCCTTCACGGCCTGGGTGGCCGCCGGCACGCTGCTGGTACTCGGCGGCGTGTGGATGCTGGCGCGCTGGCGTTGACGCCGCGCTGAATTCTTCGAAGGAGACACGACATGGATCTGGGCATCGCAGGACGCTGGGCGCTGGTGTGCGCCGCCAGCAAGGGCCTCGGCAAGGGCTGCGCGCAGGCGCTGGCCGCCGAGGGCGTGAACGTGGTGATCACCGCGCGTGGCGAGGAGGCGCTCAATGCCACCGCCGCAGAACTGCGCGCCGCCTACCCGAACGTAAAGGTGGTCGCGGTGGCCGGCGACATCACCACGCCGGCCGCTCGCGCCGCGGCGCTCGCGGCCTGCCCGCAGGTCGACATCCTCGTCAACAACGCCGGCGGCCCGCCGCCGGGCGACTTCCGCGACTGGGACCGCGAGGCCTGGATCAAGGCGGTGGACGCCAACATGCTCACGCCCATCGAGCTGATCAAGGCGACGGTGGACGGCATGGCCACGCGCGGCTTCGGCCGCGTGGTCAACATCACCTCGGGCGCGGTGAAGGCGCCGATCGACGTGCTCGGCCTGTCCAACGGCGCACGCAGCGGGCTCACCGGCTTCATCGCCGGCCTGGCCCGTCAACCGCGCCTCGCCTCGGCGAATGTGACGGTGAACAACCTGCTGCCCGGCGTGTTCGACACCGACCGCATCCGCACCACCATGCAGGGCCTGGCGGCGAAGAGCGGGCAGAGCATCGACGCGGTGCTCGAGAAACGCCGCGCCACCGTGCCGGCCGGACGCTTCGGCACCTCGGCGGAGTTCGGCGCGTTCTGCGCCTTCCTCTGCAGCGCGCAGGCGAGCTACCTCACCGGCCAGAACATCCTGCTCGACGGCGGCGCCTACCCGGGCACCTTCTGATCAGGCCCGGCGCGGCAGGGACGACACGACGATACCCGCGGCGATCAGCACGAACGAGGCGCCGTGGTACCAGCTCGGCGCCTCGCCGAGCAGCGCGGCCGAGAGCACACCGGCGAACACCGGCGTGAGGTTGCTGAAGAAGGCCGCGATCGCCGGCCCGACGGTGGACACGCCCAGGCCCCAGGCGCGGTAGGCGATCAGCGAGGGGCCGATGGCGACGTAGGCCAGCGCCGCGACCACCCAGGGCGTCCAGTGAATGGGCACCGGCGCGAACTGCGTCTCGACGCCCGCCGCGAGCGTCGCCCAGGCGCTGCCGAAGATCACCTGCACGAGCAGGAACTCGGCCCAGTCCCACCC